>JAHEYF010000022.1 GCA_023251755.1 Bacteroidota bacterium
GGTGCTTTCGCCACCGGGTTGCCAACTATAAGTGTAAGGGCTTGTTCCGTTGCTTACATTTAAGTCTACACCGCCTATGTTGCCATCTCCTGAAGCAGACAAATTGTTAACCATATTAGTAATTTTTATCAAGTTGTTATAAGGGGCTGCAAAACTACAACGCATTCCTTTTACACTTACGGCGTTGTTTCCGATACCTGCACGTACATGAAGGTCTCCGGTATCTGCGTTTAATAAACTGTCTACCAATACACCGTTCTTACGAATAAACATTTTATTGCCTTTGCGTTCTATACGGATTTTGTCCCCAATATTTATACCGCCTGGTAATGTATTATTGCTGTGACTATTACCAATCCAATTGTACAATTGATTCCCATTAATATAAGCCCCATAATAAATATCCTTGTATTGTGGATGGGTAGTGGTAGTGCCTGTTATGTTCGAAAAACCAAACATAAAGCCAAGGTCGCGGTCTACGGTATATTCTAACCAGCCATCAGTATTGGAAGCCAGTTTGTTGATGGTAGAGGCTCCTGCATGCCAGCCGTCATAAGTACTTGTTAAAGAATCACCTTTGTGTTCGCTGTAGGAAAAATTCTCCCAATACACAGAATAAGAGGTTTGTGAGGGATCGGTGAAACTGCACCTTAAATCATTTCCATCAATATAAGTCCCGTTATTCCATATCCAGGCACGGATAACTACGTCGCCCGTAATTGCGGATGTCAACTCGTCGTAAACATTTCCATTTATTTTCATCCGCATTACGGAACCTATTCGTTCAATCCGGATTACATCGCCTATGTGAATAGAAGTCTGTTTAACTGTTGTTCCTTCACGGGCCACGTATATATTGGTTCCTCCTAAATACAAACCGTATTTAATGTTCAGGTGTTGGTTGGTACCGCCGGTGGTCATACCCATCACATCCGAAAATCCTATGTAACGGTTGCTTTGTGCCAAATTACTTATGCTGTATTCTATCCAGCCATCGCCGCTTAGCTTATTAATACTCGATGCATTGTTTTCGGTGGGGTCATAAGCTGATTTGTATAAGTTACCCGCATCTGTGGTCATACCTACTAAATTGTCCCAATTTACTTTGTAACCAACTCCATATTGCCTTTGACGAACTTCACCGTTAGCACTGGTAATAGTAACACTATAAGTCCCAGGATTTTTACCTGTAAGGTCTTCGCTGGTTTCATTGCCGGGTTGCCAGTTATAAGTGAAGGGTGCGATGCCTCCGCTTAGGGTTAAATTAATAGCGCCTATATTTCCATCACTGCTACTGGTTAAGTTACTTACTGCATTATTAATGGTAATGGCTTCGGTATAAGGGGCAGCAAAACTGCAACGTAAATCGTGTCCATCAATATAAGTCCCTCCGTTCCATATCCAGGCACGGATAACTACGTCGCCCGTAATTGCGGATGTCAACTCGTCGTAAACATTTCCATTTATTTTCATCCGCATTACGGAACCTATTCGTTCAATCCGGATTACATCGCCTATGTGAATAGAAGTCTGTTTAACTGTTGTTCCTTCACGGGCCACGTATATATTGGTTCCTCCTAAATACAAACCGTATTTAATGTTCAGGTGTTGGTTGGTACCGCCGGTGGTCATACCCATCACATCCGAAAATCCTATGTAACGGTTGCTTTGTGCCAAATTACTTATGCTGTATTCTATCCAGCCATCGCCGCTTAGCTTATTAATACTCGATGCATTGTTTTCGGTGGGGTCATAAGCTGATTTGTATAAGTTACCCGCATCTGTGGTCATACCTACTAAATTGTCCCAATAAACATGGTAAGTTAACATTGCCGGATCAGCAAAACTGCACCTCAAATTCTCCAGCTTATAGCCTTCTGAATAAATACTGGCCCTTACACACAATTCAGCAGTTAAGGCATTGGTTTCGGTATCGAAGGTTTCACCGTTTACTTTAATGTACATGGTCGTTCCTATGCGTTCAACACGAATAACATCTCCTGTTTTCAAAGAAGTTAATGGTGTTGTGTTTCCATTGATGCACTTCGCCAAACGGTTGTCATCACTCATATAACCATAAGCAATCGTGGTGTATTGTGTAGCCCCTGTTGAGAGGCCTGTAAAATCAGAGAAACCAAGCATAGCCCGTACAAAGGATTTATAGGTGTACTCAAACCAGCCATCGGTATTTGCTGCCAGCCGGTTTGCGGTGGATGTACTGTTGTTCCAGCTGGTGGTTGTTTTTACAAGGTCATCGCCTGTTTGCTGAGTTTCCACAAAATTAGTCCAGCTGGTTTTATAGCCTATACCTATTGGTAATTGCAGACTTTTTGCATTGGCATCGGTAACAGTTACACTGTATGTTCCCAGAGCCTGTGCACTAATGTCCTGGGTAGTTTGACCCCCGGGTTGCCAGCTGTAGGTATAAGGAGCGGTACCACCGCTTACACTTAAATCAACAGTCCCGGTATTGTTTTCGCCGGAAGCAATGGTAGTGACCGCATTGGTTAAGCGTACCGGACTGCTGTAAGGTGCTGTAAAACTGCAACGTGGGTTCTCTAATTTGTAACCCACCGAATAAATGGTTGCCCTTACACTTAATTCTCCGCTTAAAGCATTGCTGTATGTATCAACCGTTTTACCATTTACTTTAATGTACATGGTACTACCTATACGTTCAATTCGGATGATATCCCCTATTTTGAGGGCCGATTTTGGCTGGCCCGTTCCATTCATGGTTTGGTACAAAACGTCTGTGTCAATTGAAACTCCATAATTAATGGCTTCGTGCTGCGATGCTCCGGAAGTCCTGCCCGTTACATTCGAGAAACCAAACATACAGCGGATAAAGGATTTAACTGTGTATTCCATCCAGCCATCGGTATTGGCCGCTAATTTATTAATGGATGAAGCGCTGTTGTTGTAGCCGTCGAAAGCAATTTTCACCAGGTCATCCCCGTTTTGCTCGGTAGACACAAAATTTTCCCAGTACATTTTATATCCTACTCCAACAGGGTATTGTTTGGTAATTGAGTTGGCATCGCTAACAGTTACAGTGTATGTACCGGCAGACTGTGTTGCAATATCCTGCGTGCTTTGTCCACCCGCTTGCCAGCTATAGGTATAAGGAGCCGTGCCGCCTGCTACAGTTATGTCTATTGCCCCGGTGTTGTTTTCACCAATAGCAAGTGTATTTACAAGAGCTGACAATGCAAGAGGCGAGGTATAAGTTGCAGGGAAACTACAAACTGTATTGCTTATTAAAGCACCGGCTCTTACAATGGTAGCCCTGATGCACAGCTGGCTGGTAAGCGCATTGGTTAAAGCATGAACAATGGTTCCGTTTTTCTTAATGTGCATTTCGGTACCCACTCTTTCTATCCTGATAATGTCGTTGGCAACAACCGGTACATTATCAATTAAAGTCAACTGGCCATTTACAACACGATACAAACTTGAGCCTTCTACAAATACGCCATAGTCTGTTTCGTGAAACTGATCTGTTCCTGACAATTCAGTCGTATTATCCGAAAACCCAATAAAACATCTTTCTCCACTCACAACATACTCGAACCAGCCGTTGGTATTGGCCGCCAGTTTATTGATGGAGGAAGCGCTGTTGTTGTATTCGTCAAATCCTATTTTTCTTAAATTGCTTCCTTCCTGAACGAGGCTGACCATGTTCTCCCAATAAACGAGGTATCTGATAAATGAAGGGTCAACTATAAGATGTGCAGAAGCATCCATTTCGGTATACCGGGCAAAAGGGCCAACGATAAATTGCTGCCCCACCTCCACCTTTCCATTGGCATAATTTTCCAGCACAGCAGTACTGCTCAGTTCGAGTATTCCGGAATAAGTAATTGTGCCGTGATTAAGTATAGTACCGCTGTTAATTTGCAAGGAAGCCGGCCTTAACAAACCATCGTTACAAATTGTTCCACCATTCAATATAATATTACCATATACTTTAGCACTTGCAGCAATACACAATTGTTCGCCATTGTTAATGGTATAACTGCTGTAATCGTCCTGTGAAATACTGGTGGTACATCCACTACTACAGCTTTGGGCAAATGTACCGGCATGAACCCCCAGTAAAAGGAGAGCGATGGCGGCAATGAAACGTTTAAAAAAAGTCATATTTATTGTATAATGTATATTGTACTTTGTAGGCTTCATCTTTTAATTGTTGATTTAAAAAAATCTTATTGAAGTTTCTATTCCAAAATTAATCCAGGCCCATCTTCAAATTTTCAATCCGATAGCTATCGGATCAATCAGCTAATCAGCATATCATCACATCAGCTAATCAACAACACCAATCAGGGTTTCATTTACCTACTACTCCCATCTTCAAATCCTCAAATCAACACATCTTCAAATCAATCAGCTAATCAACAACACCTATCAGGTTTTAATTTACCTGTCTCCCCCATCAGCTAATCATCACATCAGCTAATTAGCTAATCGCCTAATCTTCTATAACAAACCAATTGCTTCCATCGCACACAATAGTTACTTTACTGTATTGGGCACTTAATGTTTTGGTAGCAGCTCCGTCAATTGTTTCAGAAGCATTGCCATCTATAATTACATTGTTTCCGTTATTTGTTTTTTTAATGGTGTAAGTACGGCCGGCAACAGCTGAAGCAGCAGGCAGACTAATGGTTACATTCCCTGAGCCGGCATCGGCCAATATAATGGCTTCGTTACCCGCAGCGTAATCACTTGTTTTGCTTACTACTTTGTAACCTATTGACCCCCCTACCTCTAATGTTGAATTGGGTGATGAAGTAGCAACGCCTACTTTATCTTTATTTATTCTCATCCTTTCTCCAAAGGCACCATTGGCTACCGTACTAAAACGAAGTGATCCGTCTTCTGAGCCCGGGCTGATGTTTTCAAGTGTCCATACAATGTTGGCTGCCTTTACAAATGCATCATTATCGTTGTGAAGTTTTAAATTAATAGCATCCCCGTATCCGTTAAACGGATCAGTATCTGCATCCCTTTTAAATTCAAAATGTTCCCGTATATCCGCAGTTCCATTTGCTCCGTGACGTGCAGTGATTGTAAAAGGCACTGCTATTCCAGGGCTATAGGTTGAAATCCCCTGAAAACTTGGCATTCCCGAAGTAGAAAGATCCTGGTTAATTCTTCTGTGCCCTGATACGGTAATGGAATTATTCCCATCTCCCCAGGCATCCGTAAGTGAAAATTCACTTCCAACAGTTAAAAACTTAAGGCCATTTACCCCGACATTTACAGTTAATTTTCCTTCTTCCGTTAATCGCATCAGTTCAGTAGACATATTGTTGTTCCATCCGTAATAATGCCCGGTACCATCATTATCCCCGTCAAGTGTGGAGATAATATTACCCGAACTGCTGATGTTTGGAGTAGCATTATCATGTGACACAATTAATTTCGTAGCACTAACACCAGTAGACAAGCCACCATAAGGATGGGCAGTGGAAACAAAGTACATGGCAAACGCATCATTTTCATTGCTAAACCATTTTGTGCCCGACATTTTTATATGGTTTTCGAACATTACAGGGTGATAACTGATCGGATCTGCAAACAAGATCCCACTATTACTAAACCTGATATCTCCTTTGGTATCACCCAAAGTACCATTACCACTACGGAACTGTGCATTGTGCATAATAACTGTTCCATCCGGATAATCAGCGCCACTCCCAATTTTCCAGGTGCCATTGCCTACATTAGTAAAGCTGTTGGAACTTGTAGCTGCACCGTCACTTCCAAAATAAACCACCTGGTTGGCTGTGCCTGTTAATGAACCACCCGAAGGAATGGCCTGGGTGCTTAATGTACCAGCAGCATCGGCTACCACCATGCGTGAGCCGGTACCGGAAAGGCCAGTAAATTTAATTACCCCATTTTGTTTAAAGCGGGCTATTTCATTATAGGTTGTTCCGTTATCGCTTGATGTTTCATAATAATAATCGCCCGCACTGTTAAATTGATCTCTGAAGTTATTGTTGGTGCTTTGATTGGCCCTCAAAATACCAGTAGCAAGAGCATTGGTAGATACTATTTCGAAACCATAGTATTCGGTAGGGTTTAATATTATAGGATGAGTTGAATTTAATTGTGATTTTAAAGTTATGTAAGAGTTATTATTCCCCTGTATATTATCTGAAAACACTGTACCACTGAAATATGCATGAGTACCAGTGATGCTTCCTTTAAAATTAAAGATATCATCTGCAAACCAAATATCTCCGTTATTTGGAGTAGTAGGTGCTGAACCGGAACGTAAACGTAAAGAGGCTGCTGAAGTAGTAGAGGCACCAATATCCATGCTTGCTGTTGGTATATTTCCCCCTGTACTAATATTCACGCCGGGTTTAAACTGAGCACCCCAGGTATCAAATACTAATTTTTCAGTATTATCTATTCTAAATGTTAAAATTGAGGGTGCATTTAGATAAGTAGTACTAGTACTTCCGAGCAGAGTATAGTTATTATTCCCTGGAGTAGTTTGATTAAAATAAATAGCGCCTAAGCCTGTGCCCGTCCATTCACCAATAGAGACCAAGCTTGTACCTTGCTTTATATCAAGAGCACGGCCACTGAAAACAGAAGTTCCAATTGCAACATTACCGGCAGAGCGATAAATATCACTTCCGCTTTCTGTCCATTGCCCACCTCCCGAGCCTGCTCCCGTCAAATCCACCGTATTACTTCCCTTACGAAACTTAAGGTTAGTACCATCGTACCATACATCACCATCGTTAGGGCTGGTAGGCGCTGAACCTGAATGCAGACGTAAAGAAGCCGCTGATGTCGTTGAAGCTGCCACATCTATTATAGCTGTTGGAGAAGATGTGCCAATACCAGTTAAATAACCTGTTGTTCCATCTAACCATTTAGCATATAAAATATCTCCTCCGTTAAAACCTTTTAAAAAAACATCATTACTGCTTCCACCACTATTGTATATGCTACCAAAAGCAGCAGCATAATTTATACTGCCGTGACCAATTTTAATTATTGACCTGCTCCCCACAGTTTGGCTTACATTGTAAAATTCAACAATAGGATTGTTCCCGGTAAATGTACCCGTGTAAGCATTGTTTTGATTAAATAATGCAACATGCGTATTGCTCTCCCCTAAATAAGTGCTGGATACAGAAAACAAAGAACCTGAATTGGGGCTTGCACCTATGCCTATTTTCCCATCATTCCTTATAAACAATAAACTCCTGCCTGCATTATCCGTAACATTTAACGCCGATTTGTTGGCGTCATTGGTTTCTGCTTTAACTTCCAATTTCGAGCCCGGGCTGTTTGTTCCTATACCCGAATTTTGCGGAGTTTGAGCCAGGGCGGCTGTTGAGCATAAAAGCAGGGCAAGGGCAATACGCGAATGTGATAACATAAGATAATCGTTTAATGGTTTATTCGTTTAACAGTTCAGTCGTTTATTTGTTATAATTGTTCTATTGTTTATTCGTTTAACAGTTCTGGTTTTTAATTAAAGAAAGTCCGGCCATATTTCTTTCCGGTCCTCTTCAGTTTACAAAACTATTGCCTGTACAAACAGGCCATGTTAAGTCTGTGCTATGTCTTCATTAACTAAAAAAAGGAACAAAGCTAAAAATATTTACGAAGTCCGCTTACTTTTCAGCAATATTTTCAGGGCAAAAAAACAAGCCTTCGTCGAATTCCTACCGCTGCATTTTTGGACTATATATTCCCCCAACTTTATTTATCTTGTTCATAATCAATAACCGGCTACCAAATTAACACCTATAAATTACCCGGCTTTTACCGTTAAATCAATTTTTGGCACATCCCGTTTTAATTTCCATTCCCGTGCAAAGTATAAGTCTGGCCAAAAACTGTCCTAAAACCCGGTTTATTCTACAATTGGCTGTTGCCCACCTCTTTTATTCAACACTTCCCAGCCCCGAAAATCAGGCCTGTATTCAATTTGTTTATACAGGCGCGTTTCGGTTAAATAAAAGGTAGAAACAAGAACGCAAACTGGTAAAATTAATTGCAAGCCCAGGGTATCATTTTGTAAGTGGTGAAATAAACCCTGCAACTGGCAACTGAACTTTGTAAGACAGAAAATTTGTTTGCACTAAAACAACAAGCCAAAAAGCTGAGTAGCCATGCGGAGTGTTTAAAGACGAAAATCTCATTCCATATTAATTTCTTCCCGAAATCGTTAACTTAGTCGCCTGTTCAGGCTTAAGTCCTTATTAAAAAACCGGGCCTTCTCCAGATAAAAAACAAACCTATAGCTTATGGCCCTTGTTATTTTGAACCGAAGTATTGTATATTGCAGGCCGGACAAAGAAGCTTTGTGCTGATGAAAGAGCAGGATGTTGATGACAGCAAATCCGGATCACAAAAATGATTAATTTTTATTTGCAATGCCGATTGAAATAAAATTACTGAAGGAATCAGAATACAATGCGGTGAATGATTTTTACAACAAGACCTCTCATATTGACCGCCCTGCACCCACTATAGCCCGGACTTACTCTGCATTCTGCTGGGAATTTATGCAGTGCCCAAACGGAAAGGCTATTTATGCAGGTGCCTGGGAAAGTGAAGCCGGAAAGGAAGATGTTTTAGTGGGAGTACAATCCGTCGTACTACTTAAAATGATTGCTGAAGATGGCAGACAGATTCTAAGTGCAAAAGGAGAGGCCACCCTGATTGATGTTAAAGCCTTAATTAAATACAAGAAAACCGATATACTCAAAGAGCTGTGCAGCGTTGTGATTGAAGAATGCCGTAAAACAGGAATTGAATTTTTATGGGGTTTTAATACTATTCCTGCAACATACAAACGTTTAGGCTTTGAAAACTCTTTTAAATCCAGTCACGCAGTACTTGTATTAAAGCCGCTTAAGGCATTCAAACATATTACAACATTAAAGCCGAACAATACCGGTATAGCTAATTTTAAAATGGCCATTCGCATCGGTTTATCTCACCTGCTTTCATTCAAAAAATTATTTATTCTTTCTCAAAAGAATAAGTATCGTTTCAATAGTGAGTTAAATGCAAACGACAGACTCTTTCGAAATGCAGCAGCAGATAACATGATTTTTTTATTGCAGGATAAAGCTTATTTAAACTGGAAAATTTCGGAAAACCCATATCCTATTCACTTTCAATCGTATCAGCTGTTGGATGAAAATAATTTGTTGGTAGCCCAGGTTATATGCAGTATTCAAAAAGATGTTGCTTTTATTGAACAAACACTGTTTGATAAAAACCTAAATAAAAAAAGCAGGCAATTGTTTTTAAAAAGAATTCTGCAGTCATTGGAAAATGAAAACATCTGCCTGCTCAGGTATACCGGCTTCAATAGCAATAGCATGAACAGGGCTGAAATGAACCTGCTTAAAAGTCTGGGATTTGTATTTACAGGCAAAGGGGAATGGTTTACTTTTAAAAAATTATCAGCCGCTTCGGATGTCAAGCCCGAAAATATTTATCTTTCGCGCATGTATAAACAAGGAGTAAATTGAATGTATGAGCAATAAGAAAAAATACATGCAGGTTTTTATCAACTCATTCCAGGTGAAAGAAAAAGATCTTCCAACGCTGAACTATCAGGGTGTAGACAGTTGGGATTCTATTGGTCACATGAAAATGATTGCCGAAATGGAAGAGACCTTTAATATTATGATAGGAATGGACGATATTATTGATTTTAGTTCTTATGTAAAAGGACTTGAAATAATAAAAAAATATGGGATCGCACTCTAAGTTATTAAAATGAACAAGAAAACGGAGCTTATTAAAAACTGTGAAGCATTGGCTACCCGTGTGCGAAAGAATTTGCTGAAAATGGCTTATTCGGCCGGCTCCAACGGGGCCCACATGGGTTCCAATTTATGTATAGTCGAAATTGTTGCAGCACTTTATGGTGGAGTGTTGAACTTTAAGCCCGCCGAACCAGCCTGGAAAGGCCGCGACCGCTTTATTCTGAGCAAGGGTCATGGCTCCATCACACTTTTTTCGGTGCAGGAAGCCTGTGGAATTATTACCGAAGAGAAGCTGCTGACCTTTTCACAAAATGGGGGGGATTTACTCTGCACTTCACATATCATTCCTGAATTGGGTCAGGAGTATTCTAATGGCACACTGGGTTTTGGTTTAAGCTACGGTGTTGGGCTGGCACTGGCCTCTCGCAAAACAAACAATCCCTTTCATGTTTATGTATTGCTGGGCGATGGCGAATGCAACGAAGGCTCCGTTTGGGAAGCAGCCATGTCGGTACCCCATTTTAAATTATCAAATATAACTGCAATTATAGACCTGAATAGGATGCAATCAGATGGTAATGTTAGCGATGTGTTAAATATTCAACTTGAAAACATGTGGAAAGGATTCGGTTGGGAAGTGATAAAAACAGAAGATGGGCACAATGTTGCTCAACTGTTAGAGGCCTTAGCACAAGCACCCGTGGAAGGGAAGCCCCGTGTAATTATTGCGCCGACTATTAAAGGAAAAGGCATCTCTTTCATGGAGAATAATCCTGAATGGCACCACGGACTTGTTACGAAGGAAATATTTGAGAAAGCCATGATGGACTTGCCCGCTTAATTATTCGTTTATGATAGAATACAATTCTAAAAATATAAGAGCATGGTCCCTGTTAGGACAGACACGTAGTTTCGGAAATACATTACTCGAACTTGCAAAAGATAATCCCCGGATTATTGCCGTATCAAGTGATATGACTAAAACTGCCGGCTTAGACCGTTTTGGAAAAACATTTCCCGACCGCCTGATCAATACCGGTATTGCAGAACAAAACATGGTGGGCATAGCTGCGGCTCTTGCTACTGAAGGACTCCTTCCTTTTGCCATTTCCTTTGCCAGTTTTTCTGCCATGAGGGCCTGCGAACCAACAAGGCATTTTTTAGGTTACATGCAAAGAAATGTAAAATTAGTTGGTGTTGGTGCTGGTTTTGGAACAGGCGTATTCGGGACTACACATCATTGCAAGGAAGACCTTGCCATCATGAGGGCCATCTCAGGTATTGCAATTCTTTCACCGGCCGATTGTACCGAGCTTTCAAAGGCTATGGAAGCAGCCGTCCATTATGATGGGCCGGTTTATTTAAGACTGACCGGGCAAATGAACCATCCCATCGTATACAAAAATGAATATGCTTTTGAAATTGGGAAAGCAATAAAACTAAAGACCGGAACTGATATAACAATTATTGCCACCGGCTCCATGGTTTATAATGCGCTCATGGCCTCAGCAATATTAGAACAGCAGGGTATCCGGGCCTCGGTGATTGATATGCACACCATCAAACCATTGGACACGACATTGATTGATAATGAAATAAGTTCTTCTGAATTAATCGTATCTGTTGAAGAACACAGTAAGATGGGAGGCCTGGGAGGGGCAATAGCGGAGCATTTGAGTTCGCTGGAACAACATCCCGTTTTGTTAAGGCTTGGCATTGAAGATGAATTTCAAAAAGCCGGAACTTATGTATACATGCTGGAACAAAATCAATTGCTGCCTGAACAAATTGCTGCCGGCATCCAAAAAAAATATTTGTCTTTAAAATTGAAGAACAATGTTTCCATTTGAAACAAAACAGCCCGAAAACAGAACAGCACTTATTACGGATGATGGCTTGTCTTTTACTTATGGTGATATCAGTAAGTTTTCTGAAACGATCAGTAAAATAATTCCACAACGCTGTCTCGTATTTTGTTTGTCCCAAAACACTGTTGGATCATTATTCGGATATATTTCTTTTTTATCCAGGTCCATTGTTCCCCTCATGCTTGATTCATCCTTAGACAGTGAATTTTTGCAGGGGCTTATCACAACTTACCATCCCGCATATTTATGGTTGCCCGATAAGCGGGTGAATGAATTTTCAACCTGTGAAATAGTTTTTTCAACATACAATTACTCCTTGGTGAAGCTGGAGGAAAAAAATAGTTTTGCTTTGCATCCTGATCTGGCAATGCTTCTAACAACATCGGGAAGTACAGGAAGCCCTAAGTTTGTTCGAATCAGCTATGAAAACCTAAAAGCAAATGCTGCATCCATTTCATCTTATCTATGTATTGATGAACAGGAACGCCCCATTACTACTTTACCCATGTGGTATGCATACGGGCTATCGGTTATTAATTCTCATTTAATAAAAGGAGCAACCATTTTACTCACCTCAAAAACGCTGGTAGAAAAAGGTTTCTGGGATTTTTTTAAAAACCATAAAGCAAGCTCTTTAGCAGGAGTTCCTTCTACCTTTCAGCTATTGAAGCAACTTAAATTTTTTGAAATGTCCTTTCCCTCACTAAAAACATTGGCACAGGCCGGAGGCAAATTGAACGATGAGCTGAACAGGTATATTTCGGGTTACGCTTTAAATGCGGGCAAACGTTTTTTTGTGATGTACGGGCAAACAGAAGCAACAGCCCGGATGAGTTACCTGCCTCCTGAGTATGCGATTAAAAAAACAGGGAGTATTGGTATGCCTTTACCGGGTTGCGAATTTAATTTAGTGGATGATCATGGAAATGAAATTCATGAAGCCGGCCTTGTTGGGGAACTTGTTTACAAGGGAAAAAATGTTTCGATGGGCTATTCCGGTTCAGGTGATGATTTGATAAAAGGCGATGAGAATCGTGCTGTATTGTTTACCGGGGATCTCGCAAAAAAAGATGAAGATAATTTTTATTATATATTGGGCAGAAAAAAAAGATGTATAAAATTATTCGGCAACAGGCTCAACCTGGATGAGGCAGAAAGCCTGCTGGCCAAAATAAGCCCGGACTGTGCCTGCACCGGCCATGATGACAACATGGTGATTTTTACAAGCGACAAAACAAAGTTGCTTGAGATAAAGCAGTACATTTCCACCAAAACCGGTATTCATCCCAGCGCTTTTTCCGTTCAGCACTGCGATGAAATTCCGAAAAATGCTGTTGGAAAAATTAATTATTCCAGCTTAGCAGTTTTATGAACATAGAAGAAATCCTGAAAATAAAGCCCTATTCCTTAAACAAAACGGAGAAAGAAAAACTCTTCAGTTCATTTCTTGCCCGCTTATCCGAACATCATTATACGCATTGCGAACCTTACCGGAAAATAATGAAGAGCATTGGTTTTGATCTCAAAAAAAAACACGCTTACACCGATTTGCCTTTTCTGCCGGTGCAATTATTCAAGACAAATGAATTAAGAAGCACAGCAGCAGAAAACATTGTAAAAACACTTTCTTCTTCAGGAACATCTGAGCAAAAAAAAACCCAGGTATTTCTTGATAAGGAAAACGCAGCCAGGCAGACAAAAGTGCTTGCTAAAATCGTTTCCTCCTTTATCGGGAACAAACGAATTCCAATGATGATTATCGATGCAGAAAACATCATTCATAACAGAGCCCGGATTTCCGCAAGGGCAGCCGGAGTATCAGGCTTTTCGATGCTGGGTTCAAAGCAGGTGTATGTTTTAAATGAAGAAATGGAATTGAACATTGAATTGTTGCAGACTTTTATAAAACAACAGCAGGGAGAACGTATTTTTTTATTTGGTTTTACATTTATGGTCTACCAGTATTTTTACCAGGCACTTTTAAAATCCGGGACAAAGCCCGACCTTTCAAATGCTGTTTTAATACATGGAGGCGGTTGGAAAAAATTAGAAAAAGAAGCTGTTTCAGCGACAGATTTCCGAAACAAACTAAAGGAAGTTTGTGGCATCCAGCAGGTATACGATTATTATGGAATGGCAGAGCAAACGGGTAGTATTTATATGCAATGCGAATCCGGACATTACCACGCTTCTGTATTTTCAGATATTATCATACGGCGTGCACTTGATTTTTCGGTGGCTGCTATTGGTGAAGAAGGAATCATACAGACACTTTCCTTATTGCCCACAAGTTACCCCGGGCATTCATTACTCACCGACGATACAGGCATTTTGCTGGGCGAAGACAACTGCCCCTGCAAGCGGCTGGGAAAATATTTTAAAATAACAGGGCGATTAAAACATGCAGAACCAAGGGGTTGCAGCGATAGCTATGCGTAATCATTTTAAAAATATAGAAGTTCTGTTCCCTAAGGATTTTAATTTGAACAAAATTGTTCAAATGCAGGCGGAAGAAGCCTTCTCCGAAAATGCAATTTCATTTTTGAATGCTCTATCCATCCTCCTGAGAAACGACCCCCAATCAACTGATTTCCCTGAAATAGCTGCCTTTGCCTTTTTTTGCAGAAAGGCAAATTTAATTCAGCTTAAAAAAGTCTATTCCCCGCCAGCTAACAGACGAACCGGAAGAGGAATAGTTTTTCACATTTCCCCTTCCAACATGCCCATGAATTTTGCTTATTCATTGGTATCCGGAATCCTTTCAGGCAACCTCAATATTGTGCGATTGCCTTCCAAAAAATTTAAACAGGTCGATATGGTCTGCCAGGCCATTCAGGAGTTGAGTGAGAAAGCGGAATTCCAATTGTTCTCACAACGCATGCTGCTTGTCCGCTATGATAAGCTGAGTTCTGCCACGGCCTGTTTTTCTTCTATTTGTGATGCAAGAATAATTTGGGGCGGTGATCAGGCTGTTCGTGAAATAAAAAAAATCAGCTTAAGCGCCAAAGCCATTGATGTAAGTTTTGGGGATAAGTATTCCATCTGCGTGATGAACGCCGATAAGTATATTCATGAAAGATCTCCAAAAAAAATAGCCCGGGCCTTTTACAACGATACATTTTTGTTTGATCAAAATGCCTGTACATCCCCCCATTTAATTGTCTGGCTGGGCAGCGGTAAAAATGTTTCGGCCTCCCAGCAACTATTCTGGGATCATTTATACAATCTGGTAAAGAAACGGTATCATTTGCAGGCGCATTCGGCCATAGATAAACTTAGCACTTTTTACAATCAGGCGATTCATCTAAAGGGAATAAAAAAAACGCCTATGCCCGACAACCTTATCTGGCGCATTGAATTACAGGAATTAACAGACAGCCTTGATAAATACCGCGGTAATTGTGGTTATTTTGTTGAATACAAAGCCAGCTCCCTGCCTGAGCTTTCCTGTATAATTTGTAAAAAGCACCAAACCATTGCCAGCTATGGAATTGAGAAAGAAGAGTGGCTGCAATTGAGCAGACAACTAAAACTAAATGTAAACGATCGGATAAGGTCTATTGGTAAAACCTCCGAATTTTCGCTTAGCTGGGACGGATATAATTTGATTGATACATTATCAAAAGCATTGCCAATAATACTCTGACCTTTATTCGTGCATTCGTGGCAATTCCCTTTTGACGTATTCTTTTGATTTATTTCTCGCAGAGGAACGCTGATTAACACGCAGAGTTTCGCAGAGGGCTCTTCTTTCTTACCTTCTAACATTCTCACTCTCTCACTTTTTTGGCTTTTAACTGCTAACTTAGCACTAAATTTTAATACTGTGTGTGGAATAGCCGGAATTGTTCAACTTAAAAACTCATCGCTCAATCTCTGCAACAGCATTGTGAGGATGACGGATGCCATCAGCCACCGCGGACCCGACGGGGAAGGATTTTTACTGGCCGGTGAAAAGGACCTTGTTGCTGCCTACGGGAACAATACCCCGGAAGAAATAAAAAACAATCGTTTTGATTTTTCCCCTTCCGTGCACATCAGCGATACGGGTAATAAACCTTTTTTGGCCTTTGGTCACCGCCGCCTTTCCATCATCGATCTTTCCGCGGGCGGGCATCAGCCCATGTGTGTAAACCAAAAAAAAATCTGGATCACTTACAACGGTGAAATCTACAACTACATCGAAATACGGGAGGACTTGAAAAAAAAGGGTTACCGGTTTCTCACCAATTCCGATACGGAAGTGATACTGAACAGTTACCTTGAATGGGGAGAACAGTGCCTCGAAAAATTTAACGGTATGTGGGCTTTTGTTATCTACGACCGGGAAAAGAACGAACTTTTTGGCGCCAGAGACAGGTTCGGTGTAAAACCATTTTATTATTACATAGACGAAAATATATTCGCTTTCGCTTCCGAACAAAAAGCCCTGCTAAAAATGGAAGGGATTAAAACAGGCATTAACCCGGCTGCCGCATTCGACTTTTTCTTTAAGAACACGATGGAACACGAGGAAGAAGGAATGTTCAAAAACATTTTAGAGTTGTTCCCTTCCCATGCTTTCAGGATGAAGCTGCAGGAAAAAAAAATCCTTCAATGGAAATACTACAGCCTTCCGGTAAACGAAGGCTGGGAAAATTTCTCTGAAAAAAAATTTACTGAAGCTGTTTCGAATACAAGGGAGCTTTTTTTTCGCGCTATTTCTTTGCGACTGCGCTCCGATGTGCCCATTGGTTCTTGCCTGAGCGGAGGAATGGACAGCTCGGCCATTGTATGCGCCATAGACAGGCTCAGAAAAAATAAGGCTCATGGTGTAGAACAACTTAGTCTGTTCACCGCCTGTTTTAGCGAAAAAGAAATAGACGAAAGTCCTTATGCGGAATTGGTGGCCCGTCAGGTGAATGGCGACTGGAAAAAAGTCTATCCATCATCAGCTGAATTATTGAAGGATTTTGAGGACTTCACCTATTGCCAGGACCTTCCTATCTGGCACACCAGTGGTTATGCCCAATACCGTGTGATGCAGGCGGCCCGGGACTGTGGGGTAAAAGTGGTACTCGACGGACAGGGAGGCGATGAATTGTTTGCGGGTTATGAGCCCTATCATTTTAGGTATTGGATGGATTTACTGAAACACGGAAAAATAAAAAGCTTTTATGATGAAACAAGTGCTGTCCCCTCTTCGTTACCATTCATGGCCATGCAGTGTGTAAAACAATACGGCACAGCACTCATTCCATCTGAACTGATGCCCGCTTTGTACAAAAATTATTTTCACGATACCCGTTATTTGAAACCAGGCTTTTGGAAAGAATACAAAAAACGACTGGCTTATCATGAAAATTCCCCTTCTTCACTCAATGGCCTGCTCGCAAAAGAAATGTACAACTTCCGGCTGAAAGCTTACCTCAAATGCGAAGACCGTTCCTCCATGTGGCATTCAGTGGAATCCCGTACACCTTTCTCAGACGACAAAGAACTTATTGAATATGTTTTTAGTCTGCCTGCGGGCATGAAGATCAGGAAGGGAGTGAATAAATATATCCTGCGGGAATCGGTGAAGGGATTAATCCCCGAAAAAATAAGGGAGCGAAAAGACAAAAAAGGTTTTTTGGCACCCAACAAGCGTTGGATTTCAGAAATCAAAGATCAGCTCAGAGCTGTTTTTAAGGAGCAGGATGAATACCTGCATGTTCCTTTGCTGATGAAAGAATACGATGATTTTTTCAGTTCCACTTCCCGTCCGGATAACAACCGTGTATTTCGGTTTATGAGTTTTGCCAAGTGGAGGGAAGTATTCAGGATATAAAGGAGAGCAGGCATAATAAACGGCCTGGGTAAAATGAAAAAGGGACTTAGCTCTTTTTTTGAAGCTAAGTCCCCGTCTGCGGAGACTGAGGGATTCGAACCCTCGATACACTTGCGCGTATACAAACTTTCCAGGCTTGCTCGTTCGACCACTCTGACAAGTCTCCGGTTAAAGAAGCAACAAATTTAATAAAAAAATTGCAGCTGTCATACTCTAAAATGATAATCATAAGTTGAACAATAAGGCTTAAACAGGGACTTGAGCAGGTTGAACACCCCATTTTACCCAAAATTGGATAAAAAAAGTATAGTATTACAAAGGCAAGGATTAGGTTTTTTTCGCAAAAAATCCAAACTTAGCCCACCTAACCTATACTCCCTATCCCATGAAAAAATACCTACTTTTTCTCTTTATCCTTTCCCCCCTGTTGATCTTCTCTCAAAACAACTTTAACTGCAACAGCGGCAAACTGTTTGAGCAACAGTTGCTGAACGACAGCGCTTTTGCCAACAATCAACAGAGATTAGAACTGGAAACGCAAAATTTTGTATTAAAGCAACAACAAAATAAAACCACCGCCGGTACTAAAATAATTCCGGTGGTATTCCACATTATTCACACTGGTGGTAGCGAAAACATCAGTATGGCGCAAATAAAAAACCAGCTGGATATTATGAACAAGGAATACACCCGCACCATGGCCGATACTACCCTTACACCTGCCCCATTTGCAGCCGTAGCCGGTAAATTAGACATTGAATTCCGCTTAGCCACCAAAGACCCCAATGGCAATTGTACCAACGGAGTTACCAGAACCTACAATACACTGAGCGTTTGCTCGGTCAACAACAACGATGTTAAATCAATTATTTACTGGCCCAGTAACAAATACCTCAACATCTGGATTGTAGCCTCTATGCATTACGCAGGAAGCGTAACGTGTAATGGTGGTGGTTATGCCCAGTTTCCGGGAGGTGCAGCCACTACCGACGGAATAGTGATGCGCGGCGATTTGATCGGAAGCATTGGTACCTCGGTAACCAACTCCGGCTGGGGAAATTTTATGGGCCGTTACCTTGTTCATGAATCGGGCCACTGGTTTAATTTAAGGCACATCTGGGGTGATGCCAATTGTGGCAACGACCTGGTTTCAGATACACCACCGGCGGTAACAGACAATTCGGGCTGCTCCACTTTTCCGCACAACCCCAACAATTCCTGTGGCTCAAATGCCAACGGAGAAATGTTTGACAATTACATGGACTATTCGCAAGGGGCCTGCCTCAATATCTTTACACAGGGCCAGGCCACCCGCATGGATGCCGCTTTAAACTCAGGCACTTCGGGCCGGAACAATTTATGGAGCAACGCCAATTTAATTGCCACCGGAACAGATGTGTTAACTACACCCAATTGCCCGGCTGTTCCCGAAATCCTTCCTTATACGTATAAAACAATTTGTGCCGGTAGTTCAGTCAGTTTTACTGATGTTTCTTACGGAGGTTCCATTTCTTCCCGAACCTGGAACTTTCCCGGCGGAAACGCTTCAAGCCTTACCGACTCTATTGTAAGTGTTACCTACTCCACTCCGGGAATATACAACCTTAGCCTGACTATAAACAATGCCAACGGCAGCAACAACAAAACCTTTAATGCAAGGGTTTATGTGATAAGCAGCACGGCCAGCCCCAATTATACAGCGCCCTTTACCGAAAGTTTTGAAACAGCTTCCCTGTTTTCGGACTGGTACAGTGTTTCTTCGCCCGGCGATAGTTTGTGGAGGCTGACTTCGGCAACAAGTTATACCGGCTCCAATTGTATAATGATGAAAAATTTTAATGCCAAAGCACCTACCGAGCATGAAATTATTTCTCCGGCTTACGACCTCAGCAACCTGAGTTCGGTAACTGTAAAATTCAGGTTGAATTTTTCGGTGAGCGATACAACCGATACAGACGTTTTAAAAGTGTATGTGTCTAATAATTGCGGTGTAACCTGGACCCAGCGTTATTTTAAAGTAGCCAACGGGGGCTTAAATACAGGTACTCAGCTGCACAGCACCAGTTACACGCCCGCTGTAGGCTCAGGCGAATGGAGGCAGGAGACCTTTACCATTCAGAATTTTATGGCCACTACTAATGTGCGTTTAAAATTCAGGTTCACCAGCGGAGGTGGCAACAATGTATATGTGGATGACATTAACATCAACGGAACCCCTTTGAATGGGATCTCTTCTATTGTTGATACCGAAGAAGGCCTTTTGATTTACCCCAATCCTTCGCACGATTTGTTTAATCTAAAACTTCAGTTAAAACAGGCTGCCCCTTTAAAAGCAAGCATCAGCGATGTATGTGGCAAGGAGGTAAACAATTACAACTGGGGAATAGTACCCGAAGGAGAAAATGAACTGACGCTCAACAACAAACACTTATCTCCGGGTATTTATTTTATGACTGTTTTCTCAGGAAATTTAACACTGGCTCAGAAGAAAATCATCATAGAATAGTTCACTCGTTTATTCGTTTATAAGTTCAACCAGACTATTGAACTTATAAACGACTGAACAAAAGAACGTGAAACGATTAAACTTATAAACTTTTCTTCCCCTTCAGCTTCAGGTCCCTTAAAAAGGCCTGGATTACGCTCAGGATAATGACCTTGTCTGCTTCCGCTAAACGGTCCAGGTCTTTGCACACTTTAAGTATACGGGCATCACCAATCAGGTGCTGGTCGTCGCTTAATAAATAATCTAAGGAAACCTCCAGTTTGTCCGCAATTTTTTTAATAATCGCTGCTGACGGGATTACTTCATCCTTTTCGTAAGTAGAAATGTTTTTCTGGTACGAGCCAATACTCTCGGCCAGTTGGGTTTGGGTCACCCCTTTTTCTGTGCGGTACTTCTTAATTTTTTTTCCTATGGACATTACAAAAGTAAAAATAAGTATAGCATCCCATAGTCTGTCAAAATAAGGCTAATATGTATATTATTAATTGTTTATTAAGGTTTATAGTATATATTTGTGCAATAAATAAAACCAAACAACATGGAAAAAAGAAAAAAACAACAATTGGGTCTCACCAAAAAATTGTACCGCATGCAGGATGATTTAACTGAATTAAAAGATTATTTTGAAGAAGGCGGGGCAGACAGAAGGCTCCTGCAGCGTATTCAACGCATGCAGTTCAGGGTAGTTTATTTTATAGACAGAATACAATTTGATTAAGCCGCTCTATGGCATTACCGTGTACAACACCGGTTTACTCGGACTTGCATCGTTTTCAAAACTTGCTATCTGTAAGTTAAGAATGTATGTTCCATCGAAGATGGTATTCGGAACATAAATTAATTCTGTAATCGTACGCTGTTGCTGCGTGTTTTGCGGGTACTCCCAAAAGGCATGATGAGCCAATAATTTTCCATCATCTGCTTCCTTGTCTACCGAAGGCATATCGAACAATAAATGATCGATGCCCAGGTCTACAATAAAACTTAGTGCCGCTGGTTCAATATAGGGAGGATTGGTATTGGAATACTGCATGGTTAATTTCGAAGGCGGGTTCGATAAGGTACGTATAACAAGGGCTTCGGGCTTTTTACCGCCAAGCATCTTTTCAATTTGTTGTTTGGTAATCACTACATCCCCATTTTCTTTGTATTCAGGTAAAACAGTAATTAATTCGGCCACAAACATAAAACGTTTCAGGCACTGGTTAATGCTGTAATCCTCTTTACTGATGTGCCCCACACATTCGGTATGGGTACCGTTGCCATGGGGGTTAAAGGTAAGTTTGCGGAAGTTTACTGAACCACCCTGCTTTACATCGCCCACCCAGTCACCCATACGTACAGGTTCTGCCTGCATCGGCTCTACATACCAGGCGCTTACACAATCCCTGCCACTGTGCAGGGGAATAGAAATATCAATGGGCTGAAAAAAATCAAGCCTGTAGGTTTGTCCTTTGTGTAAGAGTGTTGCAATCATCAGCTAAAGTTAGATAAAAAGATCAGAAGCAATTCTATCGGCTAATAATTTTCCTTTGTCGCTTAAAACAAAATAATTTCCCTGCAACAGGGCATGCCCTGAATGCACATAAGGCTCAATTTTTTTGGTGAAATGGTCCAGGTACTTGTCTCCGAAAGTACCCTGAATATAATGGGGGGCAGTTCCCCACATTGTTCTCAGACTGGTCAATATATATTCATTGTAAGCCTGTTCAGTTGTCAGCTCTTCGGTTTCAGCAGGCACGATGCCTTCATTTATTTTTTTAATATACAGGTTGTTGTTGCTGATGTTCCATTGCCTCGATGTTCCGTTAAAAGAATGTGCAGAAGGTCCTAAACCCAGGTATTTTGCACCTTTCCAATAACTGCTGTTGTGTCTGGAATAAAAGCCCTCTTTACAAAAATTAGAAATTTCATAGTGTATAAATCCATTCCGTTTTGCAGCCTGCATCAGGGTATTAAACTGAGTAGCGCTCAACTGATCATCTGTTTCTGCTTCCTCACCTTTTTTTACAAGATGCCCCAATGTTGTTTTCATTTCAACTGTAAGATTATAAGCCGAAAGGTGTTGTACGTTTAAATCAAAGGCTTTATTCAGATTGTCTAACCACAATTGGTTCGTCTGAAATTTTGACCCATAGATCAGGTCGATGGAAATATTGCTAAACCCTGCATCCTGCGCTTTCTTCACACAGTCTTCTGCCTGCACAGCTGTATGGTTCCGGTTCATCCATTTTAATTCTTCCTCATTAAACGATTGCAAACCTATACTTAAACGATTGATGCCTGCAGCTTTCAATTCTTTTAAGTAAGCCCCGTTTAAATCATCCGGGTTGCATTCCAATGTTATTTCGGGAGTTTCAGATACCTTGTGCAAAGCATATACCTGGTTTAACAGCGATAACAATTCTGCCTGGTTTAAAACACTGGGCGTGCCACCCCCAAAATAAATGGTTTCAACAGGTTCATGGCCCAGATAATCTTTGCGCAACTCATGTTCGGTCAGCATAGACTTCAATAATCCGGATTTGTTTTTTAAGGAAGTGGAAAAGTGAAAATCGCAGTAAATACAGGCTTTGTGGCAAAAGGGAATGTGGATATAGATACCGGGCATTTTACGAAGTTAAGAGTTAAAAGTCAAAAGTTAAAAGCCAGGAGCCAAAAGCGATTTCGTTTATGTAAATGCCTTTATGGCTTATTTTTTATTGCTTATGGCTTTTCCTTTATTCAGTTCTATCGTTTATTTGTTCACTCGTTTAACAGTTCCATTCAACTATTGAACACCTGAACGAATAAACAAGTGAACTATTTCCCTTTGCGGGGTACTAATCAGTGGAATCCTCAAAAACCTTTGCAGATAAAGGAAGCAGCAATCCGATAATAATTTCCCCCTGGTAACGGTCGAGCATATTTTCGGTTAAAAAACAAAAAGCAAGCAAAGCAAAAATGCTCAGGGCCAGGAATTGTTTTTGTTTTATAAAAATAAGTACGGGGTACAAAACAAAAACAAACACAAACACCATTAAACCTACAATGCCCATGCTTATTACAATATCAAGGTATTGGCTGTGCGTATTTTTTTCAGTGCTATAGCCGTATATAAAATTTTTCTCTTTGTATTTTTGAAGTAAATCCGCTTTTTTATCACCGAGGCCACTTCCAAAAACCGGCTGTTGTTGTATAAGTTCTTTCGCACATTGCCATATCGCCACCCGCGTATTGGTGCTGTTCCATTTGGTTGAATCGTAAGCCGCATTAAAATGGTTTTCGCGCTGTGCATTGTCAAACTGAAACTCCGTTTGTGTAAGGCCGGTAAAACGCGATAAAGTTTTGGGAAACATTTTACTGAGGATAACACATCCTATACTTAAACTAAAAAGTACAAGGCTGAGTTCCATCCATTTTTTCCGTTGAATAAAACGGGAAAAAAGTAAAACAAGCGAGATCAATAACAAACTCAACATCGCTGTTTTACTGGCCAATAAAAAACAAATAAAACACAACCAGCCTATACTCAAATAAAACAGTCCCTTTATTTTTTTAAATTTTTCATCCGGATTAAGCAAAAAAGAAATAAAAATAAAAACAGCCGAGTTCACATAAAAAGCAAAGTACACAGCCTGTTTGCCCAATAAAAGATCCGAAACATTATCATTGTATAAATACCCTGTGTCTTTTGTTTTAATGGTCAGAAAAACACTGTACACAAAACCGGCAACAGAAGCAATGGTGGTGGCAAAAGCATAGAAAACCGCGATCGTATTCCATGTTCTTTTTTCGAAGTTAATAAGTGCAAAAGCCAATGGCAACAAAAATACCGGCGCCCTTAAACTCAGTACCTGAAACCCGGTGGAGGAATCGGAAGAATAAAAAAGGCTGATGACCTGAAGAAAGAAAAACAAAATAAAACCCAGGTTGACTTTATTTTTTGTGAATTGTGCGGCATAATTTTTTGGGCTGCAATTAAAAAAAGCGAGGACTGTTATTGCTGCAATGAATACGTTGCTGACTACAGGGGAGCTTTTTAAGAAAAGTGAACAGATGTATAAAAGGAGGAGCCAATAGATACCCGCTGTGTATTTTCCATTTTGTTGGTCTTCTTTAAAAGAAAAAAGTGAAGGCATAATTTAAAACAAGCTCTATACAAAGGAACGAAAAAAACACTATTGAACACTCTGCCTGCCCCTGATGGCCAACAGGGCCTGTTCCAGGTTTTTCAGCTGGTTCACATTGAGTTTTTTACAGGCCAGCGAACTCACTTCCATGTATTTTAAATTATAACGTATAGCCGTTTCTTCAATGTTAAAATAATCCTTGCACACTTCCAATGAGTTTAAACCCATGGAATAAGTGATTTCTTTATTGAGATAAAAATTAATAATATAACTCACGGCTTCTTCCTTCGATTGAAAAACTTCACCGTTGAATCCGCTTTTTACCAGGTCAATATTGCCGGTGCAATGCGACAGCAACAAACATTTTCCCATGGCCATTGCTTCCATTACGGCAAAAGGCAAACCTTCAAATATGGAAGTAGACAGGTATAAATCTGCTTTGGCAATCTCGTTGCGGACACCTTCTTTGCTCAGCCAGCCGGTTACAGTGATGTTTGGAGCATCCAGCATGGCGCATTCTTCCCCATCACCGATCCATATAAATTCAAAATGTTTTAAATCAATAAATGCTTTGGCAATCTCGTTAAAGTATTTAGGGTTTTTCTGGTCCACTACCCGGCCCGTTGTAACAATCCTGAATTTGTTGTAGTTTTTATTGAAGATAAAAGAGTGCTTTCCTATTTTTGTCCCGTTGTTAATGAACTCCGCTTCAATGCCCCTTTTATTGTATTCCTCCTGTTCAGAGGCCGAAGCACAAATTACTTTTCCACCAAAACGATGGGCAATTTTTTCGAGCTGCTCGTAAAATTTTAATTTAAACCCACTCACATTGTTCATCAAAAAAGGCGCGCCATTGGGAGTGTAAATCACCTGTTTCAAGCCCAGTTGTTTGCAGGCAATACGGCCTAAAAACCCGGCTTTGGAAGAATGCAAATGAACAACATCAGCGGTTTTGAAACGGCGCAGGATGCTAACCAGTTCAAAATAGGCGAAAGAATCTTTAAGCAGGTTAACGTTCCGCTGGGCAGATTTCCAGTGAATAAAACGAATGTTTTTTTGGGGAAATATTTTCTTTACATCTTTGGGATCTGCTAATTCCTTCCGCTCACCATGAATAATGATGTGGTAATGCTCGTTCATTTGTTCCGAGAGCAGTTTCAAAAAGGTAGCAAGTCCTCCGGCAAAAGGGTCTACAACATGTACTATCTTCATTTCCGCCGTTTATTTAAATATACCATCATCAGTTCTTAGTTAAATAGTTCACCAGTTTATTCGTTCATTTGTTTAATCGTCACCGGGATCGTCCTTTGAACTTTAAATTTTAAACTTTGAATTAAATACTACTATTAAATTACTAAATAATTTCATTGTTTTATTCTTCCGGTGTTCATAACCGAATCATATTATAAGTAAAGTTAATCAGTTTCTGCTTTATAAAAAAGCCGCAGACTCAATTTATAGCACGCAAATCTTTCGTAATCGTAATAAACCTACACCTCATCGAATTCAACAATTTCATTCCTGTCTTAAAAGGGCACAAAGATAATCCATTAATTTCTGCGGTGCAGAAAAAACATACAAATGGCGTGTTTTTTCCCATAACCGGCCTATGAATAGGAATAACCGGTCGTTGAATCCAACAAAAAGCTGACTTTTATCCACAAAAAAGGAATTACCTTAACAGGACTCCTCTGAGTTTGAGTAAAAAATACGCTCATTATTATTTCGCTCAAAAATTAATGAACCTGAAGTAAAATTTATGAAGCGAAAAAACGGAATCTTGCCTGTAGTTTTTTAAAGAGGAGTAAGCCTGTAATACAACCAAGGCTATTGGCCGTAAAGTCCAATACATCGCCGCTACGATCCATAAAACAATAGGATTGCATGAGTTCGAGCAGTCCACCGTAGGCCACACAAAGGGACAAAGAAACAAACCGATAATTTTTTTGTACAGCAACAAAACGTGTTTGCAGGTGCAGGCCCCGCATAAGCAATACCTGCTGAAAAAAGAAGATGGAAGCGTGTACAAATTTATCGAAGGAAAGCAGTTCTAACCAGCTGATGTGCGGAATAGATTTACCGGGCATACTGCACAAAGCAAATATTACTGAAGCCCAGGCAAAGGCAGGTAAGTTAGACCGTAAAAACATAATACAAAAAAGCCCTTCGCTGCGGAAGGGCTTTGGGTGTTAAACTCCTATTAATTTTTTATAATCGGTAGCGGAAAGAAGCTGGGCTAATTCAGCAGGGCTTTCAATTCGTGCTTTAATCATCCAACCTGCCCCATAAGGGTCTTTGTTTACCAATTCCGGGTTGGCATCAATTCCTCCGTTTACTTCAAGCACATTACCTGTAATGGGCATAAACAGATCCGATACTGTTTTTACTGCTTCTACGGTACCAAATACTTCTTCAATGGCTACCGATTCGCCCACTGTATTTACATCCACATAAACGATGTCACCCAGTTCTTTTTGTGCAAAATCAGTAATACCTATTGTGGCTACATCGCCATCAACCTTAACCCATTCATGGTCTTTGGTGTATTTTAACTCTTCAGGAAAATTCATAGTAATTTTTTGTTTTAGTGGGGCAAATATACAGATTATTTAATACGATAAATAGCGGAATTTTCGCCGAAATCATATACTGGATTTACCGTTTATCCATAATTTAAATCATCCTCCTTATTTTAATCTAACTTTGTATTTCCATTATGCCTGAAATAATTCAACTCAGCAACATCGCACGTTCCTATATTATAGGTACCGAAATCATCCATGCGCTTCGTTCCGTTACTTTAAGCATTTCAAAAAATGAATACGTTGCTTTAATGGGCCCCTCGGGTTCAGGAAAATCAACCCTGATGAATGTGCTGGGCTGCTTAGATACACCCAGCGCCGGTGAATATGTATTGAATGGAATATCAGTGGCCCGTATGAGCGACAATGAGCTGGCCGAAGTACGCAACAAGGAAATCGGTTTTGTATTTCAGACCTTTAATTTATTGCCCCGCTCAACGGCTCTCGAAAATGTAATGCTGCCTTTGGTATATGCCGGGTTGAACAAAGCAGACCGCGAGGCAAGAGCCAAAGAGGTGCTGGAACAGGTGGGCCTGGCTAACAGAATGACCCATAAACCCAATGAATTATCAGGCGGTCAGCGCCAGCGGGTTGCAATTGCACGCGCCTTAGTCAACAAACCAGCTATTATTTTAGCCGATGAACCCACCGGGAACCTCGATTCTAAAACATCCGTCGAAATTATGGGCCTGCTCGAAGAAATACACGACAAGGGAAACACCATTATTTTAGTGACCCACGAAGAAGATATAGCCCGCCATTCCCACAGGATTATCAGGCTAAAGGACGGAATTGTAGAAAATGATTTTGTCAACGATGCCCTCACCACGGTAAAATCACGAAACGATAAAGCTTAAAGCCAAGCCGGTATTTTTTTTAATTTTAAATTAAACCTTCAGCTTTTGTTGTCGTCTTACCTTTTAACAGAAGGTTTCTGATTTCAAATTCCGAAGCTGAATTAAAAAAAATTAATTTTACTTTTAAACCCGGCCTGATTTTCTACATCTTAATTAAAATAAAAACAAAAAAACATGAAAACCCGTAAAATTTTTTTAGGAATAACTGCCATTGCAATAGGAGCAGGTTTAATCGTATCCTCCTGTAAAAAAAAGGAAGAAAAAGACAGTGATACCGCTGCTGCCAGCGATCACAATTATGCTGAAAACGTATCGAACGACATCACCAATATCGGTGATCAGGCCGGTGGGGGTTCCGGTAATTCTTTAACTTCATACAAAGGCGAACCCAACTCTACATTTATGGTAAGTTGTGCCGATAGCATCACCCGCGACACCGTGAACCATGTAGTAACCGTTTATTTTGGAACAACCCCAACTGTTTGTTTAGATGGAAGAACCCGCAGCGGTACCATCCAGTTTTCTTATACCGGTGGTGTTCATTACCGCGATTCAGGTATAGTAATTACCGTAACACCTATTAATTATACGGTGGATGGCAACCAGATCAACGGAACAAAAACCATTAAAAACTTAGGCAGGATCAATGGCAACTTCAACTGGAATGTACAGGCCAATATGCAGATTGTAAAAGCAAACAACGGCGGAACAATCAGCTGGAGCTGTAACAAAACAAAAGTGTTGTTAAATACAAGTTCGGTGTATTCAGGGCCTAACAACCCCATCAACTGGGCAAATGCCAAAATTGGAATTACTGGTAGTGCAAACGGTACCACAGCCAACGGAGATAATTTTACCGCCACAGTTACCAGCCAGCTTGTGCGTGATTTTACCTGTGCCCCTGAGCCTTCAAAACCACACCGTCACCCGTTTATTCAAGGTACCATTGATTTTACACCCGGCACCAAACCCACCCGTCACATTGATTTTGGCGCAGGCAGCTGCGACAACGATGCAACTGTTACCATCAACGGAACTGTTTACAACATCACCTTGCATTAAAATTATAAGCTAACTTGTTAAGCCCCAATTGAATTAATTGGGGCTTTTTTTATTTATCCCGCCTTGTTGAAAACTTGATTTACCAAGCTATACAGCTTGTTTTATATTTGTAAAAAAGATTTTTACATGAGCGAGGCACGGTTTTATTTTAAGATTGCTGATAAATTAAACATTGATAGCAAACAGGTTACGGCCACAGTAAATTTATTGGACGAGGGAGCCACCATTCCTTTTATTTCGAGGTACCGCAAAGAGTTAACCGGAAGTTTAGATGAAGTACAGGTGGGACAAATTCACGATGAGATAGAGCGCCTGCGCCAGTTGGAGAACCGAAGGGAAAGTATTTTAAAATCGATTGAAGGACAGGGAAAATTAACGGAAGAATTAAAAGAAAAAATTCTCGGTGCCGAAACCCTGAGCCAGCTGGAAGACCTTTACCTGCCGTATAAACCCAGGCGTCGCACCAAAGCAACCATCGCCCGCGAAAAAGGCCTGGAGCCATTGGCACTTTTGTTACTGGAGCAAAAAAACACAGCTGTTTTTGAAGAGGCCCAAAATTATGTGAACCCCGAAAAAGAAGTCAACAACCCCAATGAAGCCCTGCAGGGCGCCCGCGACATTATTGCTGAAATAGTAAGTGAAAATGCCGAAGCCCGTGAAAAGCTTCGCAAACTTTTTAAATCATCGGCTACCATTAAAAGCCGCTTAGTAAAAGGCAAAGAAGAAGAAGGCGAAAAATTCAGCGATTATTTTGAATGGGAAGAACCTTTAATGTCCTGCCCTTCGCACCGTCTGCTGGCTATGCGCCGCGGTGAAAAAGAAGATTTTTTGATTCTTGATATTAAACCCAACGAAGAAGAGGCCATAGCTACTTTGACCAAACAATTTGTTGTGGCCAATAACGAAGCAGCCACTCAGGTGAAAGAAGCCGTTGAAGACAGTTACCACCGTTTGCTGCAATCTTCCATTGAAGCCGAAATGCGGGTACTCACCAAAGAACTGGCCGAAGAAAAAGCCATACAGGTATTTGCCGATAACATCCGGGAGCTTTTATTAGCTTCACCGCTGGGCCAAAAGGCTATTCTGGCCATTGATCCGGGTTTCAGAACAGGATGCAAGGTTGTTGCATTGGATAAACAGGGGAAATTACTTGAAGATACTGTGATCTATCCGCACGAACCACAAAAACGAACAACAGAAGCGGAGAACATTGTGCTGGCTTTCTGTGCCAAACACTGCATTGAAGCCATTGCCATAGGGAATGGGACAGCCGGAAGAGAAACAGAAACCTTTGTACGCAACATAGACGTTTTACCAAAAGAAATTCATGTGATTATGGTGAACGAAAGCGGGGCCTCTGTGTATTCCGCATCAGAAGCCGCCCGCGAAGAATTTCCCGATTACGATCTCACAGTCCGGGGCTCGGTGTCTATCGGACGCAGACTTGCCGACCCCTTAGCCGAATTGGTGAAGATAGACCCCAAAGCCATTGGCGTTGGGCAATACCAGCACGACGTAGACCAAACCGCCCTCAAGGATAAATTGGATGTGGTGGTGAGCAGTTGTGTAAATGCAGTGGGTGTGGAAGTGAATACTGCCAGTAAACAATTGTTAACTTATGTATCTGGACTTGGCCCTCAATTGGCACAAAACATTGTGAATTACCGGAATGAAAACGGTCCTTTTCTAACGCGGCAGGAGTTGATGAAAGTGTCACGCATGGGCGAAAAAATATTTGAGCAGGCGGCTGGTTTTTTACGTATTCGTGACGGTCAACACCCTTTGGACAAAAGTGCCGTGCATCCCGAAAGTTATCATATTGTGGAAAAAATGGCCGCTGATTTAAACAGCAGTGTGGAAGACCTCATGAAGAACAAAGAACTGCGCAAACAAATTAAAGCTGTTCATTATGTGACTGATAAAGTTGGGTTACCCACTTTGCAGGACATCCTGAGTGAATTAGACAAACCAGGCCGTGATCCACGCAAAACATTTGAAGTTTTTCATTTTGATGAAGGGGTTCAAAAAATAGAAGACCTGCGCGAAGGAATGAAGTTGCCGGGTATCGTTACCAATGTAACCAACTTCGGGGCTTTTGTAGACATTGGTGTGCACCAGGATGGTTTGGTTCACATCAGCCAGTTGTCCAATACTTTTGTAGACGATCCCAACAAGGTGGTAAAGGTACAACAGCAGGTAATGGTTACTGTTACCGAGGTGGATGTAAAACGCAAGCGGATTGCGTTGAGTATGAAGGACGAGATGCAACCCTCATCAAACAATCACAAACAGACCAACAATAAAACCAAGGAACCACAATACGATCCGAATGATATGAAGTCTGCTTTGGCCGCTTTGAAAAGTAAATTTGGAAAGTAGAGGGTTAATTCAAAATTCAACGTGTGCTCACATAAAATCCCTTACCTGTTGAGTGATGAAGTTTTTCACTTCTTCCCAGGTCACTGATTTATCTGTAACTACGGGGGCTTCATTGTGTTCCGCATCTTCAAAATAAACGATACTTCTTACTACAAATCCAATATCTCTGTTGGCAAATTTTTCACTATACAGATTTAATAACTCCTGCATGGTGTAATGTTTCAATAAATAATACAGGTCATAAAAATCTTTTTTTACTCCCCGGCCAGTCACAGCACTTATCTTCATCGCTGCAATGTCATCTAAATCAGCTATTTTAATGTTATCAATTACTTTAACAGGGCGTATCCAGTTGTAGGGTATATTCACAAAATCAACTTTGGTTTGATTAATGTTTACAAATAATCCTATTTTGGTTGGTGATTTAAATCCAAAGTTAAAGGTGGCTTTTTCAAGTTCTTCCAATAAATAATCCTGATCAAAATCCTTATTGTTAAACAAATCTAAATCAATTGAAAGTCGGTGACCCCAATACAATGCTAATGCCGTTCCTCCAACAAGAACAAAGTCATCAAATGCTTTAATAGACCTTATTTTATTTAGGGTGTCCAAAGCCCCTGGTGGGACTGCCGAATAGTGTAACATCTGAATTGTGAAAGCGGAAGATTAAAATATAAACTACAAAAATTCAAATTTAATTTGTTTAATTGCCGGGCCTTTAATACCGCCTCCTTAATACGCTCTATACCATAATAGCGCTTAATTTCAAACCATTCCTCCAGCGTTCCCCGGTCCAATACCCGTTCAATAACAAAGCGGTAATTGTTCTGGTAGTCAATTTTTTCAAATTCACAATCCCAAAAAAGTTCAGGCCTTAACTTAGGTAATGCAGTGTTTTGCATAAAACAAATATACAATCAAAAATGCAGGTTTTGACAGAGGGTATTTATTTTAAAGATTGTGAATGTGACCGTACGGACTCCAATTAAATTTTAATTCCCGAACTCGCTGATAAACTTAATGCGCATTAAACGAACTTCTTCTTCGCTGTAATCGTCTTCACCCAGTTCTTTTAAAGTGGCCTGTATTGAATCAGTGTCTGTATCGCGGAAGTATTCGTAGACTTCTTCCTGTTTTTCAGGGTCCATCACTTCATCCAGGTAATAATTGATGTTTACTTTTGTTCCCGACGCTACAATGCTTTCTATTTCATTCAGCAGGTCGTTCATAGGTAGTTGTTTGGCTTTGGCCATCACATCTAAGTTCACCTTGCGGTCTATGCTCTGAATAATAAATACTTTTAAGCCCGACTTGTTGACCACTGATTTCACCAGCATATCTACCGGCCTTTCAATCTCATTTTCCTCCACATACTTTTTAATCACCTCTACAAAAGACTTCCCGTACTTGGAGGCTTTGCCCGAACCAACACCGGTTATACGGGTCAGCTCATCAATTGAAATGGGGTATTGAATAGCCATTTCCTCGAGTGAGGATTCCTGGAAAATAACATAAGGTGGTAATTTTTTCAGTTTGGCAATTTTCTTCACCTCATCTTTCAGCATCGAAAACAACACCTCGTCGGCCACGCTGCCACCCTTGCCTGCACCGGCACCCATCTCATCGTCGTCTGTGCTGTCCGAGCCCATGTAATCGTGGTCGCGGGTAACCATAATGGAGTAAGGTTGTTCAAAAAAGGCTTTTCCTTTTTCGGTCACCTTTAAGGTTCCGTAAGTTTCTATGTCTTTTACCAACAAACCATTCACCAGGGCCTGGCGTATAACCGCGTTCCAGTATTTTTCATCCTTCCCGTCTTCCGCGCCTTGTCCGTATATTTCAAGCAGGTTGTGTTTGTATGATTTTACATTGGCCGTAAGGTTGCCCAATAAAACATTGATCACATCCTTGGCTTTGTGTTTTTCTTTTTTATTTATTTCAATCACAACTTCAATAGCCAGTGCAATGTCGTCTTTCCCTTCAAAACTTTGTTTGGGGTTGCGGCAATTGTCGCATTGGCCGTTGCATTTTTTCTCGTCGTAGGTTTCACCGAAATAATGCAGGATAAATTTCCTGCGGCAGGCCGAGGTTTCAGCAAAAGAAACAGTTTCGGTGAGCAATTGTTTTCCTATTTCCTGTTCGGCAACAGGTTTGCCTTTCATAAATTTTTCGAGCTTAACTATATCGTCGTAGCTGTAAAAAGTCAGGCAATTGCCTTCTCCCCCGTCGCGTCCGGCCCTTCCGGTTTCCTGGTAATAACCTTCCAGCGATTTAGGAATATCGTGATGAATCACATAACGTACATCCGGTTTGTCAATCCCCATCCCAAAAGCAATGGTGGCTACAATCACATCAATGTCTTCCATCAAAAACAAGTCCTGTGTCCTTGCACGCTCCTTGGCATCCAGTCCGGCGTGGTAAGGTTCGGCTTTTATTCCATTTACTTTTAAGGCCGAAGCCAGCTCCTCTACCTTTTTACGGCTGAGGCAATAAATAATTCCCGATTTTCCTTCCTGTCCTTTTACATATTTAATCACCTCTTTAATTACGTTCACCTTTGGTCTTACTTCGTAATACAGGTTGGAACGGTTAAAGGATGATTTGAATAAATTGGCTTTGGTCATGCCCAGGTTTTTCTGGATGTCCAATTGTACTTTGGGTGTAGCTGTAGCGGTAAGTGCGATGATAGGAACCTTGCCTATGCGGTCTATGATGGGGCGCAGGCGGCGGTATTCGGGTCTGAAATCGTGTCCCCATTCCGAAATACAATGTGCTTCGTCAATAGCAAAAAACGAAATCCGGAACTCAGAGAAGAATTTTACGTTTTCGTCTTTGGTTAAAGATTCGGGGGCAACATATAATAATTTGGTTTTACCGGATAAGACGTCTTTTTTAACCTGTGCAATTTCACCTTTGTTTAAGGAAGAGTTTAAAAAGTGGGCAATCCCGTCTTCATTGCTAAAACCGCGGATAGCGTCCACCTGGTTTTTCATCAGGGCAATTAAAGGCGAAACAATAATCGCTGTTCCTTCGCTTAAGATGGCTGGTAATTGGTAACACAGGGATTTACCACCCCCGGTGGGCATAATCACAAATGTATCGTTCCCTTCTAAAACGCTGTTGATGATCTTTTCCTGGTTCCCCTTAAAACCATCAAACCCGAAAAAGCGCTGCAGGGTTTCCTGTAATGGGTATTCTAATACTAAACTCATGTGAATATAATGGGGTGTTTATGTTATTATTTAAATACTTTTGTATTAACGATCAACGTAAAGATATAATAAAAATTATGTCAGGAACAAAACAATTTGATGACAATTTCTTTCAAAATGACCAATCCGTAAAAACGGACGATGAAATTTTGGAACTCGCTAAAAAAACCATAAATATTGAAGCGCAGGCTTTGATTAATTTGCAAAAAAATATCGACAAAACTTTTGCTGAATGTGTGCGTTTAATTTCGCAATCGCCGGGAAGGGTTGTTGTTACTGGCATTGGGAAGAGTGCGATTATAGCTCAAAAAATTGTGGCCACCCTCAACAGCACCGGAACACCCGCCATATATATGCACGCAGCCGATGCTATTCATGGTGATTTAGGAATTATTCAACAAGCGGATCATGTAATTTGCATTTCGAAAAGCGGAAACACACCTGAGATAAAAATACTGGTACCCCTGTTAAAACGGGGAGGCAATAAATTAATAGCCATTGTGGGCAATTTATCTTCGTACCTGGCTGTTCAGGCCGATTATGTATTAAATGCCGTAGTTGAAAAAGAAGCCTGCCCCAACAACCTGGCGCCCACCAGCAGCACCACTGCGCAATTGGTGATAGGCGATGCCCTGGCGGTGTGTTTGATTTCGCACAGGGGCTTTACGGCAAAGGATTTTGCGCATTACCACCCGGGTGGGGCCCTTGGCAAAAAATTGTACTTAAAAGTGGGCGATATTTCAGTGCACAATGCCCGGCCTGCCGTAGGCCCCGATACCGGGGTCAAGGATGTGATTCTTGAAATTTCGAAAAACCGTCTGGGCGCTGCGGCTGTTATACAGCAAAACCTAATAATAGGCGTAATTACGGATGGTGATTTACGTCGGATGCTCGAAAAAAATTCAGATATTGCCGGACTTAAAGCTTCGGACATTATGTCCCCCCAGCCGAAGCAGATTGAAAAAGAAGACTTGGCTATCAAGGCCCTTGCTGCGATGCAGGAACACAGTGTATCACAATTAATAGTAGCAGACAAGGGTGTTTTTTCAGGATTCATACATATTCATGATTTAATGCGTGAAGGCATTATCTGATAAAGCGTAGAGATCCTCAGAATGCCCTCTTTTTTTTATGCTGAGAAATGAAAAAATGCCTACCTTAGGCCTCCTTAAAACCTAAATACATGACACTAACTATCACAAGGTTACATTTAATTGTGTTCCTTCTTTTTGGTTCGCTTGCAAGTCAGGCCCAGCAACAGGAAGATGCTAAATACCTTCAGGGCTTTGATGAAACACAGGAAATCAGCAATGCAAAGAAAGACGGGGTTGCTGATTTACAGATGAAACAATTCATCGAAAAAAGAAAGCTGCAGTTTATCCAAAGAAAAAAAGCAGACAGCTACCCGGTAGATCCCTATTTATTTAGTCAGCATACAGGGAGCGATCAAAAAGTCTACAGCACCTATTGCCCTAATTCGGGTTTTGACCAGAATAATTTTACCAATTGGACCGGCGGTTATTTTACCAATTCTTCAAGCATTGGCTGGACAACAGTACCGGCACCCTGGATAGGAACAACGAACTGGAATACATTTTCGGCCGGTACAGTGAACGCCGCAGTAAATACCGCCGCAGCTCTGCAAACGGTTGTTACAACCCCTGCCGGAACAACGAATCCGGGACCAGGCTGGGACCCTAACGCCATCAGCACTGTTACCGGAAAATCTGAAATCCCACTTGTATTCCCCGGTGGAAGCGGTGCTTCAGTACGTCTGGGAAACAGCGATGGAGGCGGAGAAACAGAACGCCTGACGTATACTATGGTTGTTAGTCCGCAAAACCAACGTTTTACTTATAGTTTTGCAGTGGTATTGAACGACGGAGGTAGTACCCACACCTCAGCGCAACAACCCTTTTTCAGGGTGACTGTAAAAAATCAGTTCGATAGTTTGGTGGGCGGAAGCTGCGGACAATACCAGGTAGATGCTACCCTTGCCGCCACAGATACAAGTTTCCATTTGTCTGCCATAACCAACGGCAGTACTACCAACGATCCCGTTTATTACAGAAAATGGCAATCGGTAACTGTTGATCTTTCCTCTCAGATAGGCAACACGGTTACCATTGATTTCCAGGCTGCAGATTGTATTTACACTGTACATTACGGTTACGCTTATATATATGCCGAATGTGGTGAACTGGATAATATTATCGTAAGCGGCCTTTGCCAGGGAAGTCAGAATGTACAACTTGTTGCACCAACAGGCTTTGTAAATTACCAGTGGCAGGGACCCAACAACCATATTAATATTACAGGCGCTACCAATGATACATTGCCAATAGTGAACCCTGTTGTGGGCGATACATTCAGGGTGGTGATGATTAACGCCTCTGGCTGCCAGACAACTGCCCAGGTTATTCTGGATTCATCCCGTATAGGCGTACAATCCATTACGGCCAACCCCAGTTGTAATTCTGGTCATTCGGGTTCGGCCAGTATTGTTCCTACCGGCGGGGTTCCCGCAGGTTATAATTATGTATGGACCACCGGCCCTAATCAAACAGGAACCACCGTGGGCACTACCCAAACAGTCAACAACCTGCAATGGGGAACCTATTATATACACATTACCAGTGCCAGTTGCCCTGATAAAGATACTTTTGTAGTTATAACCCAACTCAACATAACACCCCAGTCGCAGACCAAAACCTTTTGTATGAGTACGGCCAATATTGCTGCTGCTGCGGGCACAAATTACCAGTGGTATGATAATTCTTTGGCTATAGTGCCGGCGGGTTCAGGTGGAAATGCCACACCCCTGCATTTAACCAATGCTGTAAACGGCCAATCGTATACCGTTACCTATATGAATACCTCCGGCTGTAAAGATTCTGTAAAATTCACCCTGCAACAGCAAAATGCCAATTTTACCCCTGCGCTTACGCCCACCTGTTATGGGGGATCAACGGGCAGTATTACCCTAACGAATTTGGTGGCTGCCTACGCACCATTTAATTACACCTGGAGCAACGGAGGGACCATTAACGGGGCTTCTACAAGTGCTATCGCCAACCCTGCCATTAGTCCATTGCCCTGGGGTACCTATACAGTAAATGTGGTGTCTACCATTGACCCGGCCTGTACATACACTGTTTCGGTAAATATACTTTCGGGTACTGCCCCGGCCCCGGTTATCGATTCCATGTACCTTTGTCCGCAGGCCAATGGCAACCTGGCACCTCCGTCCAACTTAAGCCCTAATCACCATTGGTATTCGCAGCCTTTGGGGCAAACAGGCACTGCTGTAACAAATCTTGGAATTCTCACAAGCCCTTTGCCTGTTTCTCCTTCCAACGGATTAAACGTACAGGGCATATTGTACATCGACAGTGTTACAACTGCACAGGGTTGTAAGTTTGTGTACAAAACACATATCAATTTAAATTCAATAGCCGTTTCCACTACATCACCTATAGTCATCAACAACCCTTGTTACCACGATACACTGGGTTCTGTAAGCGCTTCTATACTTAACACAGTGGTTCCAACCGGTGCAGGTTTAACGTATACCTGGACAGGGCCTTTTGTAGCAGGCACTACACCTACGCCTTACACCACTTCCAATCCTCCTGTTTTCCCGAATACAGTAATGATTGATAGTTTAAGGGCCGGCACCTATGTGCTGACGGTTACATCAGGTGGTTGTACAGCAACTGTTACAGCTGTAGTTACCGAACCGCCTGCGCCCAACGATACACTGCCTGTAAAAGCAGAATTCTGTCACAGGGACTCAGCTGGTGTTTTATATGCAGTGCCCGGATTAAGCAATTATCAATGGTACAGCATATCGTACAACAATGGGATAAAAACTGAAACCCTGATTACAGGCGCAACCAATGACACCCTGATCATTCCCAACCCTGAATCGACTTATACCAATTATGCCGTAACTTATTATATTAATGGTTGCCGCCGCCACGATGCTATAATTGTGGAAATTACACCTGTACCCAAGTTTTCGCCAAGTGTTACCGTAAACGTGTTTACTCCAAACAACGATGGCAAAAACGATAAATTTATGCCCTTCTACGACCCCCTCGTTTCTCAAACCGGTATTGAATATTACGCAGATGAATTCAGTATAAAAATATACGACCGCTGGGGCTTATTGGTGTATGAAACCACCGATTACGCAAAAGGCTGGGATGGTAAACACAATGGAAAAGACCTGGATGACGGCAACTACTTCTGGATTTCCACTTATAAACCACGTTGCGGAAACAGCGGCGATGTGGTGAATAAACAAGGCTTTGTTCAGTTGTTGCGTTAACACAAGAACCACTCATTTATTTTAAAGCTACCTTTGGGTAGCTTTTTTTTTGATGGGCTGTAACTTTTTACTAAACAGATCCGTCCTATTACAAAACCAAGGGGTTTTATGACCGTTACCGAATTTAATACCTGTGTGGATGTATATGCCGACAACCTGTACCGCTTTATATTAAAAAGCGTAAAGGACAAGGACATTGCGAAGGACATTGTGCAGGACACCTACGAAAAATTGTGGATGAAAGTGAGCAATGTGGAAAGCACCAATGCCAAATCGTACATGTTTACCACTGCTTACCGCACCATGATGGACCATTTCAGGAGCGCCAAAAGAAAAACAGGCATGACGGAGGAAGACTACGAAAACAGGGGGCACAACAACCAGTATTCGGATATAAAAGCCGTGCTGAACGAGGCCCTGGAGAAATTACCGGAAATTCAGAAATCGGTTTTATTGCTCCGCGATTACGAAGGCTATGATTACTTAGAGATTGGCGATATCACAGGCCTGTCGGAAAGCCAGGTAAAAGTATACATCTTCAGGGCAAGGCAGTTTTTAAAAAATTACATTGGTAAACCGGAAGTTTTGATTTAAACAATTTTGGAAAACATTAACCTACATAATTACCAGGCTTATTTGCTGGATTACGCCGAGGGCAACCTGAGCGAAGATCAGCAGGCAGAACTGTTTGCCTTTTTGGAACTGCATCCCGGACTGGAAGCGGAACTGGAAGACCTGGACTTGCCCACCCTGAACGAATTCGAACTTTTACAGGATGAATTTGATGCCAAACCCGGATTAAAAAAAAACGCGGAACAATGGGAGGATTACAGGCTTATTGCCTCTCTTGAAAACCTGCTTCCCGAAAAAGAACAACAACAACTCGAACAGGACCTGAAGGAAAATATTTCCCTGCGACAACAATTCAATGCCTACAAACAAACCATTCTGTCACCTGAAACTACGCTTGTCTTTAGCGAAAAACTTAGTTTACTAAAACCAGCTGTACACGAGGAACACTTGTTGGCCTATATCGAAAACGAATTAAAGGGAGAAGAAAAAAAACGTATTGAAAATATTTTGCAGGTCAATAAAACAGTGCAAACAGAAACTGACTTGTACCGCAACACTTTTCTTGCTCCCGATTTAGCCATTACTTATCCCAACAAAAAAGAATTAAAACGCGGGGCAAAAGTGCTTTACTTAAGTGTGGCCTTGCGTTACGGAGCCATTGCAGCTTCCCTGTTGTTGTTGGTTGGTTTGTTTCTGTTGTTCAACAACAATTCGTCTACCGGAACACAGGTTGCAAAAAATGATGCTCCAAACCCTGAATTAAGCAAACAACCATTGAACCCGGTGCATAAAAACAATGCTCAGGTAAACAGCAACAATGCCGAAAACGGAACTACAAGCACTGCTTCTGTAAAGAATACATCACAGGTAAAGATTTCACCTTCAGATCTCTCGCATCAGCAGGATGCAAACACGCTTGCCAATAACAGGGACACTGCTGTAAAACCAAATCCATTGGCAGATGTGGCTGTACTAAAAGACAGCGCGCAAAGCCCTGAACATTCATTCGCCGGCAACAACCCGGTGGCGAGGGTGGACAACCCTTACAAGGCTCATCATGCAGAAGAAGACGAGGCCCCGCGCAAACCCGATAATACACTGACCCCCCTGCAATATGTTACCCAACACATTCAGACAACAACATGGGGTGAAAAGGAAAAAAATACAGAACAAAAAAAATTATCCGGTTTTGATGTATTGGCTTATGTTGCGAAAAAATTAAAAGGGATGGGGAATAAAAACACCGATGCAAAAACAGAATACAACGAAGACCGGGATGCTACGGAATATACGTTAACGCTTGGGCAACTTTCGATTACACGTACCAAAAGAAATTAATTTTTGTCTGCCTGTAACTTTTAAACAAACAAGCGCGTCTTATTACAAAACCGGTTCAATAAAAAAAAGAATTAACGAATTAAAAAAAAGAATTATGAAGAAGATACTACATACTGTGCTGATAGGATTGCTTAGTGCCGCAAGCTATGCACAAACAACAGAAAAAAGACCGCTAACAGATTTCACTTCACTGGAAGTAAGAGGGGAGGCCAATGTAACATTGATACAAGGCGATAGTCTGTCTTTAAAAGTAGAAGCCGATGAAAAAGACCAGAAAAATATCATCACCGAAATAACAGGAAACAAACTCACAATTAAAACAGAAGGGAACATCAACGGGGATGATATACAAATAGTACTTACCTACAAAAACATCGAAATGCTGGATGTTTCAGGAGCTGCGCAGGTAAATACCGAAAACACCCTGAACGGAAACAAATTAGAAGTCATTACTTCGGGTGCTTCAAAAGCTGTGCTGGATATTGTTATAAAAGAATTTAAAACAAATACCAGCGGTGCTTCAACACTTGTAGTGTCGGGCGCAACAGAAAACCACCTGGCCGAATCCAGCGGGGCATCGAGTTTAAAAGCCTCCAAATTATCGAGCATCAACACCGAAATAAACACATCGGGTGCATCCTCAGCCAAAGTGAATGCCAATAAAAAATTAACGGCCAATGCCAGCGGGGCAAGCTCCATTAAATACTATGGCAACCCCTCCGATAAAAACATTTCGGCCGGTAAAGCCAGTTCGGTTGAAAGTCATGACCTTGCCGATGGGGACATTCAGCTCAACGACATGGACACCACCAGAATTAAATTCGGGAAAAAGAAATACATCATTATTGATGAAGAAGGAAAAGAGGATAAAAAGAGCAAGCGTTTACGCAACCTTCACCACTGGAAGGGAATTGACCTTGGCATCAATGGTTACGCCGGAGCTGACAACAATGTAAGTCTGCCAACAAAAGATGATTACATGAGTGTGGATTACGGTGTAAAATCAATGGTGTGTAACTTAAACCTCTTCGAAAAAAATATGCACATCTATAAAAATTACATCAACTTAGTTACCGGACTCGGCTTTGGTTTTAACTCTTACCAGTTCAAAAATAAAACAACACTGAATGGCGATTCTTCTTATACTTCGTTTACCAATAATCCGGCCATCAGCTACGACAAAAACAAATTAAAAATGTCGTATATTCAAATGCCCCTGATGCTCGAGTTCAATACTTCCAACAGCAGGCACAAAACATTTCATTTGGCTGCCGGGGTTTTAGCAGGTTATAAATTAACCTCAAAAACCAAACAAATTTATACCCTGAACGGAGGCAATTACGAGGTAATTAAAAAGGACGATTACAACATCAACCCTTTTAAATTAGACGCAACAGTGCGTGTGGGTTATGGCGACTTTACTTTATTCGGCACGTATGCCTTAACTACCCTGTTCGAAAAAAACAAAGGGCCTGAACTTTATCCTTTTACAGTGGGCTTTCGTATTGTCCCATTCTAATATAACAGCACTAAACTACAAATCCTGAGTGCCGGCGGGAAAATCGTTACAAATTCAACCTTCGAAACAGGATATAGACCCTTCCTTTACCGGGGAGGGTTTTTTCTTATATTTGTAGGTCAGAACCTAAAATAAGCAGCTTGAAAACAGAACTACTTTCTATTGATACAAACAGTATGGATGAAAAAATTCAGCAATTAGAACAAAAGATAAGTGAAGCCAAACAGGGTGGTGGCGAAAAAAGAATAGATGCCCAGCACAAAAAAGGAAAACTAAGCGCCCGCGAACGCATTCATTTTTTATTGGATGAAGGCAGTTTCGAAGAAATAGGTATGCTGGTTACCCACCGCAGCCACGACTTTGGACTTGAAAAAGAAAAATACCCCGGCGATGGGGTGGTGACCGGTTACGGAACCATTCACGGAAGATTAGTCTACGTTTTTTCACAGGATTTTACCGTGTTTGGAGGCTCACTTTCCGAAACACATGCCGAAAAAATATGCAAAGTAATGGACCTGGCCATGAAAAACGGAGCGCCGGTGATAGGCCTCAACGACAGCGGTGGCGCACGCATCCAGGAAGGGGTGGTTTCATTGGGTGGTTACGCCGATATTTTTTACCGCAATGTTCAATCCTCAGGTGTGGTCCCTCAACTATCGGCCATTATGGGGCCCTGTGCAGGAGGCGCGGTGTATTCACCAGCCATGACCGATTTTATTTTAATGGTGGAACAAACCTCTTACATGTTTGTGACCGGGCCCAACGTGGTAAAAACAGTTACACACGAAGAAGTAACCAGCGAAGAACTGGGCGGGGCCATGACCCACGCCACTAAAAGCGGTGTTACCCATTTTGCCTGTGCCAACGAAATTGAATGCATCAATACCTTAAAACAATTACTTTCTTATATTCCCCAGAACTGTGAAGAAGATGCCCCTGCTGTTCCTTATGAATCCAATGGGTCGGAACTAAGAATTGAACTGAATACCATTATCCCCGAAAATGCCAACCAGCCTTACGATATACGCGATGTAATTAACGGAACCATTGACGCCGATAGTTTTTGCGAGGTACACAAAAATTTTGCAGAAAACATTGTAGTCGGTTTTGCACGCCTTGCAGGTAAAAGCCTGGGTATCGTGGCCAATCAGCCTGCTGTATTGGCCGGTGTATTGGATATTAATTCATCCACAAAGGCCGCACGTTTTGTACGTTTCTGCGATAGTTTTAATATTCCTTTATTGGTGTTTGAAGATGTGCCGGGCTTTTTACCGGGCACCGACCAGGAATGGAACGCCATTATTACCAACGGGGCAAAATTACTTTACGCCTTTAGTGAAGCCACCGTGCCGCGCATTACGGTTATTACCCGCAAAGCTTATGGCGGGGCTTACGATGTAATGAACAGCAAACACATTGGTGCGGATATGAACTACGCCTGGCCTTGTGCAGAAATTGCGGTGATGGGAGCCAAAGGCGCTGCCGAAATTATTTTTAAGGGTGAGATTGCAGCGGCAGCCGATAAAAATGCCAAATGGAAAGAAAAGGAAACAGAATACATGACCGCCTTTGCCAATCCTTACCGTGCAGCCGAACGGGGCTTTATTGACGAAGTAATAAAACCCGAACAAACCCGCGAAAAATTAATTAAGGCCTTTAAAATGCTCGAAAACAAAGTGGTGAATTTACCGAAGAAAAAACACGGGAATATTCCGTTGTAGTTGATGAGCTGATAAAAAAGCCAAAAAACTGAAAAGGTAATTGAGAAGGTCAAGGTTCATTGTGTCACGCAGAGACGCAGAGGATCTACTCGTTATCAGAATCACTTTTTGGCTTATTACTTTTAGCTTCTCACTTTTTAACTTCAGACTATAAGCTCCCGACTCTAAACTAAAAATGAGCTTAACAGAAAACATACGCATCCTTAAAAAGCTTTCGCTGAAAAAAATGCTGAACGCCTGGAACGTATACAGTACTTATTACCGCTCTAAACTCTACAAAAAAAATTTCTACAAAGGTTTCCCCATCAGCATTGCCATTGAACCCACTACCAGTTGCAACCTGCGTTGCCCCGAATGCCCCAGCGGTTTAAGGCAGTTTACCAGGCCAACAGGTATGCTCGAAGAGAATTTTTTTCGTAAAATAATTGATGAGTTAAAAGATACTCTCGTATACCTCACCTTTTATTTCCAGGGAGAACCTTATTTAAACCCTGCCTTTTTAGACATGGTTCGCTACGCTTCTTCCAATTCCATTTACACTTCTACTTCTACTAACGCACATTATCTAAACGATGAGAACGCCAGGCTCACCATTGAATCAGGCCTCGACCGCCTGATTATTTCCATTGACGGCACTACTCAGGAAACCTACCAAAGTTACAGAGTAGGAGGAAATTTGGATAAAGTATTAGAAGGAACACGCAATATCGTGAAGTGGAAAAAACAATTAAAAAGTAAAACACCTTACCTCATTTTTCAGTTCTTAGTTGTAAAACCAAACCAGCATCAGACTGAAGAAGTAAAACAATTAGCCCGCGACATGGGTGTAGACGAGGTGAAATTTAAAACCGCTCAGGTATACGATTATAAAAACGGCAATGACTTAATTCCCACCATTGATAAATACAGTCGCTACAAACAAAACAGCGACAATACCTTTTCCATTAAAAACGACATGGACAACAATTGCTGGCGCATGTGGAACAGCTGCGTCATTACCTGGGACGGCAAAATAGTTCCCTGTTGTTTCGATAAAGATGCGCAGCACCGCCTGGGCAATCTGCAGCAAAAATCATTTCAGGAAATATGGCACAGCGAAGACTACAACAATTTCAGGGCAGCCATTCTCCGCTCCCGCAAAGAAATTGACATCTGCACCAATTGCACCGAGGGGACGAAGGTTTGGGCTTAGTTGATTTGAGGATGAGCCGATTTGAGAATTTGAAGATGAAAGCAGAGCCCAATAGAAATTGATCGACTTTAAGAAAACCTTTATCCGTTCATTTTCAAATCAGCTCATTCTCAAATTCTCAAATCAACGCATCCTCAAATCACCAAATTCTCAAATCACTAAATTAAAAATCACTATTTTTGTCCCTCATAATTTTACGATATGGACTACAATTTTAAAGAGATAGAAAGCAGATGGCAGAAGCGTTGGGCGGAGCAAAAAACATTTAAAACCGAAAACAATTCTTCTAAACCAAAATATTATGTACTCGATATGTTTCCTTACCCCTCAGGTGCCGGCCTGCACGTAGGGCATCCATTGGGTTACATTGCCTCCGATATTATTGCCCGTTACAAACGCCACAAAGGTTTTAATGTATTGCACCCCATGGGATACGATTCCTTTGGTTTACCTGCTGAACAATACGCCATACAAACCGGGCAGCACCCTGCACTTACCACCGAAACCAACATTGCCCGTTACCGCGAGCAACTGGATAAAATAGGTTTTTCGTTCGACTGGGACCGGGAAGTACGCACCTCTGACCCGGCTTATTATAAATGGACACAGTGGATTTTTATACAATTGTTTCACAGCTGGTACAACAACACGAGCAACAAAGCCGAACACATCGATGGCTTGATAAAAGAATTTGAAAACAACGGAAATACGAAGGTAAATGCAGCCTGCAGCGAAACAAAACAATTTACCGCTGCCGAGTGGAAAGCCTTTAATGAACAACAGCAACAGGAAATTTTAATGAATTACCGCAGCACTTACCTGAGCGAGGCCTGGGTAAACTGGTGCCCGGCATTGGGTACAGTACTGGCCAACGATGAAGTGAAGGACGGGGTTTCGGAACGCGGAGGACATCCCGTTGAGCGCAAACTGATGAAACAATGGAGCATGCGCATCAGCGCTTATGCACAACGCTTGTTAGATGGACTGGATCACTTAGAATGGACAGAAAGTTTAAAAGAATCGCAACGTTATTGGATTGGTAAAAGCGAAGGTTGCTCGCTGCGGTTTAAATTACAAGGGCACCTCTCCCCGTCCCTCTCCAAAGGAGAGGGGGAAGAGGCAGGCTATCACACAACCGACTCGCAAATGTGGAACCTATTGCAGGACAAAGCACTTGCAATGAGGAAAAATCCCACACCTGCCGAAAATGCTTTGTGGCAATATCTTCGAAATAACAATACGGGTAGTCATTTCAGAAGGCAACAAATTATTGACAGATTTATAGTTGATTTTGTTTGCTTATCAAAAAAATTGGTAGTTGAAGCAGACGGTGACATCCATGATTATCAGCAGGAAGAAGACAATGCAAGAACAGAAAGGTTAAATGAATTAGGATACACAGTAGTGCGTTTCAGAAACGAAGAGATACTGAGCGATATTGATACGGTGATCTCAGAGATTAAGAGGGAATTAGCCCTGAAGGGGAAAGTCCTCCCCTCCGGGGAGGATTTAGGTGGGGTGGTGATCGAAGTATTTACCACCAGGCCCGATACCATTTTCGGGGTGAGCTTTGTTACCCTTGCACCCGAGCATGACCTGGTAGAAAAAATTACAACAGCCGAATACAAAACAAAAGTAGAAGAGTACATCACCTTTGCCAAGAACCGCAGCGAGCGTGAAAGACAAGCCGATGTGAAAAAAATTACCGGGCAGTTTACCGGGGCTTATGTTATACATCCTTTCAGTGGTAAAGCTATACCGGTGTGGATAGGCGATTACGTACTGGCCGGTTACGGAACAGGTGCTGTAATGGCTGTTCCTGCACACGACACCCGCGATTATGCTTTTGCCAGACACTTTAGTTTGCCCATACCGCAGGTGGTTGAAGGTGGCGATATTGAAAAAGAAGCTTACGATGCCAAAGAAGGCAAACTTATTAATTCCGATTTTTTAAACGGACTCGATGTAAAAGCCGCCATTAAACGCGCCATACAGGAAGTGGAAGCCAAACACTTAGGAAAAGGAAAAATTAATTTCCGTTTGCGTGATGCCGTGTTTGGCCGCCAGCGCTATTGGGGAGAGCCTATTCCAATTTATTATAAAAACGGGATACCTTATACTGTTGAAGAAAAACATTTACCACTTGAATTACCCGAGGTAGACAAATATTTGCCCACCGCAGACGGAGAGCCACCCTTAGCCCGTGCAAAGGACTGGACCTACTCCCCTCTCCTCGGGAGAGGGGCCGGGGGTGAGGTGTTGGAAACCACCACCATGCCCGGTTGGGCTGGCAGCAGCTGGTATTTTTTACGCTACATGGACCCCCATAACGAAAAAGAATTTGTAAGCAAACAAGCGGCAGACTACTGGCAAAATGTAGACTTGTATTTAGGCGGTTCCGAACACGCTACAGGGCATTTGCTTTATGTACGTTTCTGGACTATGTTTTTAAAAGACATGGGCTTTGTTACTTTTGATGAACCGGCAAAGAAGCTGATCAATCAGGGGATGATACAGGGTACTTCTGAAAAAATTATTTTTACTATTGCTGGAACGAATTCAGAAACGACCTCACCATATTTGTGGTATGAGGAAGAAAATAAATTTGTTCCAACGCAGATTTCACACTCTGTTCGTAGAGCGTTTTATAGCGCTGAAATATCTAATCTTTTATATGACACTGATAAACGTGAAATTAATGTTGATGTAAATTGGGTCAATAATAATACGTTCAACCCTATTTATTTCCCAGAATTCTTTAAGAGATTCCCGGAATATGAAACTGCTGTTTTTATTTGCAAAGGAGGGTATTATTATAAAGGAACTTTTTACGAAAATCCATTTGGAGCAACTGGTTCTAGAGAATTTAAAACTAAACCGGAAGTTGAAAAAATGTCTAAATCAAAATGGAATGTAGTTAGTCCGGATAAAATTTGTGATGATTTTGGTGCCGACACTTTGCGTTTATACGAAATGTTCCTTGGCCCATTGGAACTTAGCAAGCCATGGAACACCAACGGCATTACCGGCGTTGCCGGTTTCCTTAAAAAACTCTGGCGTTTGTTTCACAACAACAATACCTGGAGCATCAGTGAAGAAGCAGCAACAAAACCTGAATTAAAAGCTTTGCACAGAACCATTAAAAAAATTACCGAAGACATTGAACGTTTTTCATTTAATACATCCGTAAGTAATTTTATGATTTGTGTAAACGAGCTCACCGAAGTAAAATGCAACAAACGCTCTGTACTTGAACCCTTGTTGATTATTATTTCTCCTTATGCCCCGCACATTGCCGAGGAATTATGGAGCCTGCTCGGACATAAAGAAAGCATCGCCTATGCGCCTTTCCCACTGTTTGACGAATCGTACCTGGTAGAGAGTTCATTTAATTACCCCATTTCCTTTAACGGCAAAACCCGTTTAAACATTGAATTGCCATTGGGTTTAAGCAATGCCGATATCGAAAAAGAAGTGATGAGCCGCGAAGAAGTACAAAAACACCTGAACGGTGGTTCTCCTAAAAAGGTAATTATTGTGCCGAACAAAATTGTAAATATTGTAGTGTAAATTATTCATCTGTTGGAGCAAAACATAGTAAGCTGTTCGGCTACGCTGTAGCCGTGATTGTTTGTAGCGAGGCAGGGAAAAAATACATAAAACAAAGCGGTTTCCGGGCTTTATGAATTAGCCCTAATTGGATATTGCAATGGAAAGTTTTACTTTTATACCTCTTAAAAAAACCGGAAATGAGCACAAACAGCATCGACTCGCAAAAAGCACCTGAACCAGTAGGATTGTACCCCCACGCCCGCCGCGTTGGGAATTTATTGTTTTTATCGGGTGTTGGCCCACGCGAAAGAGGTACAAAAAAAATACCGGGGGTTGAGCTGGACGAAAAAGGGAACATCACTTCTTACGATATTGAAGCCCAGTGCCACAGCGTGTTTCGCAACATCCGGTATATTTTAGAAGACGCCGGCAGCAGCTGGGACAAGATAGTGGATGTAACCGTTTTCCTCACCAACATGAAAGACGATTTTCCTAAATACAATAAATTATGGGCCGAATACTTTAAAGAAAACCCTCCCTGCCGCACTACACTTGAAATAAACTGCCTGCCAACGCCTATTGCAATTGAATTAAAGGTAATAGCAACGATTGAATAAGTTAGAAAGTAAGAGAGTGAGAAGGGAAGAAAGTTCTTGAGTTTATTCGTTTTATCGTTCAAACGCCCATTCCTTCTCACTTTCTAACTCTCTAACTTTCTCGCTTCTCACTAAAAAAAGGTATGTATGGCTATTCGCAAAGGATTTCGTATCTTTGCGGCCTTAAAAAATAATTCATGTCAAACATTCGTAACATTGCCATTATTGCGCACGTAGATCACGGGAAGACTACACTGGTGGATAAGATCCTTCACACCTGCAAGCTGTTCCGTGAAAATCAGGAAACAGGGGAGCTTATTTTGGATAATAATGATTTGGAGCGGGAGCGCGGCATTACTATTCTGGCTAAAAACGTTTCGGTAACTTATAAAGGAACAAAAATTAACATCATTGATACTCCGGGCCACGCCGATTTTGGAGGTGAAGTGGAGCGTGTGCTGAACATGGCCGACGGTGTACTTTTATTGGTGGATGCTTTTGAAGGGCCTATGCCCCAAACACGTTTTGTATTGCAAAAAGCCATCTCTCAGGGCAAAAAAGCCATTCTGGTGATCAACAAAGTAGATAAACCAAATTGTAAACCCGATGAGGTACACGACATGGTTTTTGATTTGTTCTTTAACCTGGATGCAACAGAAGACCAGTTAAATTTCCCCACTGTTTACGGATCATCGAAACAGGGCTGGATGAGCACCAACTGGCAGGAACCTACCGATACCATCACTCCATTATTGGATTGCATCCTCGAAAACATTCCGGTAGCGCCCAAACGCGAAGGAAGTTTGCAGATACAAATCACTTCTTTAGATTACTCCACATTTATCGGCCGTATTGCCATTGGCCGTGTGTACCGCGGAACGATTAAAGAAAACATGCCCGTATCGGTTGTGAAACGCGACGGAAGCATTACCAAATCAAGGGTAAAAGAACTTTTTATATTTGATGGTCTGGGGAAAATGAAAGTTACCGAAGTAAATGCAGGAGATATTTGTGCATTTACCGGCATCGAAGGTTTTGAAATTGGCGACACAGTAGCTGATTTTGAAAACCCGGAAGGCCTACCCTTAATGAACATTGATGAGCCCACCATGAACATGTTGTTTACCATTAACAACTCTCCGTTTTTTGGTAAAGAAGGTAAATTTGTTACTTCGCGCCACTTACGCGATAGGTTATTTAAAGAATTAGAAAAAAACCTGGCCCTGAAGGTGGAAGAAACATCATCGCCTGATTCATACATCGTATTCGGACGTGGGATTCTTCACTTGTCTGTATTGATTGAAACCATGCGCCGTGAGGGCTATGAGCTACAGGTAGGTCAGCCACAGGTCATCGTAAAATATATTGACGAAGTGAAATGCGAGCCCATCGAGGTGTTAACCGTTGATTGCCCGGAAGAAACTTCGGGTAAAGTAATTGAAATGGTGAGCCAGCGCAAAGGTGATATGCTGGTGATGCAACCCAAAGGCGATTTAATTCACATGGAATTCCAGATTCCTTCGCGTGGATTAATTGGTTTACGAAACAACGTACTGACCGCAACCGCAGGAGAAGCCATTATGGCGCACCGTTTCCACGCTTACGAACCCTGGAAAGGACATATCCCGCAACGTATCGCCGGTGTTATCATCAGCAAGGAAAAAGGCGTGGCTGTAGCTTACAGTATTGATAAATTACACGACAGGGGCAAGTTCTTTGTTGAACCAGGCGAAGAAATTTACACCGGAATGGTGATTGGCGAACACATTCGTCCTGATGACCTGGTTGTAAATATATGCCAGGAGAAAAAATTAACCAACATGCGTGCCAGCGGAACGGATGAAAAAATGCGCATTTCCCCGAAAATAAACTTTAGTTTAGAAGAGGCCATGGAATATATTCAAAACGATGAATATGTTGAAATAACCCCGCAAAGCATCCGTATCCGTAAAATTATATTAGACGAAAACGAGCGCAAGCGCACACAGAAAAAAGTAGAAGCGTAGTTAGTTCAAAGTTTAAGATTTAAAATTCAAAGAGGGGCTATCGTTTGCGAAATCGATTTAATTTCAATGCAGCCCACTTTGAATTTTAAATTTTAAACTTTGAATCAATAATAATCGTCCCAAATTAACGTTAAAACTCAGTTTCGGCCTGATATTTGAGTTTGAAACCACGTTGGTTTGGGGCTTTTTTATTTACTTTAGTGCAACTTCATGCTGCTTTTTACAAAAAGATATTTTTCCTTGTTCTTTTTTGTATTTACCAATACATGGGTTTCCGCACAGCTCAATGTCTCTACCAATGCCAACGCTTCCGACTTAGTCAGCAACATTGTAGCCCCCGGCATAGCCATTAGCAATGTATCCCTCAACTGCAACTCCCAGGGTTCGGGCTTATTTACAGCCGGCGGAACCAACCTGGGTTTATCTTCCGGGATTCTCCTTAGCACAGGCAAAGCGGTGGATGCCATTGGGCCTAATAATTCAGGAGGAATAGACAATCCCTCTGCACCCGGTTGTTTTGACCACAGCAACAACGGGAATTTTTACGATCCCCAATTGAGCAGTATCGAACCCAAGGCTACCTTTGACGGCTGCGTGCTTGAATTTGATATAAAGCCTGTTTGCAATACCATTAACATACATTATGTATTCGCCTCCGAAGAATACCCCGAATTTGTTTGTTCGGATTACAACGATGTATTCGGATTTTTTATTTCAGGCCCCAATCCTGCCGGTGGAAGCTATGCTAACAAAAACATTGCGCAGGTTCCGGGTACAACAATTCCGGTTCAGATCAACTCCATCAATCCCGGTAGTTCAGGTCAACAGGGCTCTTCCTCCAATTGCGTCAGCCTTGCCTATTCCAATTATTATGTAGACAATGCTGGCGGAAACACTATCCAGTACGATGGTTTTACCACACCCCTCGTAGCCCAGACTAACGTTGTTCCTTGCGCTGTTTACCACATTAAATTAGCCATTGCCGATGCCGGCGATTGTATTTTTGATAGTGGTGTGTTTTTAGCTTACCACGGCATCACCTGTCCGCAGGCGCAGGTACCGGCTATAAGTTCCGCAACAACACCCGTTACCTGTGTTAGCGACGGCACTGCAACTGCAAGCGTAACTAATTATACCGGTACACCTGTATACAACTGGCAACCCGGCGGGCAAACAACCGCTACGGCCACCAACCTTGTCCCCGGCACTTACACCTGCACCATTGATTTTTCAATCCCCTGCCCTTTTACCGAAAAAGTAATTGTAAATGTAATTGGTCAAAACGTATTAACTGTAACAACAAGCTCAACCAATGCTTATTGCGGAAATCCAACGGGAACCGCAACCGCAATAGTTACGGGCGGTATACAACCATATACTTCTTATATATGGAATACCTCGCCCGTTCAAAATTCCATTACAGCTACACAACTGATACCGGGTAATTATATACTTACCGTAACCGATGCAAACAATTGTGTGGTTTCAAAGCCGGTCACCGTATTTAATACAAGCCCCACTATTACCAGCACCGATAGTATTTTAAACTGCACTTGCAATCAGGCCAACGGAGAAATTTTTGTAAACGATGTAGCAGGTGGTACCGCACCTTATTCATACAGCTGGGCTACTACGCCCATACAAAGCACTCAAAATATTAGTCATCTTGCGGCCGCAACATACACCCTCACCATTACCGATGTAAACAATTGCAAAGCCACCCGGATTTTTCCGGTCATCAACCTGGCCAATTTACCTTTAGATACTTTAGTAAGCCCCGAAAGGTGTTTTCAGCACAACGGCACCGCTACAGTAAAAGTGCTGAATGGTACTCCGCCCTATACCTATTCCTGGAGCCAGGACCCTCTATTAAACAGCCCTACCGCTACAAATTTATCTGCTGGTCTTTACATTGTTACCGTAACAGACGCTATCGCTTGTACCAATAAAGACTCTATAAAAATAATTAACATCAACGATATATTTAACGGAAACGTTTACACCTCTGTTCCCGAACCCGAAGTAAATGTTCCCTTTCAGCTTATCATCACTACTCCTTCGCCCTGGGCACTCAATTATGTGCTGTTGCCCAATAATACAATAAGTTACGATCATGTAAATGATTTCCTGTACGAAGATTATGGAAACTACCAGGCCACGTTTTATGTTAAAAGCGATAATGGCTGTCTGGATACAATTGTCTACCCGTTTTTTGTGAAAGACTTTATGACCATATACATCCCCAATTCTTTTACACCCAATAAAGATATTTTAAATGAAACCTGGTATGTATACGGTACCTTAATAAAGGAAATCAAAATTTATGTGTTCGACCGCTGGGGAATGAAATTATTTGAAAGTACCTCGGTAGAAAATGGCTGGGATGGTACTTTTAAAGGTAAACCCGTGCAGGAAGATGAATATGTGTACAAAGTGGAAGCCAGCGACTTTTACAACAAAACCAAAACCTTTACAGGCACCATTACTTTAATCCGTTAAGTTTTAAGTTAAAAGTAAGAAGTTAAAAGGATGAGACCGCGGATAGTACTATGTTTAACCCTATTTTTGAACGTCATAATAAATTTAATTTAACAGTAGTATGAACATTGAAGAACTTCGTGAATATTGTTTAAGCAAAAAAGGAACAGCAGAAAGTTTTCCTTTTGATTCAGAAACATTGGTATTTAAGGTAATGGGGAAAATGTATGCCCTGACCGGGCTCGGCAGCAATCCTGTTGAATTCAACACCAAGTGCGATCCCGAAAAAGCAATTGAACTGCGCGAACAATATTCCTGCGTGCTACCAGGTTTCCACATGAACAAAAACCACTGGAACACCATTGTTTGTGACGGCACTGTGAATGATAAAATTTTAAAGCAGTGGATTGACCATAGTTATGAACTTGTTGTAAAGAGCTTAACGAAAAAACAAAGAGAGGAATTGGGGCAGGTTGAATAGTTTATTCGTTCTTTTGTTTATTCGTTCCGAATCCGGAAAGCTTCATGATCCCATAACTATTGAACGAATGAACAATTAAACTGCTAAACCACTTAATGAACGTTTACCCGTTCTTTTGTTTATTCGTTCCGAATCCGGAAAGCTTCATGATCCCATAACTATTGAACGAAAGAATAATTAAACTGCTAAACCACTTAATGAACGTTTACCCGTTTTTTTGTTTATTCGATTCGAATCCGGAAAGCTTTACGACCCCATAACTATTGAACGAAAGAACAATTAAACTTATAAACTACCCGAACCTTTCTGAAAAAGCTCAACTTCCGTAAGCGGATGAAAAAGATAAATCTTTCCTGTAGCTACTTCCTTGCAACGAAAACGCGTACGTACCTTTTCAGCTTTTACAAATAAACGGTTGTCGTTGTATTTAAACACCACGTTGTGCGGTACTTTTTCTAAAAATACAAGGTCTTCGTCCCCTTCACTATTGTCGTATTTTTTTAAGGCCCGCATCAAATGAGTGTCTGAACAGCTTGCCGCAGCCGGGTTTTGCATATACCTCTTCAGAGCCAGCAATACATCTTCCGGAAAAATCACCTCGTTTAAAAAGGGCAGCATCATGCGTTTAAATTCATTCTTCCATTCACTTCCATGGGGGCTAACACTGTTCTTATACTTGTTAAACGTAGTGAGGTGGGCTATTTCATGCACCAGTGTTACCAAAAAGGAATAGGTATTCAGGTTGTAATTAATCGTTATCTGGTGATTGGAACCGTTGTAAGGGGCGCGGTAATCACCCAGTTTTGTACTGCGCTCCTTTTTTATTTTTAATTTAAAATCCAGGTCCATGATCCAGTGTGCAATCAAATCAACAGCCGGGGCGGGAATGTATTTCTTTAATATTTCCGAATTTTTTTCGATCTGGTCCATCGCTTTAAAATTAAATGCTTCTTCTTTCCTCTCAGCCCTGTATCTTTATTTTTTATTAACAGAATTGTTAGCTCCTGTTAAGTTAAAAGGCTTACATAGTCAGGGCCATTAAAATTATTTTCAAAAATAATTTTGCCAATCAACAATATAATCGTAATATTACGATATATATGGGAGCAACCAAAACAGAAGAGTTTACTGTAAAAGACAATAAAATTGCGAAATACGCCAAAGCATTGGCTCATCCGGCACGTGTGGCCATCCTGCAGCTTTTAATTAAAAAACAGGCTTGCATTTGCGGGGATATTGTGGAGGAGCTGCCGCTGTCGCAAAGCACCATTTCACAACACTTAAAGGAGCTGAAAGAAGCCGGCCTGATTAAAGGTGATGTGGACGGGGCAAAAGTATGTTATTGCATTGATGAAAAAGAATGGGGCCATGCTAAAATGTATTTCAACCAGTTGTTTGAGTCGTTTACCGTTAAAAACAAGTGCTGTTAAAAAAATTTGCTTTTATATATCGTAATATAACGATTAATTAACCTTAACAAAAAACAACATGAACAATTCCTTTCCAAGAATGCACGTTAGCTTATACGTTAGCGACATTACCAAAACAGTTAATTTTTACAGTGCTTTTTTCGGTATTGAACCTCTAAAAGTAAAGTCCAATTATGCGAAATACATTTTAGAAAAGCCCTCTTTAATTATTTCCTTTGTAGAGAATAAAGAGCGGGTTCAGCAAAACTTCGGGCACCTGGGCTTTCAGGTGGAAACCCTTGAAGACCTAAACATAAAACTATGGGAAGCTAAAAAACAAAACATGGTGGCCAAAGAAGAAACCGGCACCAATTGCTGTTATGCCAAACAGGACAAGTTTTGGGTAAACGACCCCGATGGTGTGCAATGGGAAGTGTATTATTTTCATGAAGACGCTGAATTCAACGATCCTAAATATGAAACAAACGAAGCCAGCGCTTGTTGTACTCCCGAACAAAAAGAAAAAGTAAATTTATCGGAATTGAGCAACGAAAAACCCTGCTGCAACTAAAACAGTTCAACCCTTCAGGGCCTCAAAACTCTGAAGGTTTGCTCAACAGCAGGCTTTGAATTTTTAATTTTGAACTTTAAATTTAAATGTATGTATTTACAACTTGAGAATTTTTGCCAAACACTCGTCAATGATTTTGATGCTATTCCCGAAGAAAGAAAAAAAATACTGGAAACAATTTCTCATTATATTTCTTCGAAGATCCTTCAGCACAAGCCTGTTCAGCTGAATTATATCTGTACGCACAATTCGCGGCGTAGTCATTTTGGACAGGTGTGGGCAAGTGTAGCCGCTCATTATTACAAAGTAAATCACTTCAATTCTTTTTCGGGCGGTACAGAAACAACAGCCTTTAACCCAAATGCCATTGCCGCATTAAAAAACATAGGGTTTAACATCAATATTGTTAAGGAAGGGGCCAATCCTGTTTACGAAGTACGCTTTGATAATCAGCAGAAACCTGTAATTTGTTTCTCTAAAGTATACAACGACGCAGTAAACCCTTCTAATGAATTTGCTGCGATTATGACCTGTTCGGATGCCGAAGAGAATTGCCCTTTTGTACAGGGCGCTGAACTTCGCATCTCTACTACATACAATGACCCCAAGGCTTTTGACAATACACCTCAACAGGAAGAAAAATATTTGGAGCGGTGCAGGCAAATTGCCTTAGAAACATTTTATGTATTTTCGAAAATAAAAACCAAGGCATTAATCGAATGAAAAAATACACTGCTGAATTTATAGGAACCTTTGCACTCGTGTTTTGCGGAACAGGAGCGATTGTAATACACAACCAAATGCCTGCTGTTCTTACACATGCCGGTATTGCTGCCACCTTCGGGCTAATTGTAATGGCCATGATTTACACCGTAGGAAGTATTTCCGGCGCACACCTCAATCCTGCTGTGAGTATAAGTTTAGTCGCTGCTAAAAAATTAGAAGCCAAACAATTGTTGCCGTATATCCTTTCTCAACTGGCAGGAGCATTTGCGGCAAGTTTTTTATTGCATTACCTGTTTCCCAACGATCAGTTTTTAGGGACGACCCTGCCTGCGGGCAGCTGGCAACAATCTTTTATTCTGGAGCTGTTACTCACTTTCTTTTTAATGCTGACTATTTATACTGTAGCCGGCGAAAAATCAGCGGGCTTTATTATAGGAGGGGTAGTTGGACTGGAAGCCCTGTTTGCCGGACCAATTTGCGGCGCCTCCATGAACCCTGCCCGGAGTATCGCCCCGGCACTTGTTTCGGGACACACCGAATATTTAGGACTGTACATGGCCGCTCCAATACTGGGAGCATTATTGGCCCTGGCCTTTTTCCGTTTTTTAAAGCCGGATTAAAATAGGATTAAAAAAGGATTGAACGGAAGATCTTAACTCAAAAAAGATGACCTTTGGGAGATGAGTTTCCAAAAAATATTAATTATTGAAGATGAACCAAAAGTAGCCCTGTTTATAAAAAAAGGCCTGGAGGAAAATAATTTTTATGCTGATATCGATTACAGGGGACTAAATACCAAAGAACAACTTGCACAAAATAAATACGACGCTATTATCCTCGACCTGAATTTACCGGAGATAAGCGGTTATGAAATATGCAGAGAAGTCCGCAAACAAAACACCAGCATTCCGGTACTGATGTTAACTGCACTGAGTACCACAGAAGATAAATTAACCGGCTTCGACAGCGGTGCCGATGATTACTTAGTGAAACCCTTTGAATTCAGGGAACTACTGGCAAGAATAAAAGCGCTGTTGAAACGTGCCAATCAGAATACCCTTGCGGGCAATAGTTTAAAAATAGCCGACCTGGAATTAAATACAGCCACCAAAACTGTAAAAAGAAACAATACCCTGATCGAACTTACAGCGAAAGAATTTTCCCTGCTTGAACTCCTGATGCGCAACAAAGAAAAGGTCATTTCGCGGAATGAAATAGCAGAAAAAATATGGGAAATAAATTTTGATACCGGAACAAACGTGATTGATGTTTACATTAATTTTTTAAGAAAAAAAATAGACAAAGGGTATCAGCCTAAATTAATTCATACCTATATTGGAATGGGTTATGTTTTAAAAGAATCCGGGCAATGAAAATCAGAACGCGTCTTGCTATCCGTTTTACTGTTATAGTGGCCTCCTTACTCCTGCTCTTTGCATTCGTTATTTATTACATTTCCTCTTCATACCGCCAGAAAGATTTTTATGAACGCCTGAACGAAAAAGCAAACGACTATACCAAGCTGTTAACCGAAGTGGATGAGTTAAACCCCGGACTGGTGAAGATTTTTGATAAGAACACCGCTTACTTACCGAAAGAAAGAATATTGGTTTACGATCGCCAGAACAAAGAATTGTTCAATACATTTGAAGACAAAGCCCCGGTAAATAACCTTTTTTTAGAACAGGTTAGAAAAGAAAAAGAAATAAGGTATACCGAAGGTAAGAATGAAGCGTTGGCCTTGTTGTATCACACCAAGAATGAAAGTTTTGTTGTCATTGTATCTGCTTACGACAAGGACGGTTTAAACAAACTCAATAACCTTCAACTGATTTTGCTCACCGGGCTTTTGCTTTGCAGCCTTGTTACTATGCTTGCGGGATGGTTGTATGCCGGACAGGCCCTACACCCCATATCGGATGTGGTGAACCAGGTGGAAAAAATTTCGGTCTCAAACCTGA
>JAHEYF010000109.1 GCA_023251755.1 Bacteroidota bacterium
GCAAAGGTTTGGGTGGTGGCCCCACCGGGCATCCATAAATAAGAAGAATAACCGCTTCCTGCATCCAATACAACACTACCGGATACACAGGGAGAATTGGCATTGCCCGTTATTACAGGGCTCAGAGGCACAGTGGTACCCAAACCGGCAAAGTTGGGTAAACCAATTGCACATTGTGCATTACCAAGAGATACAGCCTGCTGAACAAAATTACAGCCGGCTCCCAATATATCAGGATTATTTATTGCAGCTAAATAAGTGCCAGGTGAAGTAATATAAATCCTGCCGTTGGAGGCAAGCTGGAGGGCACTACTACCGGATATTGAATCAACTGTATATTGTGAAGCAATAATTGTGGCCTGAACATTTGAAGAAATATCATACTGATAAATTTTACCCAATAGTAATAAGCAAACATGTAGCTTTTTGTTATCGGGTGAAAATTCAATGCCATAAGGACCATTACTGATAGTCATAGGTACAGTAGGATAAGTAATTGTAACAGGATTGGAAACAATACCCGTTACTTTATCAAAATCAAAAAGTTGAACTATATCCGCGGCATATAGTGCAGCTGCTAATTTTTTCCCATCCGGGGAGGCTTTAAGGTAGCCTATTGCTTCTTCACCCAAATTACTTGCCGGGCCTCCATTTATAATTCCGGTATAAGAAATCACAGGGCTTGACGATACTCCTGTAGGGCTAAGCAGGTAAGCATAAAAAGCATCGCTGTTCCACCGGTGAGCAATGATCCAAAAATCACCCATACAGTTTTTGACCGCGGTTAATTTTTCGCAGCTACTGTCGAGCAGGGGGGTATTTTTGCCGGCGGCAATCACATCTCCATTGCCTCCGTTGAGGCTCATGTCCACAATGGAATAATACATACCGGGATATGTACTCACCCATAAACCTGCTTCTTCCGCGGTTGTAAATACATAATAAACTGTACTGCTTCCGGGTTGGGGGACAATAAGTGCTGCCTGAGTGGAGGATGCCCCCCCAAACAAGCCAATACCATTGGGCATCTGGGTACTGGTTTTATCCCATACCCGGCTCCCGTTCGTATAAAACAACAGGTTCCCTGCTGCATCGGCAACAGAAGATGTGCCTTCATCGGCATTCATGGCACTACCGGGAATAAAAACAGGAGAGCCTGAATTAAAATCAAGCGCTGCCCCATCCCCGAAATACCATTTATTGGCCTGACCCTGACCAAACACTGCTGCTGAAATAAAAATCAGCAGCATGGTCAGTGTGAATAAATGAAAATGAGTCGGCTTATTAAAGCCCCTGATAAATTGAAAGAGTGACCTGTTCATGATGTTTGACATCAGTTTTATGTATTTAAAATGAGTGCATCAAAGCCTTTCCTGGAATTAATAACGGGTATGAGAACCGTATAAAAATGGATTGGGGTTAATAAAACGAAGAGAGACCTCAAATCCTCCTCTGCCCCCGGAGGCCTTTGTTAAGCCCGAAGTATTTACATCATAACTAAAACCAAAGGCATATTGTCCGAGTTCGAACAACAGGTTAAGCGCAATGGCATCCTTGGCCCTGTAAAAGGCTCCCAGGGAGATTGCAGAACCTGCATTTCGACCGGTATATTTTGAGTCCTGCTTCAATTTGTAACGCAACAGACCTCCGGCATAAATCTCCTGCGTTTTACCCTGTAGTACATACATAAAATGAGGAGCCATCGCTATATTGGTATTTTTAATGCTTACCAGAGCCGAACCCTGCAGCACATACTTCATGTACAATTTTTCAGGTATGGTGTTATAAAATGAATATTCGGGTTGATTGATATGCAAAACTGAAACACCGAGGTTGGCTTTGAGATCGTGGTTATCAGTTACGTTAATGTCGCCTGCGGTATTATTATACGACCACATAAGGCCTGTTCCGAAATCACCTGTTGTTTTATTTGCGCTTCCCTCCCCCGGCTCACCGGAGGGAGTCCCGGCATTATAGCTGCCACCAACGTATTGGCTTCCCCACTGCAGCCCGCTACTAATTAGTGTACGTTGTAAAAAACCACCTTGTAATCCAATTCCAAGTTTACTGTACTTGTTCAGTAATACGTGATAAGCAGCTGTAAAATTCCCCTGAGTGGTTGATAACTGAGGTAGACCGGCTTTATCATTAAAAAAATTAAGGCCGGCTGCCCAGAAACCTTTCTTAGCTTTCTTTTTATTCAGTTTCATGTCAAATGAAAAAGCCATAGTTTTGAAAGGAGCAGGTACAGCCTTCCATTGATCGCGGTAATTGAGAGTGGCTTGCAGATCATTTAAGGCTCCAGCCATAGCCGGATTCTGAGTAAGGGGAGACATGTAAAACTGAGAAAAGTGGATGTCCTGAGCCTTTACGGAATAAGTTCCCGCAAATCCTGTTATAAGTATTAACAGAAATATTCCTTTTGTGTGTTTTTTTTTCATTACGTAGAATTTTGGAAATGTGATTAATTATAAATATGCTTTATTTAGGTATTGGTGCTTTCAAATGCTATGAACTTGTTACTCCTTGTCTCCGCAAAAATTTTGCTATGAGAAAAATACCGGTTAACTTCCATAAAAACCTGTAAGACCGATCCCGCTTGGCAATAGTTATTATCTTTTCAACCCGTAAACAATTGCTGTTGTTAGGACGGACTGATCTCCATAACTAATATTACCTTACAAAGTAATACAACAAATTAAGTTGAATGATTTTGTTTTGCTGAAATGCTATGATTTCAGGCTGAGATGCATCTTCAAAAAATGAATGGAAAAAAGATTCCTGCTATATTTATGAAGGACTAATATTTCCGTAGGATGAAAAAATTAATTATCTTCTGTTTACCCGTATTTTCATTTTATGTGATAAATGCTGCTGATTATATTGTCAGCTCTCCTGATGGAAAAATTAAGGTTACCCTATCTTTGATAAATCAAAACCTGAGCTACAAAGTGTCTAAAGATGGAAACGACATTGTAGCTTCTTCTCCGTTGGGTATCCATACAAGCATAGCGGATTTTGTTAACGGATTGGCTTATATAACATCCTCAACCAACTCAATAAACGAAACGTATAACTTACCTTCCGGAAAAAAATCTTCTTATACTAATAACTGTAGTGAGCTTACGTTGCGTCTAAGCAAAAATGTGGCTGAAGTTCAGTTGATCTTTCGCGTGTATAATGACGGTTTTGCATACAGATATAATATACCAGGAAGCGGAGCTATTTCAATAAACGGAGAAACCAGCGGGTTTTCTATTGCAAATTTTGATAAGAGCTGGGGTCAAAAATACAGGAGTGATCATTCAGATTATTATCCGGAACGTAATTGGGCTGAGACTGTTTCCATTGGAACATTTAGTGCTCCCATACTTGTTAAAAATACAACCGACTCCACCTGGTGCCTTATCACAGAAGCCGCCAATGTTGGCACTTATTCGGTTTCAAAAATTGTGACAGGCGCCCAAACAGGACTTTTCAATCTGTTACAAACAGGATCGATCAGCAGTGCGCTGCCCCTGGCTACTCCATGGAGGGCTGTGATAATAGGTGATATCACAACTATTGTAGAATCAGTAATGATTGAAAATCTTAATCCAGCCACACTGCAAACAGACTTGTCCTGGATAAAGCCAGGGAGAGCATCCTGGGATTGGGGAGGGGAAGAAGGTCAGCCTGCAGTTTCGGTGGTACTTGCTAAAAAATACATTGACCTCGCCAGCTCCATGGGCTGGGAATATTATATGCAGGATGATGGCTGGGATAATGCATCATTTAATTTGCAGGATGTAATAGATTATGGAAACACAAAAGGTGTAGGGGTGTTGCTGTGGTCCCATCACAATCGTTTTCAGAACGATGAAAATCAGATCAGGCCTATTCTTTCGCAATGGAAAAACATGGGCATTAAAGGGATAAAAGTAGATTTCTGGGAAGATGATTCTCAGCCCATGATTCAGAAATATGATAAACTGCTTAAAGTAGCAGAGGAACAAAAGCTATTGGTCAACCTTCACGGATGTACCACACCTTCAGGACTTAGAAGAACCTCACCCCATCTTCTTACTTCCGAAGCTGTATTGGGAGGTGAAATGTATCTCTTCAATACCACAATGACACCTTCCAATTATAACATTACTCTATCAATGACAAGAAACGTGATTGGGTCTATGGATTATACACCACTTGATTTCGCAAATAAAACTGGTGTGATCAAACAGTTTACTACCTGGAGCCATCAGCTTGCGCTGGGTGTTGTTTTTGAATCGGGTATTCAGCACATGAACGATTCACCGGAAAACTATCAGTACCATATTTCTGAAGAATTGCTGAAAAAATTACCTGCGGCATGGGACGATATTAAATGCCTGGAAGCATACCCGGATCAATATACCACCATCGCCAGAAGAAAAGGAAATGAATGGTATGTAGGTTCACTGTGTAATACTGCAAGAACCCTGACCCTGGATCTCTCATTCCTCAATGCCGGTGTTACCTATTTCGCCAATATTTTTAAAGATGGGGTGTGTGATTCTGAAATTGCTTTTGATCAACAACAAGTGAGCAAAGGAGATACTTTATCTATTCCTATGCGTACCAATGGTGGTGTTTCTATTTACTTCTCTGCATCACCTCTCAAAATGCCTGTGATTACAAAATATGAAGCAGAAGCAAATGCAAATCAATTAAATAATGCTACAATAACTCAGGATCCTGATGGAAAATGTTCCAACACTCAATATGTGGGATTTATCGGAAATGGAAATACATTGGTTTTCAATAATGTCAGCGCTCCTTCCACTGGGAATTATGTAATGACCTTATATTATATGACTGGCGCTAACAGAGATGGATACATTAGGATAAACAATGGAATTTCCTCAAACTATACTTTTACTTCCAGCGGAAGCTATAATGGAAAGGGATTGGCGATGCGTTCGTTTGTTATTGGATTAAATACCGGAAACAATACTATTGAGTTTGGAAATGCCACCGGCTGGTCAATCAATATTGACAGAATAACAGTTCAGTCAATCCAAACCAATGCTTTGCCGATTGTCAACATCACTACACCCATTCAAAATCAGGTTTTTAATGTTCCAGCAAACATAACTATTACAGCTAATTCGGCAGACAGCGATGGGAGTGTAATAAAAGTAGAATTTTACAATGGGAACATAAAATTGGGAGAAAGTTTTTCCAGTCCCTATACCTTTAACTGGGCGAATGGGATGCCAGGTACTTACACTATAACAGCCAGATCTTTTGATGACAAAGGAGCAGTCGGTTTCAGCAATGCAATTAAGATTCTGGTTCAGGCAACAACCGGAGTAGAAGATATTAAAAACGATGAAGAATTTAAAGTATGTCCTAACCCTGTTGCTGAGTTATTACATATACAAACAAATGCATCGTATAAATTTTCTGAAATATATAATGTAGCTGGTTTAAAAGTTAAAGAATCGCATTTGATGACTTTAAACGTAAGTGACCTCGCACCCGGTTTGTATCTCATAAAAATTTATACCCCCAATAATACTCCTGTTAATAGGGTATTTATAAAAAAATGATGATTAAGATGTCAATGACTATCTTTTGCCAACTCATGAAACCCGGAAAAATAATTTTGTCGACCGTCTTTTCTACTCTCTCTTTTTATGCAGATGCTTTAATCTCCGGTTTTTACTTTTTTGCATTTAAGGAACTATGCTGTATCGTTGCATAGTATGGAAGAAGATAGACTCAGGTTTTGACAAATCTCCGGCAAACTATTCCCTGTTTGTTCCGGATCGTTATAAAAAAAACTCCCGGATTAAATTTGTCAAGAGGAATGGGGAGATTGATGGCTTCAGCGCCGGAACTGAAGATTGATCTTTGAAAACATAATTTCCCCATCACATCAAACACTTTTATTTCATGTTCTCCTTCTGCAGTGTTGTCCATATTCAGGGTGATGTTCTCAGTTGCAGGATCAGGAAACAGGGTAATTACAGCATCCTGTTTTGCAGAGCTGTTTACCGCGATTGTGGATTTTTGATAAACTCTTACATAATCCACAAACAGCGTATCCGGGAAGTTTGTGCCTGGATCGGGGTTCCCAGGCCAATTTCCGCCTACGGCCATATTGAGCAGAATGAAAAAGGGTGCATGGAATTCGTTGGTGCCGTTAATGTTGTTGCTGATGTTTGCTTCCCAGTACTTATTGCCATCAAGAAACCATGCAATTCCATTCTGATCCCATTCAATTCCATAAACATGGTATTGAGAAAGGTTTGCTGTTGTATCTCCTCCGTAATAGGCATACGAGTTATTGTACCAGTGAATGGTTCCATGTATCTGCGGATCACTGTTGACATGCTCCATGATGTCTATTTCTCCGCACTGGGGCCAGCCAACCTGTGTAATGTTATCGCCCAGCATCCAGAAAGCAGGCCATATTCCATTACCGTTGGGGAACTTGATCTTCGCTTCAATTTTTCCATAGGTCCAGCTTTTTTTTCCCTGGGTTTTCATCCGGGCTGATGTATAATTGCTTCCCGAAAACGGTTCTTTTCTTGCAATGATCAGTAGCTTGCCGTTGGAGATCGTTGCATTCTCCGGACGGTTGGTATAATATTCCAGCTCATTGTTTCCCCAGCCTCCGACTCCCGTTCCCGTTTCAAAACTCCAGTTGCTCATGTCAATGGTAGTGTTTGTAAATTCATCGGACCAGATCAGGTTCCATGTCTGCGACTCAAGCTTCGTAAAAACAAGCAGGAAGAAAAGAAGTGAAAATGTAATTTTTTTCATCGTTATTATGTTTAAAGGGTTGGATTATATGCTTGAAATTTATAAAGGCAAGTATAAGTATTCTTGTGTCACTTGTAAATGTTTTCCTATCACAATTTCAATGATTTAAACAACAGCATGGACTGTTGTTTTTGCCTGCATCCGACTGATTAACATCGGTATAAGCCTGTTGTATTTCCTGTAAAAATCAAGCTCTTTATGCAGAAAAAATTTCGGCTGCATTGTTTTGAAAATTGTATTCCTTCAAAAAAAACGCTCGTTCAAAAACAGGCTCATCACTTTATCTGTTTAATTTTTTGTTCCAAATACATTCGATCTCTATGAGAGCATTCAGATCGCACTAAAAGAAAACAAGCCCTACAGGTATTTTGTGAGGGCTACACACAAAGTACTGATCAAGTTTTTAGTAGTGCGGTGTGGTATAAATAGCGCATTCATTTTATTGCGCGATAAATTTTTATTGGTTTGTGATTTGAGTTACAAAAGTAAAAAAACTGTGAGCTGCTTTACATAAAGCAATTTCATTTCAGCCTCAAATAATCCGGTTTGGGGTAAATAAATCATCTTCTGCAATGGTATTTTATTACTTTGCAACAGGTTTTAGTTTTAGTTAGCTTGAAGAGGTCGGTCGTTTTGCTTAACGTGAATTCGGCCGATTTTTTTTTAAGAATTTAATATAGAAACTGTCAGGAAGAATAATATTAAGTTTATAAAGTATGTGAATAATGACCATTTCCAAATATCTTTTTTACATACCTATAATTGTTATATAAAATTAAAATCCAATCAAAATGAAAAGACTGTACTTTACCTCTCTTTGTGTAATAGTTGTTGTTGCCGGAACAGCGCAGACACGTATAACCCGAACCGTTGTGCGTAATTCAAATGAATCGTTAACCAGACAAATAGCAGTGAATGCTGTATTAACAAATGGTTGCGACACGGTATCGAATATTTTGTCTACCGATACAGCAATGGTCTATGGTCTTGAAAGCCCTGACTGGGGATCTCCGAACGGTCACAACAATTACGAGGATAAATCGAAAGTGGAAAAATTCCTGAGCACTTCGTATACTGCAGGTTACAAAGTGGTAGCAGGTTTTATGTTCATAGCAAAGGCTATTGATGGTGCTATTCCAACAACCATGCAAGCCCGTGTTTGGGATGCAAGCGGTACAGGCGGATTACCGAATACCCAGTTAGGTTCGGTTAACCTTGCTATTGCAAGCATGGCAACAGGCGGAACTTTGACTATTGTAAATTTCGTTCCTCCGGTTGCTGTAAGCGGAGATTTCTATTTCGGTCTTGATGGATTTGTTTACCAGACAACACAGGAAGACACAGTAGCAATTTTTTCGACTGCAGAAGACACGCAACAAAGCATTTGCCATGCGCACGATCAGTTCAGCGATGGCTCTTGGCATGCATGGGAAGAAGCTCCTCCAACCAATTGGGGCATCAAAGCGGGATTATACATGGGTGTTATCCTTTGCGATGCTGCATCCGGACAAGTGGAGATCAAAAATCAGGGTGCTGACGTGATCGTTTATCCTAACCCTGCTACTTCTGTAGTTTATGTGAGCACAGGAACACTTTCATCAGGAAAAGTAACTATCACTGTTTACGATGTGATGGGTAAGCTGGTAAGCTCCAGCAACCAAGCTGTTCAATGCGGTGCAACTTATAAAGTTGACCTGAACGGTGCCGCTGCAGGTGTTTATTCTGTGAATGTAATTACTGATGGTAAATCGATCAGCAGAAAACTGATCATCGAATAGTAGATGGCTTTAATTCCGGGGACCGTAATTAAAAACCTTGTTCTTTTGCACAACAACCAAAATGAAGCCTGGTAGCCGTTGCTGGTCCCAACAAGCGGATAGTTACGGCGGAAACAACCCGGTTTCAATAAAATTAACGAAGAAGATGCTGATATTTATAGAAGTGATCTGCTTTTGAAAACAAGTGCTGTACCAGCTAAGGCTGTTTTCAGCTATTCGGGATAAACTCCTGAGAGCTTGGTAGGCCAAGCACACACTAATAAGACGCATGCAGGTTTGCCTTATCATTCATCAAAAAAATAAAACATGAATACAAAAAAAACAAGAATCAAACAGCTGTTGGCGTTGTGTTTTCTATTTGCAGGTATTACTGCTTTCGCACAATTTAAAGTGGTAGGTTACCTGCCTACCTGGTCTGGTCTTTATCCAGGCAACGTCGCCACCATTGACCTGGATAAACTTACACATCTCAATATTGCCTTTGCCAATCCCAATACTGCCGGAACACTGATCCCTTCTTCCGGAACAAATGCCAATGTGTCCACAGTTGTTCAAACCGGGCATGCTCATAACTTAAAGGTGTTGATGTCCATTGGGGGAGGAGGAGCCAGCGGTACGAATTACCACAACCTGATCAGCAGCAACATCCCTGCATTTGTCAACAGCATCGTAAATTATGTTCAGACCTATAACCTCGATGGCATTGATGTCGATATTGAAGGAAACATTCTCGACGGCTCGACGCTGACCGCTTCACAGTACCAGAATTTTGTGAGCCAACTGGGAACAGCCCTGCACGCAAATGGAAAGTTAATGACCAGTGCACTGGCTTCCTGGTTCGGGAACTACGTGACCAACACCGCGGCCGCTCAGTTCGATTTTATCAACGCAATGTCCTACGATGCTACAGGCCCCTGGGCACCGCAAAACCCGGGACAGCATTCTCCATACTCCATGGCGGTAAATGATTTTCAATACTGGAACGGAACCAAAGGTGTTGCGGCCGACAAGCTAACTGTCGGGGTTCCATTTTATGGTTACGGATTTGGAACTTATGCCAATCAGGGAATAAGTTTTTGCAATATAGTGAACACTTATCCCGGCTCACAAAACAATGACCAGGTGGGATCGGGCGGAAATGCTATCTATTACAATGGTATCCCTACCATTCAGCAAAAAACAACTTATGCCCTTCAGAATGCCGGAGGTATCATGATCTGGGAACTCACCCAGGATTGTTTTACCACTAATTCCCTGCTAACGGCTATCGATGATGTGATCACTTCGTTCACCACTGGCGTAGCAGAACAGGCCACGGTTATGCCAACAGTAGAGGTTTGGCCCAATCCATCGGCCGGAAAGCTAAGCGTGAAGATCACCGGTTCATACGATTCCGATGTGGTCTTTTCCTTTTACAACCTGCTGGGAGAGCATATCACCCAACAGACTATGCACAAAACAAACGATAAGGTCTATTCGCCGGATATCAGCAGCCTGCACGATGGCTTTTACCTCCTGGAGATCCTGACCGCTGAAAACAAATCAATAACAAGAATTGTGTTAAACAGATAATAATTTTTTCATGACACCTAACCTGCTGAAGTATACACTCGTTCCAACGCTTATGCTGCTACTCACACAAGCGCCGGCACAAACCTGGACACTTATATGGGCCGACGAGTTTAACGGCACCACACTCGACGGAAGCAGCTGGAATGTTGAAGTAAATAATTACGGGGGATGGAACAATGAATTGCAATATTATACCGACCGTCCGGAGAATGTTCGTGTTGAATCGGGTAACCTGGTGATCGAGGGAAGAAGCGAGAACTACCTGAACCGAAATTACACATCGGCACGGCTTAACTCCAATGGGAAACGCTCGTGGCAATACGGTAAAATTGAAGCGAGAATGAAACTGCCTTATGGCAATGGCATGTGGCCGGCTTTCTGGATGATGGGCAATACAGGCAGCTGGCCTGCCAACGGGGAGATAGATATTATGGAAATGGTTGGTGGTAACGGTTGCAACGATTGCGCAGATAATTTAACTTATGGTAATCATCACTGGCAGGGAACAAATGGTCTTCAGTCAGCTGGTACAGTTAGTCCTGCATTGGTGCCCGGAATTTACCACGATGCCTTTCATGTTTTTTCTATTGAATGGGATGCTGTACAGATCAACTGGTTCATTGACGGCCTCCAGTTTTACAGCAGCAACATCACTGCAACAAGCAAATCCGAATTTCATCAGCCTTTTTACATCCTGCTGAATCTGGCTATTGGGGGCAATTGGCCGGGTTCGCCAGATGCAAGCACCGTCTTCCCTCAGCAATTGCTGGTTGATTATGTGCGTGTGTATCAGTTTACAACAACCATAAAAGAACAACAAGAAGAATTGTTTTTTACTACATATGACCCTGTGTCGGGTACCGTACACATTCATACAACTGTTCAGTCTGCAAGCAGTAGTGTTGAACTATACAACCTGAACGGTCAGCTATTATTGAAAAAACAGATAGAGGGGGGCACCACACCAATCAACTCGGCTGTGTTAGTGAAAGGTATTTATGTACTGAAGATGTATTCAGAAAATGGTGTAAGCGTGAAAAAGATATTGATCGAATAGAGTAAGGGTAGTAAAATATTCATTTAAAGTGTACTGAAAGGCAATTTTTACCTGTGGAGCCCTAATGTACACCATACCTTTAACATCAAAGTAATGGGTTTTAGCCGCCTTGCCGTTAAACTTACTTAGTGTATCCGAATAGCTATTTGCATTTAATGTAAACGCAAATAAAAATAAAACAATTATTAAGCCTTTTATTCCTTTATTCGATAAGTTTTCTTTTCCCCTCTTTAAACCAATATTTGTAAACTAAGCCTCAATCAATCAACCGTAGGAAAACCGCAAACTAATTCTGTTATGTGATGTCCCCTTTGGAAGGTCTTTATAAGGAATGTTATACCCATAAGATAAATATATTGTTCCCCAAAGGCTTATCCCTACTTCAGGAGTGAAGGAATAATAATTCTGCCCTTCAAATTTTCTATAACTATATTCAAGGTGAAAATAAAGCCCATTATTTTGTTTTGTTAAAGGTTTAATAAAACTGCTACATAATACCGGGTTAATATAAAATACTTTATTATTAATTTGAAATTGAGCAATGCTCCTATAAACCACTGGAACTTTTCCTTTCTTACTTTAAAACAGTAGCCACTCTGTATTGTTAATTTTTCTTGATAAACGAAACCGAAATAACCATTTCTAATTGCAAAATCGTGATATGAAAAGCCAGATTTAGATTGTGAAAACGCAGTACCTAAACTAATAAAGAATACAAGCACCAAAGCCGCAATAATTTTTTTCATATTTTCTTGCACCTTAATACATAGATTAATTCTTAAGAATTACTTATACTTAATAAAAGGGTTTTAATTTTCATTTGTATTGTGGCTTGATTTGGCTTTCTTTTTTCTTTCTTTTTTGAGTAGCCTGGAGGCTGCTTTTTCTTTCTTTTTTCGTAACAGGGCTTCTCTTATTTTATTCTGTATAAGTTCTTCCTGATAAAAGCTACTTATTTTTGTATTTAACTTTTCAATGTAAAGGTTGTATTTTGTGAGATCGTATCCTTTAACATAAAAAGGAAAAGGATCTTTTAACTGATGGAAGAATTTATCTTTTACAACAATAGCCACGTGTTTAATAATATCACCACTTTCTGTTATTTTTGCAGCTTGTTCATCGTCCGGAAAACCAATAGAAGAATTGTATACCGCATCTTTTTCTGCAAACAGAAAATAGGTTTCTTTTAGGTAAATGTTTGGGTCAACCGTTAAGTTTGTATCAAGAAAAATGTTTTTAAATTTCTTTTTAATGATAGAATCACTGGAATGAGCGTAAAAAAAATAAACAGGGCAGAATTTAAATTCCTGTAAAAATGCCCTTATAATCTGTTTATTTTCTTTGATCTGCTGAAGCTCAACTTGTGTTGCTTCATAAAGTGCCTGCTCTTTTTCCTTTGGAGTTTTACCCATGTTTTTTAAGGCGCTGATTTTCCGCTCACTTGTTTGCAAACGCACTAAAAGCGCTCCATTTTTTAAACCGGTAATTTGTTCGTAGGCAATTTGAATACTCTTTTTACCGAAATCTTTAAATTGCTCACTATTCTTATATGAGGTGTTTTCATTTTGCGCCGAAATTGAATTGAGCTGAAACAACACAACTATAACCACTAACTTTCTGATGTACATAATCTTTTCTAATTGCATTCATGTTCACGTAAACAACAATAACAACGTAATATTTATTTATTGACGTTCCGGTTATCACTATTCAGCTTCAAGGGAATTTTTTCCATTGCTTTTAAGGGTAATTTCCGTAAAAGGCTTTTCCCACATTTATATTATTTCCCCGGAGGAACTGAAACTTTAAATAAAAACGCACCGTTTTTATCCTTGTAACTGTATGAAACTGTTACTTTCCTATCTCTATACTTATTTAATTCAGTATTTGTTTTTACGCTATTGATAATAACAGGCTCCATATTGGTTTTAAGTTGACCAACATCAATACTTGTATTTTCTGGCGGGAGTATTGTACAATTGTATTGAATTTCTTGATTAGACAGAACTGATGCGCTATCCAAACGGGTCATTTTATCAATCATCATCGGACAGGTTTTATTTAATTCACTCACGGCTTTATTTAAAAGTTCATCAATTGTTGGAGCTTTAAAGAAAAGCTGAGAAACCAAGCCCACAGCAATAAATCCTACAATGGCAGCAATGGAATTTCTGATTTTTTTCTTCCCTTCATCAGGTACTATTGATTGGGTGTTTATAGCCATTTTATTAAATTTTCATGGTTTAGTAAGGCCTAAAAATACCCAATTTTACTTAATTTGTACCTTTCTCATCTTCTTTTAATTTATCAAATACATTTTCAATATCTTCCCTTAATCTTTCTGTTTTTTCCCATTCCTGTATCCATGCAACTGAATTAAGAATAAGCGCGTCAGCTTCTTTCAAAGAAATTTTTAACTCTGCTATCAAAACTTTAATACTATCAATTTGTAATGCTCCGGCATCCTTTATTAATTTAATAGCAGCCTCAATTGATTCAGGTTTATCTCTATTAAACAATGAAAGAAATAACTTATTGTAGTCCATTTTTAGTTAATGTGTATTGCCTTTACCACCATTTAGGGAACTCATTAAACGAATGACAAATATTTCCCAAAACATCATTATCTATTTCTGATTCATAGGTTAAACAAGTAATATCATCCTTGCCTTTCAATAAGTGCTTTTTATTGGAAAATATAAATTTCATTTTCTCATTTACAACTTTTATAGAAATGATAAACGCTTCACTCATATCGGAAAGAATGGCTTCCTTTGAGGTCATATTGAGCTGATTGAGATTTTCAACAAAAGAGTCCCACTTTGAACATTCAAACCAAATACTGTTACTTTTAAAAGTAAGTATCCCTGTTGGATAGTAAGCCTCCGGCCAAGTACATCCCGTCTTGATTAACCATGCGCTCTATCTTTGTCAAAAAAAGATATGGATGAAAATATAAGCCAAGGCCCACCATCGTATTACACAGAAGAAGAAAAG
>JAHEYF010000110.1 GCA_023251755.1 Bacteroidota bacterium
GGGTTGTGCTTACACCGGAATAAATACAAACACAGGTGCTATTGAATCGGTGGCTCAGAATTTCCCCAATCCTTTTGACAACAACACCAGTATTAAAGTTACTTTAAAATCGGCTGAAGATATTAAAGTAAGCATATACAACACCATGGGACAATTGGTAAATTACAAAGCTGTGAAAGGTGTAAACGGTGTTAACAACATTAACATTGAAGCCGCTAATTTAGTTTCCGGTGTTTACTTCTATAGTATTAACGTCAATGGAAATGTTGTGACTAAAAAAATGACCGTTCAAAAATAGACACATTGAAGTTCTTTTGTTTAATCGTTTACTCGTTCGCTATATTAACATTTGAACTTTTAAACAAATAAACTGATAAACTTTTTTAACAAAAACCGCAGTGGAAAATACCGCTGCGGTTTTTGTTTTGTTTTACCACTAAACACAGACCCCTGAAATTCTCTTAAAAAACACAATACTTTCATAAAACCTTCAATAGATGAATTATTTTATCAATATAAATGTCCAATAAAACTATTTTGACAGACAAACTAATATAGCTCAGGGGTATTTTTACCCGCTAAAGTCCACCTCCTTGTTGTGTGAAAATTTATTTTTTTAAACGAGTCCGAAAAACGTTTAATATTACGGCGTTTTGTTTGCAACATCGTTTAATTAAAACCTTTAAGAAAAAATGAAAAAAACGCTACTTTTAAGCGCAGCTCTTTTAACCGGAGTTGCTGTTAATGCCCAAACTCATCGCAAAGCACCGAATACAGGGCCTTCTTTGGTGATAAAATCCACTAATACGCAGGCAGACCTTGAACCTTATTTCCCCTCCACAAACTTTCAGCCTACTGTAAACAATACCAACAAAGTACAGGCTCCTCCTTACCGGAGAATAGGAAGTTCGGCCAATGCCTTTACCCTGCTGGTATCTGAGTCTACAGGTTTAACTTACAACAAAGACATTAATACAGTCATGTTTACCCATCGTAAAAGCCCTGAATGGACCTTTACAACTCCCGCCGGAGCTAACTCCGGGTCAATTCAGTCCACTTGGACCTCTAACGGCGGAACTACCTGGGATTCTACTATAACTTATGTAGACGCAACCAACCTGGCCCGCTACCCAAGCGGTGTTATTTACAACCCACCGGCCAATATAAGTCCTGCTAACGCACATACAGTGGTAATGGGACCGGTAACAACCGGAACATGGTCCGGAAATTATTATTCGCATGGTACCTTAACGCCAGGAGCTATTAACAACAGCAACCAGATGTATGTTGCCGCAGGAACGGTGAATACCACCAATGGAAATAACATTGGTGGTCGTGGTATTGCTTTTTCACGTATAGACCTTCAGGAAACTGCAGGTACAATATGGGGAGTTGCCAATATTTATACCGGCGACCCTGTTGGTGCAAGCGGTATTGCCCGTGGTTACCTGGGCTCCTCGCTTATTAAGGCCAGCAGTACAGATGGTGGTACAACAATGGTTTGGAAATCGGATTCATTAAAACCCAATTTTTTTATTGGTAACGATGGTGCCGAATCAACAGAACTGGGCCGGGCAGCTTTTTCTCCGGATGGACAAACAGGGTACCAATTGTTTATTGGAGTTGAAGCAGGTGCTACAGGTATAAAAAAATCGTACCAGCCTATTCTTTACAAAACAACTGATGCCGGAACTACCTGGACACAGGTCAATGCTGGTTACGACTGGGCGGCCAATGCTTGTTTAATGGCTACACTGATCCCTACAAAATACGATAGCGTTCCTATCATAAAACCTTCTTTTTCAAGTGCTTATGGTTCTGATTTAACTGTAGACAACCAGGGTCGTTTGCATTATGTTTGTACTGTAAACAGTGCATGGAGCAGTCATATCGATTCATTGGGTTATATCTATTCCTACAACTTCACCGATTTTTTCCCTTATATGTGGGATTTTGTAACAAGCGGAAACGGTACCTGGACAGAATATTTTATTGATTCTGTATCTACAAAAAACTTAGATGGTACACAGGCTGAAAACCCGTGGCTGACAGGTTCTGCTAAATTAGCTTACGACAACCGTATTCAGCTTTCACGCACCACTGATGGTTCGCGTATTTTTGTAAGCTGGACCGACTCAGATCCTACACTTACAGGTACTATCTACAATTCCGCTCCTGAAATAATGGTAAGGGGTATTAATGCCACCAATATGGACATGTCGGCCAAAACAAATATGACGGCCGGTCAGGGCAACAGTTATTTTCATTACATGTCGAACATCGTTATGGAACCAGGTGCAGGCACTTTCCGCATCCCTTTCACCTACTCTCTTTCACATGCGGGCAACTTTAATGCAGATACTGAAATTGACCATTTTTATGTAGACGATGCCAACCTGGCCGATGCTGCTATCAATATTCCTTACGCTGGCTGTCCGTTTATCGGAATTAACGAAAGCAAAGGAGCCATTGAAGCTGTGGCTCAAAACTTCCCGAATCCATTTGACAACAACAGTACGATTAAAGTTACTTTAAAATCGGCTGAAGACATCAAATTAAGTATTTACAATACAATGGGGCAAATGGTCAACTACAAAGCCGTGAAAGGCCTTTTGGGCGATAACAACATACTTGTAGATGCCACCAATTTAATTTCAGGTATTTATTTTTACAGCATTAACGTGAATGGAAACGTGATCACTAAAAAAATGACTGTACAGAAATAGAAGTTCTTTCGTTAATAGTTTATTCGTTCGCTGTATGAACATCTGAACTATAAAACGATTAAATAGATAAACTTTTTTCAAAAACCGCAGCGACTTTTATCACTGCGGTTTTTGATTTTATAAATTTTGCAGATGAATGTACTATTTTATCAATAATACACCAGATTAAAAACAATTTTGACAGGCAAGCAAGGTGATTAAAGGTTTTTTAATCCTGCTCAAACAATCACTTTTCATGCAAGGGTTTAATATTTGAAATAATTAATAAAAACGTTTAATATTGCAGCGTTGAATTTGTAACATCATTTATTTAAACCTAAACAAAAAAAATGAAAAAAACGCTACTATTAAGCGCGGCTCTTTTAACCGGAGTTGCTGTTAATGCCCAGAATGCCAGAAAAGCCCCTAACACAGGGCCTACACTGGAAAAAAGACAAAGCTTCGATGAACCGGATGCAGAAGCTTATTTTCCGGAAAAAACCCTGAAACCTACTGTAAACAATACCGGCAAAGTGCAGGCCCCCCCTTACAAAAGAATAGGCTCATCGGCCAATGCTTTGGGTGTATTGGTTTCACAGTCAAACCCTTTAACGTATAACAAAGACCTGAACACCATTGCTTTTACTCACCGTAAAAGTGTTGAGTGGGCATTTACCACACCTGCGGGTGCCAACTCAGGTTCCATACAAACCACCTTTAGTTCTAACGGCGGTACTACCTGGGACACTACTATTACTTATGTTGATGCTACCAACCTGGCCCGTTACCCAAGTGGTGCCATCTACAACCCTACAGGAAACACCACTCCGGCCAATGCCAAAACAGTTGTCATGGGCCCGGTTACAACAGGTACCTGGACAGGAAATTATTTTTCTTCCGGCCCCTTAACTCCCGGAGCGATAACAACTACAAATCAAATGTATGTAGCTACGCCAACTTTTAATACAGCCAATGGTAATAACATTGGTGGACGTCTGGGCTTTCCACGTATTGATTTACAGGAAGCCAACGGAAGCATCTGGGGAACAGGCGGACTTTATGCCGGTGATGTAAACGGAACCACTGCTGCTGCTCAAATGATCCTTGGAACAATTTTAGTTAAAGCCTCCAGCCCTGATAACGGTGCTACCATCGTTTGGACCTGCGATTCAATTAAACCCAATATGCTGGTTGGTTCCGATGGAGCCAATGAAGCAAACGGTGTTACAAACGTGGCTTTTTCTCCCGACGGACAAACAGGTTACGTAGTGTTCTTAGGCGTTGCAGCTACTGCGGCAGCCGGTTCTTCACAAAGATCTTACCAGCCCATTGTATACAAAACAACCAATGGTGGCGGAACCTGGGCTCAGGTAAATGCAGGATACGACTGGTCTGCAAACTCTTGTTTAATGGCTACCCTGTTCACAACCAAATACGATGCTGTACCTGTTACCAAACCTTCTTTTTCAAGTGGTTTCGGTACCGACGCTGTTGTTGACAACCAGGGACGCTTGCATTTTATCTGTACAGTTAACAGTTCATGGAGCGACCATGTAGATTCTTTAGGTTATATCTACAGCTACAACTACACCGACTTTTTCCCCTACGTATGGGATTTTGTAACAAGTGGCAACGGTACCTGGAATGAATACCTTGTTGATTCTTTAATTACATCTGACCTTAATGGTACCCAGGCTGAAAACCCATGGATTTACCAGGCTGCCAAACAAGCCTACGACAACCGTATCCAGGCTTCAAGAACAGCTGATGGATCACGTATTTTTGTGAGCTGGACAGACTCTGACCCAAGCCTTACAGGAAATATCTACGACATTGCCCCTGAAATTATGGTAAGAGGTATTAATGCCAACAACATGAACATGTCGGCCAGAACAAATATGACTGCAGGACAAGGCGACAGCCACTGGTTTTACATGTCGAATATAGTGATGGAGCCTACTGCAGGAAATTACAGGATTCCATTTACTTATTCAACTTCTCATGGCGGATCATTTGATGCCCTGCAACAAGTAGATCATTATTTTGTTGACGATGCCAACCTGGCCGATGCAGCCATCAATATTCCTTACCCTGCCTGTCCGTTTATTGGTATTAACGAAAGCAAAGGTGCTATTGAAGCTGTTGCTCAAAACTTCCCTAATCCATTTGACAACAACAGTTCGATTAAAGTTACCTTAAAATCGGCTGAAGACATCAGATTAAGTATATACAATACCATGGGGCAATTGGTAAACTACAAAGCTGTGAAAGGCCTTTTGGGCGATAACAACATTACTGTAGATGCTACCAACTTAGTTTCAGGTGTTTATTTTTACAGCATTAATGTGAACGGAAACGTAATCACTAAAAAAATGACTGTTCAGAAACAATAATTTGAAATTGATCTAATTGTAAAAAGCCCCGGAATTATCCGGGGCTTTTTTTTTGAGGTTCAATTGTTTACTCGTTCATCAGTTTAATAGTTATGTAGCGGTTGAACACATGAATGAAAAAACTATAGAATTTCAGATTAACTGTTTGTTCTTTTAAATTTTAACTTATAATTTTTAACTTATCACCAGGCCCTCCAATGAAATACCCTTGTCCACACAAAATTTCTCCAGCTGTTCTCCAGCAGTTATTCTTTTTTCTTTAGCCAAAGCCAGCTCTGTTTCCCAAACTGCTAAGTTTTTCTTTTGTTTCTCTTCATCCGCTTTAATTCTTTCTTCGTTTAGTTGGGTATCAATAAAATTATTAATTACTCCCCATGCCTTCTCGTTTTTCGATTTAATACCGTCTAATAATCGGCTTCGTTTTTTGAAACTTATTGTCTCGGCATTTTCAATATCCGCGTCTGCAGCAAACCTGTACAGGAATTGCATAAGCCTTGTCTTAGTTGTGTTTTCCATAAAATATAAAAAATCTTATCCTGTTTTTATTGAGTAAAAAAAAGCACTTCCTGACTGAAGTGCCTGATACAAACCCATAGGGGGCTATTTAAGCTGATGCAAAAATAAAGATTTCTTTTCAAGAATCAAATTGTGATTTGTATCTGTGATATAGAACCACTACTTTGCAAGCTTAAATTTCACTAAAATCCTCCCCAATGAAACCCAGACTCATCCTCCTTGCTTTTATAAGCAATGTACTCCTGTCATTCACTACGATTGCACAAACCCAATTAAGCATTTTTCATGAAGTCTTATTTTATGATGGTTATGCCGCAACCGTTTCAAGTGCACTGCCTCCCGGTGTTATCAGGCACCGCAACGATCTTATTGCCCGGAAACTCAGCAGCCAGGAATTGCAGAGCATCGGAACTACATTAAGTATGAAAGTCGTCGTTAAAGCTGTTTGTGATAATTACGACCGGATTGGCAATGTAAACCTTGCCCTTGTTCCGGCCGGGGCCACCACTTATAACCCGGGTGCAGTATCAAGAATAGAACTGGGCCGTTACATCACCCCTTTTATGAATAAAAATGTTATGCCCGACACGGTTCCATACAACTATACCATTGATAATGTTGCTTCATTGCTGAAAGAAACCAGCCTCACCTCGCAGTATGATATATGGATTGAACTTGAATTGTTCGGTGTTCCTTATGCAGCCAATACACAGGTGGCAGGTTGTTCGGGGCGGAATGATGTGTTTAAGGGTTCTCTTTATTTTACAACCAGTGGCCCCACTCAAACTCAAAACAATAATTTTCTGCTTCCTCTTGCTTTTAAGAAAGACCTGAATAATTATACGGCAAGTGCAACAGATACCATGGGCAAGACAACTAAATTTATTCAATTCAGTTTGCCCGCTAACCTTACCAATGCCACCCTGTACCTCATTACTTCGAATCACGGCGCTAATTCAGGAGGAGAAGAATACAACAGAAGAATGCATTACATATACGCCGATGGTAATGTGGTTCTTCAATACAAACCCGGACGCAGCACCTGTGAACCATTCAGGGTATACAACACCCAGGCCAACGGTATTTACGGTTCGTCTCCACAAAGCCCCAGTCAGTGGCAGTCTTTCAGCAACTGGTGCCCGGGTGATGTTATAGACATCAGGACGATCAACCTGAACACGCTGACTGCCGGTCAGCACAGCTTTGGAATAAGAGTGCCCACTGCTGTTTTTAACGGGGGACAGGGCAACATTCCATTTTCTGTTTATTTACAGGGTAAATCCACAACTATAGGTCTGAATGATGAAAGCGATTTTTTTACAGCTGCAATCAGTGCATATCCCAATCCGGTAAACAGCATATTACACATCAGCTCAACAACAACCCTTGATAAAATAAAAATCATGAGCCTGTTCGGACAGGAGCTTTTATCTTCTGCCCTGCCCGATATTGATGTTTCAGCTTTTGAACCAGGGCTTTATTTTATTCAGGCACATACAACGCAAGGGCAAATACTCATGAGCAGGGTAATCAAACAATAAAAGCTGTCATTGGGCCTGGCCGCTTGTTGTACCGGGTTCATCAAACATGGATGCTTACTACAATGCAGTAACTATTGAAACAAAGTGTTATGTGTCCGGTTTTCCTGAAATTACGGGGGAAACAAGTACCGGACACCTGTACGTGTTTTGATTGAACAATAATTGCCCGGTACAGTGTAAAGAAAAATGATTAAATTTATATTATGACCAGACAGGTAAAACACCAAAAGTCTCACATAAAATAATTCCTTCCGGTTTTAACATTGACGAACTCCAACCTAAATCAACCCAATCCGCAACTATTAATAGATTTAGTAAAAATGCCCATGCCTTATGGTAAATACAAAGGCCGTACCTTGTGTGATTTGCCGGTGTACTACTTAGAATGGTTGAACCGCAAAGGTTTCCCGGCTGGTAAATTGGGTATGTTACTGCAAACCATTTACGAAATAAAACTAAACGGACTGGACTATATACTTGAACCCTTAAAGAAAAAATGAAAGCTTCCAGTCTGAGCGAAATAAAAAAAGAATTGCAGGAACTTGAGCCTAAAGTATTGGCAGAGCTTTGCCTGCACTTAGCCAAATACAAAAAAGACAACAAAGAATTTTTAAGTTACCTGCTCTTCGAATCACACAACAAACAGGGTTTTATTGCCGGTATTAAATCAGAAATTGATGCGCAGTTTTCAGAAATTACACAGGTGAATTTATACTTAGTTAAAAAAAGTTTGCGTAAAATTCTCAGGATCACCAATAAGTACATTAAATACATGGCTTGCAAACAAACAGAAGTGGAGCTACTGCTCTACTTTTGCAACAAATTAAAACAGTCCGGTATTCCTGTTCATAAAAGCAATGTATTGACCAACCTCTACAATACACAGGTTAAAAAAATCAATACCGCTATCAGCAAATTGCACGAGGATTTACAATACGATTTTAAAAACGAGGTGGAGTTGTTGTAAAAGTTGACACGTTTAATCGTTCATTCGTTTAATCGTTTATTTGTTTAATCGTTGGTGATAACGGATAAACGATTGAACAAATAAACTAAACTGCCTCTAATTCCCTATCTTTGCATCAAATACTATCATTGTGGCATTCGAAGAACTTAACATCAGTAAACCTTTATTAAAAGCCTTAAAAGACCTCGGCTTAACCCAGCCTACACCCATTCAGGAAAAAGCGTTTCCGGTGGTGATGTCGGGTAAAGATGTGGTGGCCATTGCACAAACAGGTACGGGTAAAACATTTGCTTATTTATTGCCCATACTCCGCCAATTAACTTATTCCGAACAAAGGCAACCCCGTGTATTAATTGTTGTTCCCACCCGCGAATTGGTGGTACAGGTAGTTGGTGAGATCGAAAAATTAAGTACATACATGACCGTTCGCGTAGCCGGGGTTTATGGCGGGGCCAACATCAACACACAAAAACAACAGGTGTACAACGGTCTTGATATCCTTGTGGCTACACCGGGGCGTTTAATGGACCTTTTTTTAACCCGTATTTTACAATTTACTTCCATACAAAAATTAGTGATTGATGAAGTGGATGAAATGCTCAACCTGGGCTTTCGTCCACAATTGCTGGGTTTAATGGAGGCTTTGCCGGTTAAACGGCAAAACCTTTTGTTTTCGGCAACCTTAGATGAAGATGTAGAAAAACTGATTGAAAATTATTTTTACCAGCCACACTATGTAGAATTGGTAACACGCGGAACACCTATAGATAAAATCATTCAGCAGGCCTATCATGTTCCGAATTTTTTTACCAAAATAAATTTATTAGAACATTTACTTTCTGCAAATAAAGACTTAAGTAAAGTACTGGTTTTTGTAAAGAATAAAAAATTAGCCGATGCCCTGTACAAGGAGCTGGAACAGCTGTTTCAGGATGAAATAGGCATTATACATTCCAATAAATCACAACCACAACGCTTTAATGCCGTGAAGAAATTTCAATCGGGTGAACACCGGGTATTGATTGCAACAGATATTATATCGCGTGGTCTGGACTTACAAGATGTTACACACGTTATTAATTTTGATACCCCAAAAGAGCCCGGGGCTTATATTCACCGCATAGGAAGAACAGGCAGAGCCGATAAAGCAGGTACAGCCATCACCTTTATTAATGAGGCTGAGAAAGAGTTTCAGGTTAAGATTGAAAACCTGATGAATAAAAAAATTCCGATGGAAACTTTGCCGAAAGCAGTAGAGATTTCAGAAGAATTAACAGCTGAAGAAAAGCCGGAGAAATACGACAAGAACCTGAAAAAATTTATGAAAACAATTGTTCCATCCAAGGGAGCAGCTTTTCATGAGAAAAAAGAAAAAAATAAAAAGACCCCTCAGGCAGGGAAACGCCGCCAGGAATCATTGAAAAGGAAGTCGGCTAAATTCAATAGTATTATGAGTAAGAAGAAATAAAAACAGGAAAAAATATACATCTTTTTTTGCAGATATTGATACAAAATCCTTTGCAAAAAATCCCTACTTTTGATTCCTCAATCCAATAACCCTTTATTATATGTCATATATTTTAACAATCAATGCCCGTCAGATCCTTGATTCAAGAGGTAATCCGACGGTAGAGGTGGACGTTTATACCGAAACAGGCACCATGGGCCGTGCCGCAGTACCCTCCGGTGCATCTACAGGAACACACGAAGCAGTTGAACTGCGCGACAACGATAAAACACAATACCTCGGTAAAGGTGTAAACACAGCGGTTAACAACATAAACACAGTTTTGCGCGAACAGTTAAAAGGCATGTATATTTTCGATCAGAATGGAATTGACGCCAAAATGATTGAAATTGACGGTAGTGAGAATAAAGGAAACATTGGTGCCAATGCTATCCTCGGTGTTTCGCTGGCCTGTGCCAAAGCCGCAGCTGAAGAAGTCCACCAACCCCTGTTCCGGTACATTGGCGGTGTAAATGCAAATTTACTGCCTATACCTATGATGAATATTTTAAACGGTGGTGCACATGCCGATAACGGTATCGACTTCCAGGAATTTATGGTGATGCCGGTTGGCGCTTCTAATTTTTCGGAAGGCTTAAGAATGGGCACCGAAATATTTCACCACTTAAAAGCCGTATTAAAAAAACAAGGCTTATCAACCAATGTAGGTGATGAAGGAGGTTTTGCCCCCAACATCAAATCCAACGAAGAGGCCCTGAAAGCCGTGTTGCAGGCCATTGAAGTGGCCGGTTACCGCCCCGGAGAAGATGTATACATTGCTATGGACGCTGCTGCCTCTGAATTTTACGATGCTAAAACAGGCATGTATGTGTTTAAAAAATCAAGCGGAGATAAATTGACCTCGGCTCAATTAGTTGATTATTGGGCCGACTGGGCTAAAAAATACCCTATTCTTTCCATTGAAGATGGTTTGGCTGAAGACGATTGGGAGGGCTGGAAAAGTTTAACCGATAAGATTGGCAAAAAAGTGCAATTGGTAGGCGACGACCTTTTTGTAACCAACGAAAGCCGCCTGGCAGAAGGGATTAAAAAAGGAGTGGCCAATTCTATTCTGGTAAAAGTAAATCAGATTGGTTCTTTGACCGAAACCATTAATGCGGTGCAATTAGCCCAAACTAACAGCTACACTTCTGTAATGAGCCACCGCAGTGGAGAAACAGAAGACACCACCATTGCCGACCTCGCTGTAGCCTTGCGTTGCGGACAAATTAAAACAGGTTCTGCTTCCCGCAGCGACAGGATTGCAAAATACAACCAATTGCTGCGCATTGAAGAACAATTGGGGGAAAATGCCCGTTACTTAGGCAAAGACTTTAAATTTTTGAAATAAGATTCGCCCATTTTAAAATTAAAGGGAGCAATGAAACGCTCCCTTTTTTTGCGCTTTATTTTAAGTAAAAAAACAAGTTGGCCTTTCCGGTCAAAACTTAATAAACAACAATAATTTTTCAATTATTTAAAGCAAAATTATTTGCGTATTAATTTGCAAAGGTTAACTTAGTAAAGTTTTTTACACGTATAAAAATATTCAGGAAATGGACAGATTGAAAGAAAAATTCAAGGAAAAAGCCACGCCACTCGCGGCTGAGATAAAAGAAATCATTAAAACCCATGGTGATAAAAAGCTGGGAGAGATTACCATCGCTCAGGTTTATCAGGGAATGAAAGGAATGGTAGGAATGGTAAGTGAAACATCTAAATTAGATGCTGAAGAAGGTATCCGTTTCAGAGGTTACACCATCCCCGAATTACGTAAACAATTACCAAAAGCTCCGGGCGGAACAGAACCATTACCAGAAGGGATTTTTTACCTGATGCTGGTGGGTGAATTACCCTCGCAGGACGATGTTACTTACATCACCAATGAATGGATTAAACGAAGCGTTGTTCCAAAACATGTATTTGATGTATTGGATAAGTTGCCGCTCGATACACACCCCATGACCCAGTTTGTAATAGGCGTTATGGCTATGCAGACAGAATCGGTTTTTGCCAAAGCTTATGCCAAGGGAATAAATAAAAAAGATTACTGGGAATATATTTACGAAGATTCAATGAACCTGATTGCCCGTCTGCCCCGTGTAGCGGCGTATATCTACCGCCGTAAATACAAAGGTGGTATTCACATTGAACCCGATCATAAATTGGATTGGGCCGCCAACTTTGCCCACATGCTGGGTTACGAAGAATTTGACATGAAACGCCTGATGCGCTTGTATTTAACCATACATGCCGATCACGAAGGAGGAAACGTTTCTGCTCACACCACTCACCTTGTAGGAAGTGCCTTGAGTGATCCTTACCTTTCCTTTGCTGCCGGAATGAACGGCCTTGCAGGACCATTGCACGGATTAGCCAACCAGGAAGTACTGGCCTGGATCATGGAACTGAAAGAACAATTAGGCGGCGGGCTTCCAACCAAAGAACAAATTGCAGAATACATTAAAAAAACATTGCTCGAAGGAAAAGTTGTTCCGGGTTACGGGCATGCCGTACTGCGTAAAACAGATCCGCGCTTTGCCGCACAACAGGATTTTTACAAAACCTATATCGGGCACGATGATATTTGTGAAATTGTACAAATGATTTATGAAGTGGCCCCTCCTATATTGGAAGCAACAGGAAAAATTAAAAACCCATGGCCGAATGTGGATGCCCATTCAGGCGCATTGTTGGTACATTACGGTATGTACGAATATGATTTTTACACTGTGTTGTTTGGCGTTTCGCGTGCACTGGGTGTACTGGCTAGTTTAATCTGGGACAGGGCCACCGGTTCGCCGATAGAGCGTCCGGGTTCTGTAACAACAGACTGGGTGAAGAAAAAAATTGCCGCAATGGAAACTGCAAAAGCGCAATAAAAACAAAATCAGAAAAAACTCCCGTAAACAGCGGGAGTTTTTTCGTTTATTTGTTTATTCGTTTGCTCGTTCATTTGTTTGCCAGTCCGTGCTTTCATAACCAATACCGCTAAACTTATAAACGGACAAACGAATGAACTATTAAACTATTATTATGGAGTACAGGTTATCGGGTTTAAGCCCTGCTGATAAGGAATTATTAAATGAAGGGAAACTCCTGCCCCTGATGGAAGAATTTTACACCATACAGGGCGAAGGGTTCAATAGTGGTAAAGCGGCTTATTTTATCCGTATTGGCGGCTGCGATGTAGGCTGTCATTGGTGCGATGTAAAAGAAAGCTGGGATGCCTCCGTTCATCCGCTCACCTCAACAGATACCATTGTTGCCCATGCCGGACAATACCCTGCAAAAGCAGTAGTCATAACCGGTGGAGAGCCCCTGCAATACAACCTGAATTACATTACTGCACAGCTCAAACAAAAAAACATACAAACCTTTATAGAAACTTCCGGGGCTTACCCCTTAAGTGGTTACTGGGACTGGGTGTGCCTTTCGCCCAAAAAAACAATGCCGCCTCTACCGGGTATTCCTGAGCAGGCGGATGAATTAAAAATTATTGTGTTCAACAAGCACGATTTTAAATGGGCGGAAGAAAACGCGAAGAATGTAAGGCCGGACTGTAAATTGTTCCTGCAACCCGAATGGAGCAAACGAAACGAAATGACCCCTTTAATTGTGGAGTATGTAAAAGAACATCCACAATGGATGACTTCTTTGCAAAGCCATAAGTACATGAATATTCCTTAGTGGGAATAAGGGAACTAAGATTGAGAATAAAAACTGCCAGTCTCCGAAAAATAGTATTATAAACTTGCAAAATAGTAACTTATAAGTTACATTTGTATAATGGAAAAGGTTAGAGAAGTTATAGCCTATAAAAACCATTTCGAGGATTTCCTTAAAGAACAGCCTGTAAAAGTTCAGGACAAGATTTTTAAAATTATTGAAGCGATAGAGACCTTAGAAAGAGTTCCTGCTAATTATTTGAAGGCGATGGAAGGAACTAATGGACTTTATGAAGCCAGGATTCAACTGGCCTCCAATATCTGGAGAGTGTTTTGTTTTTTTGATAAAGGTAAACTTGTTGTATTATTAAACGGATTTACAAAAAAGACACAGAAGACCCCAACGAATGAGATTAAAAAAGCAGTGGGTTTAATGAAAGAGTATTACGAACAGAAAAATAAATAAAATGAAAACTAAAAGCTGGAAAGAAATAAAAGACTCTGTATACGGAAAAAAAGGAACTGAAAGACGGGACGAGCTTGACAGAGGATTTGAAAGTTTTAAAATAGGTTTACTTTTAAGAAAAGCCCGCGAAGAAAAGAACTTAACGCAAGATCAACTTGCAGACCTTGTGGACAAAAATAGAACTTTTATTTCAAGAGTAGAAAACAATGGAAGTAATTTAACCTTGAAAACTCTTTTTGATATTGTGGAGAAAGGACTTGGTGGTAAAGTGAAAATATCCATCGAAATGTAAAAAGGTAATGGTGCAAAAAATAGTTGGTGTTTTTTTGTAAAATTATTTTTATACTCGTTCCGTAGATCTGAAGAGGAAGTTAGCTCTGCAGGAGTGCATCTAACCAGCAATAGGATTTACC
>JAHEYF010000202.1 GCA_023251755.1 Bacteroidota bacterium
ATAGCGTACACCATGCCGCCCAATACTACAAGGCGTTTGAGTATAGCACCGCCACTTTCGCCGGAAGCCACCGCCAGAAGGGCAAACAGAGCGGCCAGGGCAATGGTAATTTTAAAGTACTGCTCTTTTTTATTGAGGGAATATACGATGGCTGCAACCACAAAGCCGATTAAAAGAAGGAAATAAACAATTGTTCCGGAGTTGAAAGGCAAATTCATTTTGTTGACAAACAACAATTCGTAATCGGCTGCAAGTTTTACGATGCCCGGTATAATACCTGCCTGAACGCCCCCTAAAATAACAAGGGAAACAATGCCGGTTGCAAACCATCCTTTCCAGCTGAATTTGTATTTTTTGTAATAATAAATAAAACAAATAGAAGGGATAACAAGGAGGTTCAGTAAATGGACACCAACTGAAAGTCCCATGAGGTAGGCGATAAGTACTAACCAGCGCACAGCACCCGGTTCATCGGCTTCTTCTTCCCATTTTAAGATGGCCCAGAATACAATGGCCGTAAAGAAAGAGGACATGGCGTACACCTCGCCTTCAACAGCCGAAAACCAGAATGAATCGGAAAAGGTATAAGCCAAAGCTCCGATTACGCCGCTTCCAAGTATAGCGTACATTCTACCAGGGTTCAGTTCTTCGTTGTTAAATGCAAATAGTTTAGCTGCCAGGCGGGTAATTGACCAAAACAGGAATAAAATAGTAAAGGAACTGCACAAAGCGCTCATTACATTGACCCACAAAGCGGCGTGGGCCACATCGCCACCTGCAAACAGGGAGAAAAAACGGGCGATGAGCAAAAAGAAAGGGGCTCCCGGCGGGTGGCCTACTTCGAGTTTGTATGAACAGGCAATGTATTCACCACAATCCCAGAAACTTGCTGTGGGCTCAATGGTTGAACAATAGGTGAATGTGGCAAGGGCAAACACCAACCAACCAATAATGTTATTTAATTTTTTGTATTGAAGCGTCATAATTTTTTTAAGCTATAGCCTGCGAATTTAGATAAAAATAAACGAAAAGGTAATTTTTTATTGCCCCTTGAATAAAAAAGAAAAGTTAAAATTTTCTAAATATAAAAAAAGTTGTATTTTTGCTGCCCAATTCTCCCCTGTATAGGGAAACTGTCCGATGGTGTAACTGGCAACACGACTGATTTTGGTTCAGTAGAGTCCAGGTTCGAGCCCTGGTCGGACAACAAAAGCCCTGTAAATGTTTAATTTACGGGGCTTGTTGTTTTATGCGAATTCCGATAACAATAATCCCCGCTACCAGAGCGGGGATTATACACTATCACACAGAACGGTTAAACGAATGAACAAAAGAACTAATTCTTCACGATTCGTTTAGTACTGATATTTCCATCTGCAATTAATTTAACAATGTAAATTCCTTTGCACATTTCGTTACCGGCAAAATTAACATTGAATTTACCGGCGCTCTGACTGCCTTTGTTCAATACTTTTACCAATTGCCCGTAAGCATTGTAAATGGCAAGGTCCATACTTTTTACATTTACACTAAGGCTGTAGCTTATATTTACATCCCCGGTAAAGGGATTGGGATAAACTTCCATTCCGTTTTTAAGATCTGATACAGCGTTTATTCCGTTTGGTGAAGAAGAAATAATGATAGTGTAGTCTTCGGTTTCACCACTCCCGAATTGTGTACAGGCATTTGTAGCTGCATTGGCCCCTGTAGCCGATCTTGTTCTGATCCGCATTTTTGTTAAACCTTCCTGTGCTGTTAAAGGAATACTGAAGTTTTTCATGGAAGGCATACCGGCCACAGAAGCCGAGTCGATCAGGGTCCATTCCGAAGCATCAAAAGAGCCGCTGTGATCATAATCGATCCATAAAGATATTTTATTGGAAGCCGTAGTTTTTACATGGGCCATGTACGTCACCCCAAGAAAAAGAGTATCGGAAGTACTGGCCGAAACAGGAAAAACAGAGTAAGCCGTTCCGTTCAACTGATCGCAGGCCGAAACATTGTTAATGCTTGTCCCCATAATGGCCACTGAATCAATATAACCGCCGTTTGTACAATTGCTGTTAGTAGACGCAGGGGTACAATAACACTCGTTAAAGGGGTTGATAAAAATCTGCACCGGACTTGAAGCAGTTGTATTGCTTCCACAACTCACGAGGCATTGTACATACACAGGAAGGTATATGGAGTCGTTGAGGTTGCTGTTGATGGCTCCGTTCATATTGCTCCAGGTGCTGCCGTTGTTTGAAACCTGCCATTGGTAAGTAATGCCCATAGCAGCTGTTGCTCCCGTTAATGTAAAATGGGCAAGGGTGCCGGGGCATATAGAATCCTGTGCAATAAAAGCCTGTCCCGCAGTTGGGGTTCCGCTGCACGCAGCCGATGGTGCCCAGTGGTACACCAAATCACTGTCGGCAAAAACTGTGGGACTTAAGCGCATACTCGCATTGGCTGCTGTTCCGGCGGTGGTGCTGTCCCAGCTTGTAGTAGTGGTGCGGTTAATAAAATCGAGGTTAGAAATTCCCCTCAGTCCCACCTGACAGGCGCTGGTGGCAGAAAGCCCGGTGGTGGTAAAAGGCCCGTAAGCAAATTCAATTGCATTGCTTCCTTCGTATAATTTTATCTGGAAATTTAAAACAACAGCAGTTGCCGTAGCTGAAGAGGTTTTAAAATTTTTGTACTGCACAGTAAACACCTGGGAACCCGATGTACCTGCTGTTGCGCACATAATTTCGCCGCAGGGAGCAGTTGTACGTGCAGCGAGGTGGCGTGCCAGGGCTGCTGCAACACCTTCAATGGTATCGGTACCATTGAGATTGGCCGATGCCGCAGAAATCGGGCTATAGGTATTGGTTGCCGGTGTACCACGGCCAAACCAAATATACCCTTCGGTACTAACACCTACTTCTGTGTAATCTTTTCCGTTGAACTGAAAAGTAAATCCAAGCAGGTTAGCTGTGTAAACGGTATCCTTGTTGGTGCAATCACCGGTTTTAATTACAGTTCCACCCGTAATTTCGGTATAGGCTGCATTGGTTTGAGAAAAAAGGTAATTGCTCACCTGGGCATTGCCTTTAAAGACTGTAAGAAAACAAAGGCCTAAAATTAAGTTGGCCGTAAGACTGTTTTTTGTAATTTTTTTTAGCATAATTTATTGGTTTTGGTTGATTGAAAACGCAACAAATTATTAAAACAGAACAGAAGAAAAATCTTTAGTATACCAAAGATCTGTTTTTATCTACGAGAAAGTTCGGGCGGCAATGGTTCATTCGTTTATAAGTTATTCGTTCGCCTGATAATGATAAACTTATAAACGAACGAACAGGTAAACTATTCAACTTGTTATTCGATAATAATCTTTTGTGAGTAAGTCCGTATGCCTGCATCACCGGTAGTTTGAATAAGCAGGGTATAAGTCCCGGCAGGTAAATTTTCTTTGTTCAATAACAATTCTGTCCCATCCGCATAATATTTTTTTACTTCAATACCCATCATGTTTATAAGTACAACACAACTGTTTTGTAGTTCCACCGGCAGGATTATTTTTGTCTGTTTATTAAATGGGTTCGGGTAAACCAGCAGTTCCTCTTTTGCCTTCATGTGTGCAATGTTTATGGTATGCGGAATTATATTTCCCACACTGTCTGTTTTTATTAACAGGGCATCCATATTAGATCCATTGAGACTCATGCCTATCAGAATAAAACCTTTGTCAGCCGTTTGGTGCGCTTCATTAATGTAAGTGATGCTATAGCCGTTTAACTGCGGGTAAGTTTTTGTCCACAGGGTATCAAAGTTTGCATTGAGTTTAACTAATTTGGCCAGCGGGGCTGATCCGCTACTGTAACCGCCTACCACATAACCATTGTCGCTTGTTTTGTCGATGGAATTGCAACGCCCCTTTGCGAATTTTTTTGTAAACAAAGTGTCCCCCTTTGAATTGGTTTTTACAATGCACATATCCGCTACAGGG
>JAHEYF010000111.1 GCA_023251755.1 Bacteroidota bacterium
AGTTCAAACAATTAAATACATAAAGGATAAACGATTGAACAAAAAAACGGATAAACTATAAAACTTAGTACTAAATGAATACCACTAAAATAGCGATACCTGTAAAACCCAAAAGAAAATTTGTTTCGAATGAGCTGGTTATAAATACCTGGGATGATTTAAAATCATTTTACGAAGAACTTCAAAACCGGGTAATTAATTCGGAAAAAGAACTCGAAAAATGGATGTTCGATTTAAGCGAGCTGGAAGCAGTGGTGAGCGAAGATTATGCCTGGCGTTACATTAACATGACCTGCGACACCAGCAATGATCAATTGCTTAAAAAATACTCAGATTTTGTTTCTGAAATAGAACCCCATATTGCTCCGTATTTAAATGAACTGAATAAAAAATTAATCAAGTCCGAATACCGCGATAAATTAGATCAGACAAAATACTTTATCTATTTAAGGTCCATTAAAAAAAGCCTTGAATTGTTTCGCGAACAGAACATCCCTTTGTTTACACAAATCAGCAACGACTCACAAAAGTATGGGGCTATTGCCGCTGCTCAGACTATTGAATACAAAGGTGAAGAAATAACGCTTCAGAAAGCAGCGGTGTTGTTAAAAAACAAAGACCGGGCGCTTCGTGAGTCCATTTATTTTAAAACACAACAGCGCAAAGACAAGGATGAACAGGAGTTCAACACTTTGTTTGACACCCTTTTGAAACTAAGGCACCAGGTGGCCTTGAACGCAGGGTTTAAAAACTACCGCGATTATAAGTTTGAAGAACTGGGTCGTTTTGATTACAATGCGCAGGACTGTTTAAATTTCCACGACGCGATTCAAAAAAATATTGTCCCTGTAACAACTCAACTGGAAGCCGAACGTAAAAAACAATTGAACCTTGATTCCTATAAGCCCTGGGATACAGAAGTAGATACAGAAGGAAAAGAACCCTTAAAACCTTTTACAACAGGTGCAGATTTATTAGACAAGGCGATTGACTGTTTTTATGAGATAGACCCGTTTTTTGGTGAATGCCTGGAAACGATGAAACTCATGAAAAACATAGACCTAGAATCCAGAAAAGGCAAAGCACCCGGAGGGTATAATTATCCTTTGTACGAAACAGGGGTCCCTTTTATTTTTATGAATGCAGTGGGTTCGCACCGCGACTTAGTTACAATGGTGCATGAAGGAGGCCATGCTCTGCATTCGTTCTTGTCGAAAGACCTTCCGCTTACAGAATTTAAAAGCACTCCTTCGGAAGTAGCGGAACTGGCCAGTATGAGCATGGAGCTGATATCAATGGAACATTGGCACATGTTTTTTCCGGATGCGGAAGATTATAAACGGGCGAGAAAAGAACAACTTGAAAAATTATTAAAATCCCTGCCCTGGATTGCGGCCATTGATAAATTTCAACATTGGATCTACCTGCACCCTGAGCATACGGTTGAACAGCGGTCGGCCAAATGGACAACAATAATGAAAGACTTTGGTACCGGGCAGGTGGATTACACCGGACTGGAAAAATATTTTCAACGCAGCTGGCAGGCACAACTCCACCTGTATGAAGTTCCGTTTTATTACATTGAATACGGTATGGCGCAATTGGGTGCAATAGCGGTGTGGCGCAATTACAAACAAAACCCTAAACAGGCCCTTCAGCAATATATTGCCGCATTAAAAATAGGTTATACAAAACCAATAGGAGAAATTTACAAGGCAGCAGGGATCGAATTTGATTTTTCGGACAAGTACGTCCGTGAATTGGCTGATTTCGTAAAAGCAGAATTATATAGGCTAAAATAAAAAAGGCGAAAATTATTTCGCCTCTCCTTTTTGTTGTTTTGCTTCTTTTGCTTTTGCGCCGGCTAAATCGCGGTCAAAGAAATAAAGGGCTGCTTTTTCTCCCCCCATTAAACGCAATTTGTCTACGTTGGTACGGGCAAGCGATTCTTCTTCAATTTGCTCGGTTACATACCATTGCAAAAAGTTATGCGTACTGTAATCTTTTTCCTTCAAACAAAGGTCAACCAGTTCGTTGATTGATTTGGACACTTTTGTTTCGTGCGACAATACAATATCAAACACTTCGCTTACCGATTTATAATTTGCCGGAGGAGCTTTTATTGTTGGAACAATGCCATGTCCACCACGTTCGTTTACGTATTGTATAAGCTTGGTCATGTGCATACGCTCCTCATCGCTGTGGCCGTATAAAAATGCAGCAACCCCGTTAATGCCCTGTACCTCCGCCCAGGATGCCATGGCCAGGTAATAATTGGAACTCGATGCTTCCAGCTCTATTTGCTGGTTTAGGGCTTGTTCTATTTTTTTGGATAACATAATATTAAGTTAAAAGTTTAAAGTCAAAAGTTAAAAATTGAGAAGCCAAAAGTAATAAGCCAAAAGCAAAAAAGTGATTTCGGTAATGATTCAAGAATTTTTTAAGGTTTTTCATAATTGATTTATAGCACTGGAAACTAAGAACACTGAACTAAGAACTAAGAACTTTTAAGCCGAGCGCTTCTTCTATATAATCAAATGTAGAAAGAATTTCCGTTTTACCGTCTATAATGGCAATGTCGTGTTCAAAGTGGGCCGAAGGCAAGCCATCCACCGTAACAATCGTCCAGCCGTCGTTTAATTGTTTAACCCCTTTTTTACCGAGATTAATCATGGGCTCTATGGCAATGGTTAATCCATTTTTAATTTTCGGACCCATTCCACGTTTACCAAAATTAGGGACTTCAGGGTCTTCGTGCAGGTTTTTGCCCAAGCCGTGTCCAACCAATTCGCGTACTACACCGTACCCGTTTTTTTCGGCATGGTCCTGTACCGCAAAACTTATATCGCCTATCCGGTTGTTCAGTTTAGCCTGTTCAATGCCCAGGTACAAACATTCTTTTGTAACTTCAATCAATCGTTTTACTTCCGGTTTTACTTCTCCAACACAAAAAGTATAAGCATGGTCGCCAAAAAATCCATTTTTCTTAACACCACAGTCTACCGATACAATATCTCCTTCTTTTAAAGCTTGTGAATTGGGTATACCATGCACCACCTGTTCGTTCACCGATGTACACAAAGTCGCCGGAAAGCCGTGATACCCTTTAAATGCAGGCACACCTCCGTTATCGCGAATGTACTCCTCTGCTAATTTATCGAGCTTAAGTGCGTCTACACCCGGTTTAATTTCGCGGGCCATAAGCGCCAGTGTACGCGAAACCAGCAGGGATGCCTCACGCATCAGCTCAATCTCTTCTCTTGTTTTTAAATAAATCATTTACCTAAGTTAAAAGTTTATTCGTTTACCTGTTCATTCGTTTATATGTTAGTTGCTAAAAAAGAACGAATAAACAAAAGAACAAATAAACTTATGTTAAAACGATTATTTTTTCCCGAACAATTTTTTAATAAAAGAACCATCCTTTTTAAAATTGTTATGGGCCTCAGCGTCCGTCAGCTGATGGTTAAAATCTCCTCCTTCGGGGTGCAGTATCTGCCATACCTTGCTCCAACCCGGAAAGCCGCCTACATTGCGGTCGTCAATAAAAAGGTCGGCATTAATTTTACGGCTGATGGAAAGATCGTATTGTTCTTCGGGGTAACTTTTATTGACTGCATAAAATTCCACCCCATTCTGGCGGCAATATGCCACGGCTTCTTCCAGCATCTCACCATCCCTGAATGTCCATAAAATAAGCTTGTGCCCTTTTTTTTGTAAAGCTTTGATCGTGGAAAAAGCAAATAACATTTCCTTACCGATTTTAGGATAAGCATGTTCAACAATGGTTCCGTCAAAATCAATGGCAATTATTTTGCTTTCGTGTGAGGTGAATTGTTGTTCCATATTTATTCGTTCATGCGTTTATCTGTTTATTCGTTCAATTGTTATTAAGTTGTACTTAACTAATAAACGATTGAACAAGAAAACAAATGAACTGATTATAAATTTCCCGCTTTTAATACATTCAATTGTTCGTCCAGTTCATAAAGTCTTGGCACTGCTGTTCCAATTTCAAATTCTAATATTTGTGCCGGGCTCATTTTTTCAAGGTACATAATTAAAGCCCTTAAGCTATTGCCATGCGCTGCAATCACAATATTTTTTCCCGCTTTTAATTTAGGAATTATTTCCTGTTCAAAATAAGGGATTACACGGGCAGCAGTATCTTTTAGACTTTCACCGTTTGGGGGAGCAATATCAAAACTCCTCCTCCATATTTTCACCTGCTCCTCACCGAATTTAAGCGCTGTTTCAGCTTTGTTTAATCCCTGTAAATCACCATACATACGTTCGTTTAAGGCTTTGTTATTGGTAACAGGAATATTGTTTAGACCGCATACAGTTAATGCAAGTTTTAATGTCTCCTGTGCACGTTTTAAATCAGAAGTATAGGCTTCATCAAAAGTAAATCCTTTTAATTTTTCTCCGGCATTTTTGGCTTCCTGAATTCCTTTTTCTGTTAATTCAACATCCACCCATCCGGTAAATTTATTTTCCAAATTCCACACCGATTGTCCGTGGCGAAAGAGTACAAGTTTTGACATAGTTTAGTATTGAGACGTTAGTATTGAGATATGAGTAGTAAGTAGATGGTAGCAGGTAGTTGGATAATACATGATAAATTAATTTTTATTTCAGCTCGCTGAGCCCTCATTGTTAATGTTATTGCTTCGTTTTAGATGATTTCTCATCTTCAAATTTTCAAATTATTGCATCTTCAAATCGTTTTCAAAAAACCAAGGATATTCCTCTCCACCCTGTTCATCACATCACTCACATCGTGTTTAATGAACTTCTCCCCGGCTACTTTTTCGTACAATTCAATATATCGTTCCGATATTTCATTCACCCATTCATCACTCATCTCCGGAATGCTTTGCCCTTCTTTGCCCTGAAAGCCGTTAGCTATTAACCACCTTCTCACAAATTCCTTGCTCAGTTGTTTTTGTTCTTCTCCTTTACTCTGGCGTTCTTCATAACCTTCTTTGTAAAAATACCGCGATGAGTCCGGTGTATGAATTTCGTCCATCAAAATCACTTTCCCATCGTGCAAACCGAATTCATATTTTGTATCTACCAATATTAAACCCTGTTTAGCTGCTATTTCGCTACCCCGCTGGTACAAGGCGCGGGTGTATTTTTCGAGTTGCACATAATGTTCTTCACTTACAATTCCCCGCTTTAAAATTTCTTCCCGCGAAATATCTTCATCGTGGCCTTCCGAAGCTTTTGTAGTAGGGGTAATAATTGGTTCCGGCAAGCGGTCGTTTTCTTTTAAACCTTCGGGCAATGTTACACCACACAAGCTGCGCAAGCCCGAATTATAAGTACGTGCGGCGTGCCCGGCTAAGTAACCACGTATCACCATCTCCACCTTAAAAGGCTGGCAATAACGGCCAATGGTAACCACAGGGTCGGGCACGGCAATTACCCAATTGGGAACAATGTCTTTGGTGGCTTCTAAAAATTTAGCTGCAATCTGGTTCAGGACTTGTCCCTTGTAAGGAATACCTCTTGGTAAGACCACATCAAAAGCGCTGATGCGGTCGCTGGCCACCATTACTAAATAATCGGTTCCAATGGTGTAAACATCCCTCACCTTGCCTTTGTAAAAGGCTGTCTGGTTCGGAAAATTAAAATGAGTTTGTGTTAGTGCTTTGCTCATGATTTATCTTTTGTCCGCCCTTTAGCCGGGTGGGAGGTTGGTGCTTGATTTTCTTTTGACTCAGGTTTAGCCTCATCGTATCGTTCAATAATAGCTTTTACCAAGCGGTGGCGAATCACATCGCTTCCGTCTAAGTAAATAAAATCGATGCCCTGTACATTTTTGATAACCCGCATCACCTGTATTAAGCCGGAAGGCTGGTGGCGGGGCAAATCAATTTGTGAAGCATCGCCGGTAATAATAAACTTAGCGCTGGCCCCCATCCGTGTTAAAAACATTTTCATCTGGCTTTCGGTGGTGTTTTGCGCTTCATCTAAAATCACAAAGGCATTGTCGAGCGTACGTCCCCGCATAAAAGCCAGGGGGGCTATTTGTATTATTTTACTTTCTAAGTATTGATTCAGTTTCTCCAACGGAATCATGTCGTACAGGGCGTCGTACAGGGGTTGCAGGTAAGGGTCGAGTTTTTCTTTAAGATCACCGGGCAAAAAACCAAGGTTTTCTCCCGCTTCAACCGCCGGGCGGGTCAGTATGATCCTTCTTACTTCTTTATTCTTTAATGCCCTGACGGCAAGCGCAACCGCAGTATAGGTTTTTCCTGTTCCGGCAGGCCCAATGGCAAACAGCATATCATTTTTATCAATGCTCTCCACCATTTTTTTCTGGTTGGGGGTACGGGCTTTTATAACCAGACCACTGTTTCCAAAAAGTATAACATCGTTGCCGGTATCGTCCATCGATTCGATGATATTCGTACCGGCCTGCCCAAGCAGGCGTTCAATCGTATGCTCGGTGAGTACTCCGTTCTTGTGATAAAAATCGGTGAGCAAATCAAAGCGTTTTTCGAAACGTTCAATTTCGCTGTCGTCCCCAATCAATTTAATGGAATAACCCCTTGCAACAATACGCAATTTGGGAAAATGTTTTTTTATGATATTGAGCTTGTGATCGTTAACACCATACAACTCTACCGGTTCAACGGAATCAACAGCTATTATTTTTTCGCTCAAAATTTTTCCGTTGTTTGTTTATAAATCTGTTAATTGATAGGAAAATCATGCTTTTAGAGGCGTAAAAATATTAATTACTTTTGAGAAAAGTCGAAAATTTTATCCGTAAAGTTTAAACAGCCTTTTTCAAGCGCGCAAATTCATGGCAATTATTACATTAACCAGCGATTTAGGACTTCGGGACAATTATGTTGCCCTGGTGAAGGCCATGGTGCTGAGCAATTGCCCCGAAGCCCAACTGGTGGATATATGCCACGAGGTGGAGAAGTTTAACATCATACAGGCGGCTTATATTTTTGGAGGGGCTTTTCATCATTTCCCCGAAAACAGCATTCATGTTTTAGGGATGAAGGCCCCCAACAATAAAACAGACAGGTATTTGCTGATTAAGTATAAAAAACAATGGGTACTTTGCCCGGACAACGGTGTATTTACCTTGTTTTACGATTATGCAGATCAGGCTGAAATTTATGAATTGAAAAAGGAGCTGTACCCTGATTCCATCTTTTTCATGAAAGACACTTTAATACGGGCTGCCTGCGACATGGCTAATGGGAAGCCTGTAAAGGAAATGGCGACGGCAACGGAAGAGTATTTGCAGTTGTTGAATTTTCAGCCTACAAGTACACCTTCTTCCATAATAGGCCGTTGTTTGTATATGGATTCGTATGGAAACGTAATTACCAATATTTCGAAGCAGTTTTTTGAGCAGATCCGTAGAAACCGTACCTTCACTATTCATCTACCAGGCTTAAGGATTTCAGAAATAGCCGCGTCTTACGATGCTGTGCCGGAAATATCGGCACTCGCTTTGTTCAATACATCGGGCTTTCTTGAAATAGCTATCAATAAAGGGCAGGCGCGGCAATTGTTGTTTCCGAAAAACATTAATTTACATACCGATTTTAATATTTCGGTTGAATTTGAAGATTAAAAAAAATGCTGACTCGCATCGTTAAAATGACTTTCGCGCCTGAAAAGGTAAATGATTTTCTGAGCCTGTTTAACGCCAATAAACACCTGATTGCTTCGTTTGAAGGTTGCAGCCTGTTGGAGTTGCACAGGGATATAAATTCACCGACTGTTTATTTTACTTACAGCAAATGGCAAAGTGAAAAACACTTAGAGAATTACAGAAACTCTGAATTGTTTAACTCGGTATGGCGTCAGACCAAAGTATTGTTTGCCGCTAAGCCGGAAGCCTGGAGTATTTCAGGGGTTTTTTCATCGGAGGGGAATAGTTAGAATGTGAGAAAGTAAGAATGTGAGAAAGTGTGTCTGTATTGAATATGTAATCTCTCCAGGAAACCCTACTTTCTTACCTTCTCACTTTCTTACTCTCTCACTACTTCACCAACGAAACCTTTTTCGTAACCGATTTGTTGTTTACACTTACACGGACAAAATAAATCCCGGCCTGTTCTTTTTCAAGGTGAATGTCAACCCTTTTAGTTAATGCTGAATTGTATTCCCCCGCAAAAATTTTATTTCCGATCATATCAAACACTTCAATTAAAGACTTGCTGCTGTTTAAATTTTCGATGTTAAGGCTTACATTTCCTATACTTGGGTTGGGGTACAAACTGAATTCAACATTGTCTGTTTGAATCTCTTTCACACTTACCATTGCGGTGGGGTCCCATTTGTAGAGCCCCCCGTCGCTTGAAAAACCACCGGCCCAACCGCTAAGCGCATCAAAAAACCGAACGGTGGTGTATTGTAAGGTGGTATCTATAGAGGTAAAAGAGGCACAATCATCGGTGCTGATAGAAGATCCTTTTCCGGTAGGCAGCGTTGCTGAAACATTTACCCAGGTACTTCCCGACCCCGGAAGAAAATCAAAATCGTTTTTTAAAAAAGCACCTGTGGGTGTCACTGTTGACCAGGTAGCGCCACCATCAATCGTTTTTTTAACCAGGTAAGTAACATCTTTCTGTATAGCAAAACCGGTATTGGCATCTTTAAAATTAACATCGGTATAAGAAGTTAAACCGGTAGCAGTAACCGTCCAGTTTTTTCCATTGTCAATCGATTTGAACACCCTTCCCTGGTTGGTTCCTACCCATATTGTATTTCCAACAATATCAAAATAATCCTGTACAGGGTATTCGCTTGCCTGCATAACAGGAATGTTTGCAGCTGGTGTTTGAACCCAGTTGACACCACCATCGCCAGTGGTATACACTATAAATTTATTGGTTACAGGGTCTCCAATGGCAACACCATTGCTGGCATCAAAAAAACCAATGTCATCGGCCCAGCTGCCCGTCCAGCTTGTAGCCGCAACATCGGTCCAGTTTAGTCCGCCATCAATTGTTTTCATAGTTTTACCACCTGTGCCTGCTTTAGGGGCAAACACCGCAAAACAGGTGTTCCCGTCAATTGGGGCAACACTGGAGATCATGTAAGTAGAAGTGTCCGTCATAAAAACACCGGGGGTCCAGCTGGTACCTCCGTCTGTGGTTCTTGTAAACTCAAGTGTGTTTCTGCTCGGAACAGCACCGTCGTATGCCGTGGCCCAAACTATTGTTGGACTGACGATGTTAATTTTAGAAATGCCGCGTTGAGTCCCAAAACCTGAATTTTGAACAATCCAGGGCGAAGCTGCATTGGTTTTGTTGATGGTGTTTGTACCTGCATTTTTTTTTGCAGCTTTATCGTTTGGATTTTCCCCTGCAACAAGTGATCCTGCGCATAAACCTACAGCTAATAAAAAAGTAATTTTTTTCATGTTGATTTGTTTTTTGGTCTTATTTATCTGATTTGTTCCGCAATTATAGTTCATTTATAACAGGGCTTTGTCTCCGTGCAAAAAGGGTATTATAAGTGGGAAAAATTGTTCAGGTAAATTGTAAAGTTGGAACCTGTTTATAATTGAGGGAAGGAAATTGATCTGAAATTTAGAACAAGGCTTGCATGCATCTGTTATCATTCACTGCTTAAATTATGGCATTAAGCGATAAATATAAAAGACGAAGGGGTAAATTTTAGGTATAATTTGAACAGTTTCTGAGATTTCTATCTTTCATTTCGTAAAAAAAGTATACTTTTAAGGGGAAGAAATACTGTGTGCAAGCTATTTATGAATGGTCAGGAAGGTGATAAAATATACCCGATAGAATACCCGGCGATCAAATCGGCCAGTGTGTATTTTTTTAGTACGCCCAGCGGCCTGCGTTATGAAGTAAGATTTGGCAGAAGACAGGACAATATATTACATGCTACTATAGTTTTTGGGGTTATTAACGATGAGTTTGAAGGGGAAGAATACGTGACCACCAACAGGGGTGAGGTATACGGAGTGATGAACACTATTTCGGAAATCGTACGCACCTTTATGCGCGAACACCCCAAGGTGATGATTTATGAATTTAATGCAATTGATAAAGACGACGAAGCAAATAAAAATACCAATGCCCGGATGTTGTTGTACCGGCGCTACCTTCCAAAAATTTTTAACGAATCCTGGACCTTTCACATCAACAGCAATAACGCCATTGTACGGAAAAATTTGATTTGATTAATTTTAGTTTATAAGTTCAATAGTTTATCCGTTCATTTGTTTCTAACTAAGCTGTTAAACGAATAACTATTGAACGAATAACTATTGAACGAATAACTATTGAACGAATGAACTTTCTACAAGTATCTTCCTCAGCATATTCAATGCCGTTACCGCCGTTATATGGATATTGCGGCTGCGGTTGCTGCTGAAAATAAATTTTTCGGCGATGGTTTGTCCAGGTGTAGCAATCGCAATCCAAACGGTACCTACAGGTTTTTCAATTGTTCCTCCGGCCGGGCCTGCAATTCCTGATGTTGCAATAGCGTAATCGGAGTTAAATTTTTTCCTTACCCCTTCCGCCATTTGTTTCACACAGGCTTCACTTACAGCACCATTGCTAATGAATACATCCTGGCCTACATCTAACAATTCATGTTTAAATTGATTGTGATAAGGTACAATAGAACCATTGTAATAAGCAGAACTTCCGGCAAAGGAAGTAATTAAGTGGGAGATATAACCACCGGTACAGCTTTCTGCCAAAGCAAGTGTTTTCCTTTTTTGCAACAACAAATCCCCGACTATTTTTTCAAGCAAAGGCTGTTCCTGCCCGTATTCTTCATAACCATAAATATATTTGGGAATGAGACTTTGCAGTTTTACAATGTGCTGTTCAATGATTTGTTTTAACTGGCCTAAATCTTCACCCGTGCTGCTTAAACGCAAACGAACCATTCCCGGCGAAGGCAGGTAAGCCAGTTTAATGTTGTCTTTACTTAAACCGTTTTCCCAGTCTTCAATTGTTTCAGCCAGAAAACTTTCGCCTATTCCCTGTGTTAACACTGTTTTGTGAAAAATGGCCGGCAACTGAAATTTAGTTTTGAGCATCGGTAATACCTGCTCACTCATCATAGCCTTCATTTCGTAAGGAACACCGGGCATACTCATAAAATATTTGCCTTTGTTTTCGAACCACATACCGGCCGCAGTGCCCTGGTAATTTTTAATAACAGTGCATATTTCAGGAACCTCTGCCTGCTTTTGGTTTAAAGTAGTAAAGGGCTTGTTGCGTTTACTGAAAAATTCACTGACCATAGCCAGTACTTCTTCATCAATCCGCATACCTGTATTAAAGTACTTACACAGGGTGTGTTTGGTAATATCGTCTTTAGTAGGGCCCAATCCACCGGTAATAAAAATAATATCGGCCCTTGACTCCGCTTCTTTCAGACTGTTTAATATATGTTGTTCATCATCCGAAACCGAACTGATCTGTACCACTTTTATTCCAATAAGGTTGAGCTCTTGCCCAATCCAGGCCGAGTTCGTGTCAACTACCTGCCCGATAAGGATTTCATCACCGATTGTAATTATTTCCGCCTTCATATAGACTAAGTTAAAAGTTAATGGAATAAGTAGCAGGTAGCTGGTATCAGGTAGCAAGTACCTGCTACTTACGACCTGCTACCTATTACCTGCACATAAAATAAACTATTTTTTATAGAGTGAAAATACAGATAAACTTTATATTTGTTTCAATTAATTGGTAACAAGTAACAGGTAGCTGGTATCGGGGTAGTACTACTAAAGACCAGCTACTTGCTACCTGCTACAAAAAGAATGGCAGTATATTTGTATTCACCCAACAAAAAACACAATAGTATGAAAAAGACAATTTTGGTTTTATTTACCTGTTATGCAGGGTTAAACGCGCAGGCTCAAACAGCTAAAGACCTTTGGAACAAAACAAAAGATGATGTGAAAAACGAGGTAAAGGAAGTGAAGAACGAGGTAAAAAATGAAGTAAGCGGGGGTACTGCAAAGCCCACACTGAGTAATGAAGATATTATACATGGATTGAGAGAAGCCCTGAATGTGGGTTCCAACAACTCTACTTCATCGGCCAGTAAAGCTGATGGTTATTTAAAAAATGCCCGTTTGTTTATTCCTTTTCCACCGGAAGCAAAGGATATGAAAACAAAATTAGTTAAACTCGGCATGGAAAAGAAAGTGAATGAATTTGAAACTTCGCTGAACCGTGCAGCCGAAGAAGCTGCTAAATCAGCCGCTCCCATATTTCTGGACGCTATAAAAAACATGAGCATTGGCGATGGAATGGCTATCTTAAAAGGTGCTGATACCGCAGCCACTAAATATTTAAAAGACAATACCACCACTCAGTTGACCCAAAAATTCAGGCCTATTGTAAAAGACGCCATTGAAAAAGTAAAAGTAACAGGCTACTGGAACCCGCTTGTAACAAAGTACAATAAAATACCAGGGGTAAAAAAACAAAACCCCGACTTAGAAGCTTATGTTACCCAACGCGCTATTGCAGGTTTGTTTTTATTGGTAGCCGATGAAGAAGCAAAAATCCGTAAAGACCCTATGGCCCGTGTAAACGATATACTTAAAAAAGTATTTGGGTTTAATGATAGTCAGAAAAAATAATAGTTTATTCGTTTAATAGTTTATTCGTTGCCGGATAGCAATGATGCTCAAACGGTAATTGTGAGGGGTTTCGTTGGGGTCTTACTTGAAACGAATAAACGATTAAACGAATGAACGGTTAAACTATTTGTTTTTTATCCTCCTCATGGCCTTGGTGTGAATAATATCTTCCACTGCTTTGTTTTCTATCCTGCTTTCCAGCCACGAAATAATATCGAAATACAAAAAGGGCCTGCGCTCGTATTTTTGATTTTCAAGCTTAGTCAGCTTTTCTTTTAAATCCTCAAAATGCCGGATCAGTTTTTTTCCCTGCATATTTTTATCGAGGTTTTTCATGAAATCAATAATGTAAATAAAATACTTGTACAAGCCCTGTTTTTTTAAGAGGAAACGGTAAGTCGATTTAATGTGGTATTCAACCAATTCGATGTTCTTCAGCTCAAAGTGGCAAATAAGGCTAAGTATACGGGCAAAGGATAAAATATCTTCACGTAAATCGACATCTTTGCTGTTAATAATTTTATTGAGCCAGATCAGTGCTTTCTTAAAATTACTGGCACCAAAATACAAACAGGCCACTTTGTAATAAAACACCAGTACATCGTGTTTGTCCATGCGAAGTGCAAAGCGGTCAAGCTCATTCTCCACCACCGAAATGATTTTTGAGCCACCCGTAAAATCACCAATCATATAATAGTGGTTGATTTTATGCATGTACTTGTAGCGAAACAGCATCATTTGCAGGTTCTCGGTTAATACAAGGCCTTTGATGTTGTGCACCTTCATTAATAGTTTGTAGTTGGCCTCAAACTCATTAAATAAGTAGAGCTTGTGTGTAACCACCAATAAATGGTTGATGCCTTTAATGTAAAATTCACTTTTGTGAATGATCATCTCCGGGTTTTCATCAAACAGTTGGATGTATTTGATCGCATATTTATACCCTTTTTCAAAATCCTGAATAAAAAAGTAATAACTGATAAATGAATTGTAGAGGTATAATTTTTCCTGAAAGGAAAGGTTTTTTTCGTTGTAGGGTGGAAGGCTTGAATTAAAAAACTCCTGCACCTGTTTAAAATCCTTACCATCCCGGATGAAGCCTATTTTTACATAAAACGAATTGAGCTTCAGTAATAAGTTGGAAAAAATATTGATATTTTCTATGCGTGAAGACACATGCTTCGTTTCTTCAATTATTTTATTTACACGACTATCGTTTTTAGCAGAAATGGTATGAGAAATAATGCTTTTTTCAAGGTCAATAATATCCAGCAGGATGATGGATTTATCGT
>JAHEYF010000112.1 GCA_023251755.1 Bacteroidota bacterium
CCATATTGAGCCGCCTTTCATTTTTAGAAAATCTATGATTACGCTTTAGCAGTAGAATTTTCTTCAGGCTTAGGCAATAAAACTTTACGCGAAAGTTTGTATTTACCTGTTTTAGGATCGGAACCTAAAAATTTCACTTGTATCATTTCTCCTTCTTTTAATACTCCTTCAAGTGTATCCAAACGTTTCCAGTCTACTTCCGAAATGTGCAGTAAACCGTCTTTACCCGGTAAAAACTCAACAAATGCACCGTAAGGCATAATGGTTTTTACTTTGGCATCGTAAATTTCTCCAACTTCAGGAACGGCTACAATGCCTTTTATACGCCTTAAACCGGCCTGGGCATCTTCGTCGTTGTCCGCAAAAATCTCAACAATACCTTTGTTGTTCACCTCTTCAATGGTGATGGTGGTATTGGTGGTTTTTTGAATTTCCTGAATAATTTTCCCTCCGGGCCCGATTACCGCTCCGATAAATTCGGTTGGGATTTCGATTTTAATTAAACGGGGTGCATGAGGTTTGTAATCTTCACGTGGTTGGGTCATGGTTTTCATCATCTCGCCCATAATGTGCAAACGGCCTTGTTTGGCTTGCTCAAGGGCTTGTGCCATCACTTCGTAAGGTAAACCGTTTACTTTAAGGTCCATTTGAACAGCTGTAATACCATCTTTGGTACCACACACTTTAAAGTCCATATCCCCTAAGTGATCTTCATCTCCTAAGATATCGCTTAAAATGGCGTAGTTTCCTTTGTCGTCGGTAATTAAACCCATGGCAATACCTGCAACAGGTTTGGTAATTTGCACACCTGCATCCATTAAGGCCAATGTACCGGCACATACTGTTGCCATGGAGGAAGAACCGTTACTTTCCAAAATATCGGATACCACACGCACGGTATAAGGGCAATCGGCAGGGATTACTTTTTTTAATGCACGCAGGGCAAGGTTTCCGTGTCCTACTTCGCGACGGCCAGGGCCACGGTTTGGTTTGGCTTCGCCGGTAGAAAACCCAGGGAAGTTGTAATGCAATAAAAACCTGTTTTCACCCTGTATAAATGAACCGTCAATTAATTGCTGGTCCAGTTTGGTTCCTAAGGTTACTGAAGTTAAGGATTGCGTTTCACCGCGGGTAAATACAGCCGAACCATGTGCTGCGGGCAAATAACCCACTTCGCTCCATATCGGGCGGATATCGGTTGTTTTACGGCCATCCAAACGGATTTTTTCGTCTAATGCAACACGGCGGATCGCATGGTATTCCACATCGTGGTAATACTTGTTGATCAAAGCCTGTTTTTCAGAAAGTTCTTCCTGGCTAAAGGTTGATTTGTATTCGTCCAATATTGCTTTAAAGGCCGATTTACGTTCATTTTTATTCGGGTTACCGATTTTAGCTGTATCGTAAACTTTTTGGTACGTTGCTTCTTTTACACGTTCCTTCAATTCGGCATCGTTTACCTCGTGGCAATATTCTCTTTTGGGTTTTATTCCTGCTTTAATAGCAAATTCTTTAATTGCGTTGATCTGAACCTTAATGGCTTCGTGTCCGAATTTAATCGCTTCAAGCATTTCGGCTTCACTTACTTCGCTCATTTCGCCTTCAACCATTACAATATCATGTTCAGAAGCGGCAACAATCATTTCAAGGCTTGCAGTGGCCAGTTCGTCAATGGTTGGGTTGAGGACTAATTTCCCTCCTATTTTAGCTACACGGACTTCAGAAATAGGTCCGTTAAACGGGATGTTTGAAACAGCAACAGCTGCAGAAGCCGCTAATCCAACCAATGCATCGGGCATGGTTTTTTTATCAGAAGAAATTAATGAGATCATTAATTGGGTATCTGCATGGTAATCGTCTGGAAATAAAGGGCGCATGGCACGGTCAACAATACGGCTGATTAAAATTTCGTAATCAGATAATCTTGATTCACGTTTTAAAAATCCTCCCGGAAATCTTCCAGTGGCAGCATACTTTTCCTGGTAATCAACTGTAAGCGGTAAAAAATCAACACCTTCTTTGGCATCCTTGTTACTAACAATAGTAGCTAAAAGCATGGTGTCCCCTAATTTTACAACCACCGATCCATCGGCCTGTTTGGCTAATTTTCCGGTTTCGAGGGTAATAATCCGTCCATCTCCAAGATCGAACGAATGTGTAGTTCCTATTTGTGACATTTGTTTTTGAATTGTGTTCTGCCGTTTGCAGAACTGGTTTATATTTGATTTATATTTTTCAGTATAAAATGCAAAAAGGCATCTCGTTTCCCCGAAATGCCTTAGTTACTAAAACCGAGAACCCGTCATTACTTACGGATTTCAAGATTTTTCAGAATCGAACGATACCTTTCGATGTCTTTATTTTTTAGATAATCCAACAATGAGCGACGTTTACCTACTAAGTTAATCAGTGCACGTTGTGTATTATAATCTTTTTTATTTATTTGCAAATGACCGGTTAAATGGTCGATACGATGCGAAAACAAGGCAATTTGAGCTTCGGTGCTACCGGTGTTTTTATCAGAACCACCGTGTTTTTTAAAGATATCTTTTTTTATTTCTGTTGATAAGTACATTTTAATCTTATTTATCTGTTTTTAAAATCGGATTGCAAATATACATAAAAGTATTTGCCCTCCAAAAATATTTTTTATTAATTTTTGAATAAACGCAGCAGCAGCGTCAATTTCTCCTTTAATTCGGTACGGGCTACAATTTTATCCAAAAAGCCATGCTCCAATACAAATTCAGCCGTTTGAAAACCTTTGGGTAAATCTTTTCCTATTGTTTCTTTAACCACCCTGGGGCCGGCAAAACCAATTAAGGAAGCCGGTTCGGCAATGTTTAAATCACCCAGCATGGCATAAGATGCAGTAACACCACCTGTTGTAGGATCGGTTAACAAAGATATATAGGGGATTTGAGCTTTTGCCAGCAGCGATAATTTTGCCGCTGTTTTGGCCATTTGCATTAATGAATAGGCAGCCTCCATCATACGCGCACCGCCCGATTTGGAGATGATCATTAAAGGCGTTTTTGTTTTAATACAATAATCAATAGCCCGCGAAATTTTTTCGCCCACCACGGAACCCATTGAACCGCCGATAAAATTAAAATCCATACAACACACCATCAAATCATAACCGTTCACCTTGCCATAAGCGCTTCTCAGTGCATCTTTCAGGTTGGTTTTAATAATACTGTCCTGTAACCTGTCTGTGTACTTTTTTGTATCGGTAAAGTTTAAAGGGTCCCCACTAATCAGGTTTTCATCTAATTCGGTGAATTTATTTTCATCAAACAGGATCTCGAAATATTCCTTAGAGCCTATTCTTTCATGGTAATTGCATTCGGAGCAGACGTATTTGTTATTGGCATGTTCCTGCGTGGTATGAATTTTTTTACAGGAACTACATTTGTACCACAATCCCTCCGGTGTTTCCTTTTTCTCTCGTGTACTGGTAGTAATACCTTCTTTTATTCGTTTAAACCAACCCATTCAATTTACGATTTTTGATTTTTGATTTACGTTTGTCAAAATTTGACGAACGCTATTTGATCACTGAAGAATGAATCAAAGATCCTCCATCAGCAGCAATCAAAAAATTTAAATTAAGCGATTGTAATTGATTTATCCAAATACACATCCTGGATAGCGTTCAGTAACTGAACTCCTTCTTTTAATGGTTTTTGAAAGGCTTTACGGCCCGAAATCAATCCCTGGCCACCTGCACGTTTGTTAATAACTGCAGTAGTTACGGCTTCGGCCAGGTCAGAGGCCCCTTTACTTTCGCCGCCACTGTTGATTAAGCCCATACGGCCCATGTAACAATTGGCAACCTGGTAACGACAAAGGTCAATCGGATGATCGGTAGTTAATTCGCTGTACACTTTAGGGTGGGTTTTCCCAAAATTAATGGCCGTATACCCGCCATTTTTATCAGAAAGTTTTTGTTTAATAATGTCGGCCTGAATGGTAACACCCAGGTGATTGGCCTGCGATGAAAGATCGGCAGCGGTATGGTAATCCACCCCGTCTTTTTTAAAACCGTTGTTACGGGTGTAACACCATAAAATGGTAGCCATGCCTAATTCGTGTGCACGTTCAAAGGCCTGTGCCACCTCCACTATCTGGCGCGACGACTCAGGTGAACCAAAATAAATGGTGGCCCCAACGGCTACGGCACCCATGTTCCAGGCTTCTTCAACCGAGCCGAACATAATCTGGTCGAATTTATTGGGGTAACTTAAAAACTCGTTGTGGTTGATTTTTACAATAAAAGGTATTTTATGCGCGTATTTGCGGGATACAGAGGCTAAAACACCGAATGTAGAAGCCACCGCGTTGCAACCACCTTCAACGGCTAATTTTACAATGTTTTCAGAGTCAAAATAAATAGGATTGGGCGCAAAGGAAGCGCCGGCACTGTGTTCAATGCCCTGGTCAACAGGGAGTATACTCATATAACCTGTTCCGGACAGGTTACCGGTGTTGTATAACTGGTGAAGGCTACGTAAAACCTGTGGGCTTCTGTTGGTTTGGCTAAAAATGCGGTCAACAAAATCGGCACCGGGAACATGTATGTTTTCTTTTGCTATGGTTTTGCAGGTATGGTTCAGTAAATTATCGGCCTGTGCGCCTAATAATTCAGTGATTTTTGATAATTCTGTGACTTTCGACATGATTTTGTAAAATTTAGTTGAAGGGGCAAATTTAGTAAAAAAATTAAAATGAAGTAAAGTCTTATTTTGGAGTGAGAGAGTGAGAAAGTGAGAAGGTGTGTGTTAACGGTAAAGTTTGTAATACACCTTTGTGATACGAATTGATTTATTGATATGATCGCGGTTCAGGAATGATTTTACCTTGTTGTCTGATTCATCAAAAAGATAACTCAATTCATTTTGAAGCAGCTCATTTTTGTACTGCTTTTCAGTAAGGATATTTCCTTTCGGGTCGTATTCATAAGTGTCTTTAATATTTAACATTCCATTTGAATTGGATTGATAGGTTTTTAAAACCAATTGCTGCTGTTCGTTGTAAGTAAACTTTGTTTCCTGGTTGATCCAGGTAACGGTAAAAGATTCGTTAAAACGAATGGGCTGCCCCTGCTCGTTTTCATCCACAATTATTTCTTTGTACACCCTTCCTTCATCGTTCAGGCATTTTTTTTTGTATTGTTTTTTACCTGTTGGGAGGTATTCAAAACGTTCATCAGAAATGGTGTTTTGCATCCCGAGTTGAAATACGCTTTTATCCGGACTGGCATTGGTTTCCTTCACCCTTAATTCGCGGATGGCATGCCCGGTTGAATCGTACTCGTAATAAGAAGCTTCGTAATAATTGCCATCGTTGTATCTTTTTAAAATAAGGTGGCCCGGGGTATCGTAAAAAAAACGGGTGGAAATGGTATCGTAAGTAAAATCGTTTTTATAGTACACCCCGCCTTCGCTGATTATTTTGTGATGCCTCCTGACTGGTTGGGAATGGTATTCTTTAACAATGGTTTTACCGATAGCTGTATAATAAAAACGGGTTAAACGCCCCAGTGTATCGAAATCGTAATGATTAATCAATCCCTTGTCAACAGCTACTTCCAGGTCTTTTTTGTCTAAAATATCAAAGGTGATGGTTTTAATGTTGTGTTGTTTGATATAATCGAAATTAAAATTGGGGTATTGATCGAAACCATTGTTGGTGGACGGGAGAATAAGTTGAGAAAAAGAAACGAAAGGTAAAGCAAGCAGTAAAATCAGTAATGCTGTTAGCTGTTGTTTAAATAAAAACCTATGCGTTCTCCTCATTTAATTGTCCTAAGGCTTCATCCACATCTGCCGTTGGAAGTTGACAGGCCTTGTTTTTACAAACGTAAATCAAGGTCTTCCCTTCCATAAACCTGTCTTTTAACAAAGGCATGGATGAAGCTTGTTTGCTCAGAACAAAGATGCTGTTTGGAAGGTAATACTTTTGAAGTTCAATAAACTTTTCATCAACATGTTTACCAACAATAGCAATTTCAAACTGAGGCGAAACAAGGTCCAGCAGGAGCGTGGCCCAATTACTATAACCGGCACCGTAATGTTTCATTTCATCTGTAATGTTGCCCGGCATTTTTAGTGCTTTTGTTTCAAAATCCTTACGATCGTAATATTTACTGAGCAAATATAAATTCCTGGCCATTTGTGAATTGGAGGCCGGTATTACATTGTCGCTTAGCTCTGTTTTACGGGCAATAAGGGCGGCATCGGTATCGCTGGTAAAATAAAAGAGGCCTGTGTTTTTATCGTAAAAATGCTCAAGGGTATATTCACACAATTGATTGGCCAATGTTAAATATACCTCCTTGCCCGAGCACTGGTACAAAGCGAGGAATGCATCAATCACAAAGGCATAGTCTTCTAAAAAACCATTGATCGTTGATTTTCCATTTTTGTAATTATGATTTAATCCCCCGTCTTTTCGCACTTGTTGTTGAATAATAAACTCTGCATTTTTACAGGCAATATCCAAATAGTCCTTATTGCCCAATGCCCGGTAGGCGTCACAATAAGCCTTTAGCATAAGGGCGTTCCACGAAGTGAGGCACTTGTCATCCAGCCCCGGTTTAATGCGTTTGTCTCTTACAGATAATAAAATTGTTTTGCAGCGTTCAATAATTTTCCGGATTTCGGAAATACTTAATTGATGCTTCAGGGCCAATTCTGCATCGTTGTTTTTTCGGAGCAGGATATAATTATCGTGTTCCCAATAACCTTCTTCATTAACATTATAATAATCTGCAAAAAGCGGGAAATCGTCTTTTAATAAGTGTTGCAATTCTTCTTTTTGCCACACATAGTATTTGCCCTCCTCCCCTTCACTATCGGCATCTAAGGCCGAATAAAAAGCAAATTCGGGTGAGGTAAATTCTTTTTGAACAAAGCCGAGGGTTTCTTCTACCACCCATTTATACCTCTCATCTCCGGTGCATCGGAAAGCTTCGGCGTATAAGCTGACTAACTGCGCATTGTCGTACAACATTTTTTCGAAATGCGGTACTTTCCAGTATTCATCCACCGAGTACCTTGCAAAGCCTCCACCCAGCTGATCGTAAATTCCACCCGCAGCCATTTTTTGTAATGTAAGGTTCACGTGTTTTAATACAGCAGGATTGTTTGTAAGATGCGCATACCGCAACAGGAAAAGGTAATTATTGGGCAATGGAAACTTAGGGGCTTTTTGCGGGCCGCCTTCTGTATTGTCGAATTGTTTGACCCATTTAGTTACCGTCTGGTGCAGTATATCAATGTTCAAGTTAACATTCTCCTTCACCTGCATCAGTTCCGAACGCAGTATTCCATTGGTTAATTCGGCTGCATACTCTTCGGCTTTGCTGCGGTTGTTTTGATAAATGGCTGCAATGTTTTGCAATATGTTTATCCATTGTTGTTTGGGAAAATAAGTCCCTCCGTAAACAGGCCTTCCATCGGGCAAAGCAAAACAATTGAGCGGCCAGCCCCCCTGCCCGCTCATTAATTGTACGGCTGTCATATACACCTGGTCAATATCGGGCCGTTCTTCCCTATCGACTTTTACATTAATAAAATGTTTGTTCATTAATTCAGCCACCTGTTCGTCTTCAAAACATTCGTGCTCCATTACGTGGCACCAGTGGCAGGCCGAATACCCTATGCTGATTAAAATTATTTTGTCTTCCTGTTTGGCTCTGTTCAGGGTTTCATCGTTCCAGGCATACCAGTTTACGGGGTTGTGGGCGTGCTGCAGCAGGTAAGGACTGCTTTCGTTGATGAGGGAGTTGCTGTGTTTCATTTTAAAAATTAAAAAACCGGTTCAAAAGCTGAACCGGTTTTAAAATTAATCTTAAAATAAATTACATTGTGATTAATTCAATAAAACTTTCTTCGCATCTTCTAGTATATCAAAAGCTGCAGCTTTGTCTTTACCTTCGGCATAAGCCCGCAATACAGGCTCTGTACCCGAAGCGCGCACCATTAACCAGGTGTTGTCGTCGAAAAAGAATTTAAAACCGTCCAGGTCTTCGGTGCGCTGCACCTTGTATTTACCAAAGGCTGTGTAAGTTCCTTTTTTACAATTGTCGACTATTTTATTTTTTAAAGCGTCTTCTATGTGTAAATCGTTGCGCTCGAACCAAAAGGTACCCGTAATATCGTACACCTCTTGTATCAGCTGTTTCAGGTTTTTCCCCGATTTGGCCATAAATTCCCAAATCGTTAAGCCCATCCAAATCCCATCACGCTCAGGGATGTGGCCCTTTATGGCAATACCCCCACTCTCTTCACCTCCTACCAATACATCTTCGGTAACCATTTTTCCACATATATATTTAAAACCTATTTTCACCACGTCCAATGGTAAATTGTAATGTGCACAAATATTTTTAATTTTTACCGAGGTACTGAAAGCCACACATACTTTGCCTTTCATACCCTTGTATTTAACTAAGTAATGAATCAACAGAAGAATGATATGATGCGAATCAACAAAGGTTCCTTCATTGTCGTACAAACCAATACGATCTGCATCGCCATCGGTACATAAACCGCAGTCGATGTTGCCTTTTGTTGTTATGAGGTTCGATATTTCCAGTAAATTTTTATGAATAGGCTCAGGCGCCTGCCCGTGAAAGCCGGGATTGTTATCGTTGTGCAGGTGAATGATTTCAGGAAACAACCGGCTCATCACCCGTTGTCCCGCACCAAACATACTATCGTAAGCTAAGTTTAAGCCGGAATTTTTAATGGCTTTTAAGTCAAAATTATCCTCTACATGCTTTACATACATGTCTTCCAGGTGGGTTATTTCCACTAAGCCTTTTGCTGTGGCATCGTTCAGATTAATATTGTCCCAATTGGATGTTGATTTTTCCGGGATAATATCTTCTATTTCCTGAACTTTTTCCGGGGCTAATGGTCCACCGTAATGTGCTTTTAGTTTGTAACCATTGTAGGATGGCGGATTGTGACTGGCCGTAATAATAACGCCCAGGCTGGCTTTTAACCTCACCGCTCCCAATGAAACCATGGGGGTACTTACAAAGTCTTTAGCAAGGAATACTTTAATTTTATGGGCTATAAAAACTTTTGCCGCTGTTTCGGCAAACAATTCTCCTGCAAAACGGCAATCGTGGCCCAATACAACAGATGGATTTTCGAAATTGTTTTTTAGCCACACAGCAGTTGCTTCTGTAACACGGGCAACGTTTTCAACTGTAAAATCTTTAGCAATAATGGCCCTCCAGCCATCGGTTCCGAATTTTATTTTTGACATCTTTCAATTTTTTTTCAATGGATAACAAATATACTTATTTTCTTTCGGAAGGAAAATCAAAAAAGGAACCCTTGCGAGGTTCCTTTTCTGCTGAACAAACATTAAACAAAAAAAACTATTGTTATCCTAAATAAGCTCTTAGTAATTTACTTCTTGAGGTGTGTTTGAGCCTGCGAACGGCTTTTTCTTTGATCTGTCTTACACGTTCGCGGGTCAGTTCAAACTTCTCTCCAATTTCTTCAAGGGTCATCGCGTTATGGCCATTCAAGCCGAAATACAACCTTACTACATCGGCCTCGCGGGAGGTGAGTGTACTCAAGGCGCGTTCGATTTCCTGTTGCAAAGACTCGTTCATTAAACCTCTGGCAGGACTAGGGCTGTCTTCTTCCACCATTACATCGTACATACTTCCACCCTCATCGTTATTGGCTAAAGGGGCATCCATCGATACGTGCCTACCATGGTTTTTCATGGTTTCCTGAATGTCGTTGGCTGTAAGGTCAAGCACTGCTGCAAGTTCATCGGCACTTGGTTCGCGTTCAAACTGTTGCTCGAGCTTGGCAAATGTTTTGTTGATTTTATTGATGGAGCCAATTTTATTCAAAGGCAATCGCACAATGCGGGCTTGTTCGGCCAAAGCCTGCAATATGCTCTGACGGATCCACCATACGGCGTAAGAAATGAATTTGAACCCGCGTGTTTCGTCAAAGCGTTGCGCTGCTTTTATGAGCCCCAGATTTCCTTCGTTGATTAAATCGGGTAAACTTAAACCCTGGTTTTGATATTGTTTAGATACTGATACCACAAAGCGAAGGTTCGCTTTTGTCAGCTTTTCAAGTGCAGCCTGGTCGCCTTGTTTAATCCTGCGCGCCAAATCAACTTCTTCATCGGCTGTAATCAATTCCACCCTTCCTATTTCCTGCAAATATTTATCTAAAGATGCAGTCTCGCGGTTGGTAACCTGTTTCGTAATTTTTAGCTGTCTCATAGTCAGATAGGTTTATGTTTTAAATTGGCTTACAGGAATATATACGCCTGTTGTACTCAAAAGTTACACCACCATCCTGCTTTTTATGATGAAGAAACAGCTTCCATCGATGAGAGGAAAAACGAATAAAAATTGTTCAGTTTTAAACGTCTTTTTTATTCAAACAAAACCCGCTTAAACCAGTTCTTTTTTTCTGAACCTTTCTGAAATAATCAACTCTTTTCCGCCATTGCTGTAATCATAAAAACCTTTCCCGGACTTTACTCCCAGGTGACCGGCTGTAACCATATTTACTAACAAAGGGCATGGAGCGTATTTGGGGTTTCCAAAACCATCCTGCAATACACGCAATATATTTAAACAAACATCAAGTCCGATAAAATCAGCCAATTGCAAAGGCCCCATCGGATGGGCCATTCCAAGTTTCATCACGGTGTCTATTTCATTTACTCCGGCCACACCTTCGTACAAGGTTATAATGGCCTCATTGATCATGGGCATTAAAATTTTATTGGCTACAAAACCAGGATAATCGTTCACCTCAACCGGTATTTTTGAAAGTGACCTGGACATTTCCATGATAAGCTGTGTAACCTCATCGGAAGTAGAATATCCGCGGATGACTTCAATCAGTTTCATCACCGGCACAGGGTTCATAAAGTGCATGCCAATTACTTTGTCGGGACGTTTGGTGGCTGCTGCAATTTTAGTAATTGAAATGGAGGATGTATTTGAGGCCAGAATAGTTTGTGGTGGGCAGATGGCATCTAATTGTTTGAAGATGCTTAATTTTATTTCAATGTTCTCTGATGCTGCTTCAACTACGAGGTCGGCTGATTTAGCACCTTCTTCAAGTTGAGTGTATGTTTTAATGTTCGCTAAAGTCTTTGTTTTATCTGCCTCTGTTATGCTTCCTTTGGCCACCTGGCGGTCGATGTTTTTTGAAATAGTGGCCAGGGCCTTGTCCAATGCTGGCTGAGAGATGTCGACGAGGCTAACATGGTATCCGTTTTGTGCAAACACGTGCGCAATTCCATTTCCCATTGTTCCTGATCCGATTACTGTAATATTCTTCATACTAAAATTTATTTTTGATAAAATTAAACCTGCCTAAAATACCATTAACATTTAATTTCCCCAAATTTTTATATCAACTGTTTTTTTCGGAAATTAGAATAAAATAGCTGATTATGAAGAATGTTGTGATCGTGTTAATTATTCTAATGGGTCTCACCGGCTGTGTTAGTTCTAAAATTGAAAAAGAATTTGAAGCCAAAAAGCCAGCGCTTGTACTGGTGATGGATGTATCGGAGACGGTAGAAAAAAAGAAAGCCATTACAATTCTGTTTGAAAAATACATCAATACGGCTCCTGCTGATACCGTGCTTCTTCCGTTGTTTAATCAGTATTTAATGTACAGTTTATTTAACCTGGGCTATACTTCCATTGCCGTAAAAGACAAGGATTTTGACCCCTCGGCCCTGAGCGGGGTTAAATTGGTTTATACACTCAATGCCCGTAACCTGGTGTTTAAAGAATATAAAATAAGGGAAAACGTAAGCGATGGTACCAATTCCAAAACAGTTAAACTGAGGGGGCTTGAACTAAGTACTGCGGTTCAGATCAAAGCCGGTCTTCGGGATACAATTTCCACCACTGATGATGTAATAGCGAGAGCCGAAGCGAACAAAGAAGAAAGCCAGGAAGGGCAATTTGAAAAAAATTACGGGGTGATTGACCTGATAAAAGAAAATAAAGATGGAAGCATAAAGTATTTGTACAAGGTGCAAAAAATGGACGATGGTGTGTTTCAGAATTTATGCATTAAAGTGGCTACTGACCTGGCAAAACAAATAGATTATAAGATTAAACTGTTGTATCAAAGGGAGGTGAAGGGGAAGAGGTAGCTTTTAAAATTAAGTTCAATCGTTTGCTGGTTCAATTGTTTATTCGTTTAGTACAGGTTAGCAAACGAACGAAAGAACTAAAGAACGGATAAACTATTTCCCCCGGCCTTGTACTACAATCAAAATGGTGTAAATAAGAATTTTGAAGTCTACTAAAAGGCTCATGTTTTCGATGTAGATTATATCGTATTTAAGCCGTTGTATCATTTGTTCCACATTTTCGGCATAGCCGTATTTTACCTGTCCCCAGGAGGTTATACCCGGCCTTATTTTATGCAGATGTTTGTAATGCGGGGCTTTTAAAACAATCTGATCAATAAAAAACTGTCGTTCGGGGCGGGGGCCTACAATACTCATTTCTCCAATTAACACATTGTAAAACTGTGGAATTTCATCCAGGCGGGTTTTCCGTAAAAAGCGCCCCAATGGCGTAATGCGCGGGTCGTTTTCGCTCGACAGGGCAGGGCCCATTCGTTCGGCATCCACATACATACTTCTGAATTTATAAATACGGAACGGGTTTCCATGCAGGCCAATTCTTTCGTGCGAATAAAACACAGGGCCTTTGGAACTCAGTTTAACACATATAGCAAGTATGAGGTACAACCACGAAAAAAACACCAGTACGAATAAAGATACGCTTACATCGATCAAACGTTTCATCGCAACCTGCCAGTTGGGCATGATCTCGCGTTTAATTTCAATCAACAGGGCGCCGAAAATAGAAGTCATTTTTACCGAACCCGATAATATATCGTACATATCGGGGATAATTTTTATCACCACACCAATATCACTCAGGTCGTTGATGATCTTACTGAGGTATTCGTGTTCCCAGGATTCGATGGCAATAATGATTTCTTCTACATTGTTGGAAATAATAATTTGCCGGATGTCTTTAAACTCACCCAAATGCGGTAATTGTTGTTTCAGCTGCTCAGAGAATCCGTTTTTATCATCCACGTGAACAAAGCCTACAAACAAACTTCCTGAACCTTTTTTCAAACCGTGTATCTCTTCAAAAAGTTTTAAGGCATTTTCGTTGCTGCCCACAATAATGGTGTTGAAACCAATGGTGCGCTGATGAATGCGGCTGTTTGTGCGGGTAGATAAAATAAAACGAAGGGTGGCCGTAAGTAAAAAATGCAGGCTCAGCAGGGTTAAAAAAGACTGGTAATAATTTTTATACACTTTTACCTCGTCATCGAGGATAGAAATAAAAAATATAACCAGCACTCCAATAATTGCTGAAACAAGGGTTTGGTACAATTCACTCAGCCTCGATTTGCGGTACACGTTTTTATAAACCCCCTGCACATAATAAAAAAGCAACCAGCAAAAAGGAATAAAAACAACACCGATGTAGAATTTTTTATCGGTAAAAACATTTATAGGGATCTCCCCGAATTTCTGGGCTTCAATATAGAATTTACGAAACAGGAAAAATAAAGCCCATGCACCCGCTGCGCTAATAAAATCGAACAGTACATATTTAAATACCTGTAGCTTTCTATTCATTCCTCTTTTCACTAATTCTTACTTATCAGTTTAATGTTATCGATGTATATTTTAGGATTGCTTAGATTATTGTCTTTTGATGCAAAAAAATAAACTGAATAGGTTTGGTAAAGGGGTGGGGTAC
>JAHEYF010000203.1 GCA_023251755.1 Bacteroidota bacterium
TACTTTACCGGAATCTAAACATACAAAAACGAAGCTTCTTAAAATGGATGATGAGCAAGCTCATTTATATCAAATTATTCAGAAAAATTTATAGGGTGTCCCAACGCTGAAAACAGGAGGCGCAAAAAAGTTAGAAAATCCATGTATCCTGTACCTTGTATTTTGTACCCAGACTGAATACAGCTTACATTATACAAGGTACAATTTTCAACATTCGTCAATCGTACTTCGTAACTCGCAAATTGTATTTCTTTTTATTTAAAACCCACTGCTTTTTCCTCTTTTTTTCTTATCATTGATTGATTTTTAGTTAGAATAGAACAGCTTCAAAAGGGCTGTTTAATTTTTTTGAATTTCAACCATTAAAATTACCCCCAATGAAGAAACTATTTATAACAACACTGTTTTTTTTGGCGATTGGGCTTGAAATGAAAGCCCAGGCTGTATTTATGCCTGGATACATCATCGATAAAAAAGGTGATACCTTAAACGGCGAAATAAAAGTAAATCATAAAAAAGAAATCGACCTGTATAAAAAAATATTTTTCCGGAAAGACGAAAAGGAGGCACCAAAGCAATACGCCCCTACTGCCATTCAGGGATTTAAAGTGGAGGATAAATTTTTTGAACCTGTAAAAATAGCCGGGCAATTTAAATTTATGAAAGTAATATGCCACGGAAGCATTATGTTTTTTGAATACGAAGGAGCCGCTACCGAAGAAAGTGAAGAAGGGGAAAGCCGCTATTTTATGGTAAAAGACAATTCAGAAGTTATTGTAGAAGTATTTTTTGACATGGAAATGAAAAAAGAATTGAAAAAAATGTTTCACGACGATCCGGAAAGTATGAGTGAACTGGAGCATACCAAAAAAGTAAACCTCGACAATGTGACCCATTTATTTAACGAATACAACATCAGAAACCCTGAAAAAAAACCTACCACCAATCCTAACGAACCCCAAAAAAAATGACCCCTTCAGCCCCGAAAAAATTATTTTTATTAGACGCCTACGCCCTTATTTACCGTGCTTATTTTGCCTTCTCCACCAATCCACGGGTTAATTCCAAGGGATTGAACACCTCGGCTATATTTGGTTTTACCAATACCCTGTTGGAAGTATTAAAAAAGGAACAACCCACACACATCGCGGTGGTGTTTGATATGTCGGGGCCTACGCAACGGCACGAGGAGTTTGCGGAGTACAAAGCCAACCGCGAAGAAATGCCGGAAGACCTGCGTTCCAACATCCCTTATATTTATAAACTGATACAGGGCTTTAACATTCCTACGCTCTCACTTGCAGGTTACGAGGCCGACGATATTATCGGTACCCTCGCTAAAAAAGCCGAACAACAAGGCTTTGTCACCTATATGATGACACCCGATAAGGATTACGGGCAATTGGTGGACAACAATACGTTTATATACAAACCTGCGCGCCTGGGCAATGGGGCCGAAATACTGGGAGTTGCCGAGATCTGTAAAAAATGGGAAATCAAAGGCGTCCATCAGTTAATAGACATTCTTGGTTTAATGGGCGACAAGGTAGACAATATTCCGGGCATACCAGGAGTGGGTGAAAAAACTGCCATACAACTCATTAAAGATTTCGACAATATTGAAAACCTGCTAAACAATACGGATAGGTTAAAAGGGAAATTAAAAGAAAAAGTAGAAGCCAACAAAGAACTGGCCCTCTTGTCCAAGCGCCTTGCTACCATTATTCTGGATGTGCCGGTAGAACTGAACGAACAGGAATTGTTAGTGGAAGAACCCAACAAAGAAGTGTTGAAAGAACTGTTCCAGGAGCTGGAGTTCCGCAACATTGCCCAAAAAGTATTGGGCGAAGACATCGGCGGAAGTTTTAGCGGGGAATCTCAAAAACAGACTCCTGCACCGGCTAAAAAAAATAAAAACGGACAAACCGATTTATTTGCCGGAGAAACAGACGAGGTACTGGTTTTGGCTGAACCAGCAGAACAAGTCAAAAATTTTAAAACTATTGCCGATACTGCGCACAATTATATTTTAGTTGATACAATAGAAAAAAGAAAAGAGCTGCTTCGTTTATTGGAAAGCCGGGAAGAATATTGTTTTGATAGCGAAACCACTTCATTAGACGTATTTGTAGCAGAGCTGGTTGGGCTTTCGTTTTCGGTAAAGGCTACCGAAGCCTATTACGTACCCTTTCCGGAACAACAGGAGGAGGCGCAGCAGCTCATCAACGAATTCCGTATTATTTTTGAAAACGAAAACAAAACCCTCATCGGGCAAAACATCAAGTACGATTTACAGGTACTTAAAAATTACGGTATAGAAATAAAAAACAAGTTGTTTGATACCATGGTGGCCCACTTCCTGATTAATGCGGACATGCGCCACAACATGAACATACTGGCCGAAACCTACCTGAACTATTCGCCGGTAAGTATAGAAACACTGATTGGTAAAAAAGGAAAAGGGCAAATAAGTATGCGTTCGGTTGAGACAGAAAACATAAAAGAATACGCTGCCGAAGATGCCGATATTACGCTGCAACTGAAAGAGGTATTTGAACCCAAATTAAAAGAAACAGGTACAGCTAAATTATTTACCGAAGTAGAAGTGCCCTTGATCAAAGTGCTTTCGGATATGGAACGCGAAGGTGTTCGGCTCGATGTAGCGGTACTGAAAGACATCTCTGTAGAACTGGAAAAAGACATTATTGCTGTTGACAAGGAAATACAGGAACTGGCCGGTACTCCTTTTAATATTTCTTCGCCCAAACAGGTGGGTGAAATTTTATTTGAGTACCTGAAAATTATAGACAAGCCCAGCAAAACAAAAACTGGGCAGTATTCTACGGGCGAAGATGTCTTGTCAAAACTCACCGACAAACACCCCATTGTTTCTAAAATACTCGACTACCGCGAACTGGTAAAACTAAAAAACACCTACGTAGATACTTTGCCTGAATTGGTCAATCCAAAAACGGGAAGAATACATACTTCCTACAATCAGGTAGTGGCCGTTACCGGGCGTTTAAGTTCCGACAACCCCAATTTGCAAAATATACCGGTGCGTACAGCCCGCGGGCGCGAAATCAGAAAAGCGTTTATTCCGCGCGATGCAGAACATATTTTATTGAGCGCGGATTATTCACAGATTGAATTGCGTATTGTGGCCGACATCAGCAAAGACCCGAATATGTGCGAAGCCTTCCGTTTGGGCAAAGACATTCATACTGCAACAGCCGCAAAAGTCTACGGCATCAGCGAAGAAGAAGTAAGCAAAGAAATGCGTTACAAAGCCAAGAGTGTGAATTTCGGTATCATATACGGTCAGGGTGCTTTCGGGCTGGCTCAAAACCTGAACATTTCCCGTACAGAGGCTAAACAACTCATCGATAATTATTTTGCACAATACCCTTCCATAAAAAAATACATGGACGATGAAGTGAACTTTGCCCGCGAAAATGGCTATGTACAAACCCTGCTGGGCCGTAAACGTTTTCTGCGCGACATCCTTTCGTCCAATGCCGTAGTAAGGGGTTATGCCGAACGAAATGCCATTAACGCCCCTATACAGGGCTCGGCTGCTGATATGATTAAAGTAGCGATGATCAATATTCAACAGCAAATAAAACAGCAACAATTAAAATCGCAAATGATTTTGCAGGTACACGATGAGTTGATTTTTGATGTATACAAACCTGAATTAGAACAGGTAAAAAACCTGGTAGAGGAACACATGAAGAGCGCCATGCAATTATCGGTGCCTTTGGAAGTGGGGATGGGAACCGGGAACAACTGGCTGGAAGCGCATTGATGAGCCGGTGTTGATTTAAAAAAAAGCCCCACGCACAGGCATGGGGCTTAATAATGAAAAGCGAAATAATTATTTAGCAATAATAAACTTGCTGAATAAGTTGGCATTACCAGTTTTTACGCCATACATATAAACTC
>JAHEYF010000113.1 GCA_023251755.1 Bacteroidota bacterium
TATTTAGTTCTAAGTTCTTTGTTCAAAGTTCTTAGTTCATCACAGCTCGTCAATCGTACTTCGTAATTCGTCAATCCCCAAACACCCTGTCCTTCCCATCAAACAAGGGGGCCTGAATGGAAAGTACCTTTAAAGGACTTGCTGAGGTCGTTTTAACCGAATGCCTGGTATTTTTAGGGATAAAGATGACATCCCCCTTTTTAACCGCAAAGGTTTTTTCACCCAAAGTCATATTCCCTGAGCCATCTAAAACCACCACATGTTCGGCATGCGCAAGGTGCCTGTGCGATTTTACTTCCTTTTTTATAAAAATCACAAAACTGCTCACTAAGCTATCCGTATATAAAGCACGGCTGTAGATGTTTTCAAATTCAGCAGGGGGGTTAATCGTGTCAAGTGATTGATAGTCTTGAGACTTAGCCTGGTTCAGGCAACAGAACAGAAATAAAAATGTGCTTATAATTCTCATGGTAAAAGCAGTTATAAATTAGCACAATGTTAACAGGAATTAGCGAAAGCTAAAAATATCTTCAAAAAATTTTGAAGATCAGCTGATTTTTTTCATATCTTTGCCCTTAGAATTGATTACCCACCTTGTGTGCGTAATTGATTTATAAAGAAGCGGTGAGAGAATAGGCTCTATGACCCGCTGGCAACCAACTAAAAGCCCGCCTCTGGCGCGGTTGGAAAATCGGTGCCAATTCCTACCCGCCAGAGGCGGGACAAATAAATTTAATTACGAAAGCATGAAAGCACTTCTACAAAAAAATCCAATTATTATTTGCTGCACGATGAGCGGTCCTTGTTGTATCGACTCCTGTTGTCCCATGTGTTAAGCAAAGCGCTCCCGCTTTTTTAGGTTAAAATTCCTCCTACAGCTTAACAAGGGCTGTAAAAGGAGGATTATCACGTTATACCAAAAAATCACCCAACAAACATGAATTACAACAGCTGGAAATACGACCAGGCTTTTAAATTAGAGAACGGAGCTACATTGTCTTCCCTTGAAATTGCTTACCATACCTATGGAAAATTAAACAAAGACAAAAGCAATGTCATCTGGGTGTGCCATGCACTTACGGCCAACAGCGATGTATGTGACTGGTGGAAAGGCTTATTTGGGGAAGAGAGTTTTTTTAACCCCGAAGAATATTTTATTGTTTGCGCCAATAACATAGGTTCCTGTTACGGCAGCACAGGCCCCTTAAGTCATAATGCCGATTTAAACAATGCCTATTACGCCTTGTTTCCAGATATTACCATCCGCGACATGGTGAATGCACATGAGCTGCTGAGAAAACACCTGGGCATCGAAAAAATTAATACCATCATCGGTGGTTCGCAGGGCGGACAACAGGTAATGGAATGGAACATACAGCAACCTCATGTATTTGAGAACAGCATTCTTGTTGCTACCAACGCTTTTCATTCGTCCTGGGGGATTGCATTTAACGAGGCTCAGCGCTTAGCTATAAAATCTGACCGTACTTATTATTCGCACAGCCCAACGGGCGGACAAAAGGGAATGAAAGCGGCAAGGGCCATCGCCTTGCTGAGTTACCGGAATTACAACACTTACGAAGCTACACAACAAGAAGAGGACAATGAGAAAATTGATAACTTTAGGGCGAGCTCTTATCAGAATTACCAGGGCGAAAAATTAACAAAACGTTTCAATGCTTATTCTTACGTTACTTTGTCAAAAGCTATGGATTCGCATAATGTAGGGCGGGGCAGGACTTCGGTGGAGAATGCCCTTAAAAAGATACAGGCGAATGTCCTGGTGATTGGTGTTTCATCCGATATTCTTTTTCCTCCGCAGGAGCAGCAGTTTTTAGCGCGGCACATTCCTGGTGCTGTGTTCGAACAAATCCATTCCCTTTATGGACACGATGGATTTTTAATTGAAACGGAGCAATTAACAAATGTTATAATAAAATTTAAACAACAAATTAATAATCAACCTTTAACTTTAACCTCAAATTAAAATATGGCAACAAAATTAAAAATAGGATTGTTCGGCTTTGGCTGTGTGGGATACGGATTGTATGAAGTATTATCGAAGAGCCAGGGTATTAAGGCCGACATTGTAAAGATTTGTGTGAAAAGCAAAAATAAAAAACGCCCCATCGATGAATCATACTTCACTTACAATAAACAGGAGTTGTTAGACAACCCGGAGATCAACCTGATTGTGGAATTAATTGACGATGCAGACGAAGCCTATCAAATTGTAAAGTATGCCCTGCAAAAAGGCAAACACGTTGTAACAGCCAATAAAAAAATGGTGGCTAATCATTTGCGCGAACTGGTTGAATTGCAGGCAGAACATGGGGTTTCATTGTTATATGAAGCATCCAGTTGCGGAAGTATTCCTATTATTCGTACGCTGGAAGAATACTACGACAATGAATTGTTGTTCAAGGTCAGCGGTATTTTTAACGGAACATCCAATTATATTTTAACCAAAACCATACAGGAAAACCTGAGCTACGATGCCGCCCTTAAAAAGGCGCAGGAGCTGGGCTTTGCCGAAACAGACCCTACCAATGATGTGGCCGGTTTTGACGCTAAATTTAAATCGATCATTATAGCTGCCCATGCTTTTGGTTTATTTGTAAAACCCGAAGAGGTATTCAATTTCGGAATTGAAACGGTTGGAACCGCTGATATAAAATATGCAAAGGAAAAAGGATTAAAAATAAAATTAGTACCGAACATTATAAAACACAGCGACGGAAGTGTATCTGCCTTTGTTCTTCCGCAGTTTGTTTCACCTGGCAGTTATTTATACAATGTAGAAAACGAATTCAACGGCGTAATTGTTGAAGGTGCTTTTTCCGATAAACAATTCCTGTCGGGTAAAGGTGCGGGCGGGCACCCAACCGGATCAGCTGTGTTATCAGATATATCAGCGCTTTCGTATGGTTATAAATACGAGTACAAAAAATTCCATCAGAAAGAAAATGTCCCTTTTAACAACGGGGTTGTACTAAATGTGTATTTGCGTTTCAGGGATAAAAAAGAAATAGAACGTTTTGGTTTTACTGAAATACATGAGCAATACAGCAGCCAGCATTACAATTATGTTATTGGAAATTTACCCATACAGAAATTAGTAGAAAACAAGGAATACATCATCAAAGAAAAATTATTTGTGGCTTTAACCGAGAAGGGGATTGTAGAACAGGAAGCGCAAGAGAAGGCTGAGGTGAAGAGCAAGGTGCTTGTGGAGAATGAGGCGAGTTAATTTTTTCAATACAGAGGCCGCAAAGAATACTGAGTTACACCGAGTTTTTTAACAAGGTTAAAGAATGGATTTTATAGTATGTATGCTATAAGTTTTTTCCTACTCTGTGCAACTCAGGGCCCTCCGTGGTCTCTGTGTTGAAAACTAGTTCATCTCTTTACCGATGCTGAAGATTATTTTTTATAAAATGAATGATTAGATTTTAGAATTTATTATTTGGTATTTAATAAATGCAGTTCCATCTTTATATCGGCCCGTTGAAATTCAGATTGTCCGAGTTCAATTTCGGTAAAGCCCAGTTTACGGTACAATTGAATAGCCACCCCCGAACCTTTGGTATTGGAGTATAAAAATATTTTTTTTGCACCAAGTGCTTTCATTTTTTGTAAGGATTCAATGCCGATGTTTAAACCTATTTTTAATCCACGGTAATTTTCATCCACAGCCATTTTAATCATTTCGTAAGTGTTGTTGCCAAAATTCAAATAAGCACAGGTACCAACAACTTCACCATTGTAAAGAGCGATGTAGATCTTCCCTCCATTTTTAATAATGTATTCGTAAGGATGGTCCAGGGTTTTAATGTCCTCTTCTTCCATTACAAAACTGCGGGTAATCCATTGCTCGTTTATTTCTTTAAACCGTTTGTCGTATTCAGGTTTGTAGTCAACTATTTCTATAGCTGTTTGTTGTTCCATGTTCTTTTATTAAATTATTTTACCATTCACCCGCATAAGCGAGTGGCGTATCGGAGTGTTGGTTGAAGTAATTGTATTTTATTGAAAGGGCTTGCCGTATGTGTAGGTAATCGTGAGCCAGCCAGTTGTTCAAAAATAATTCAGCGGAAAGCGGGCCAAGCTTAGGATGATGATAGGTGTTGTTCCAGTCGGGAGAAGAAAGTGATTGCAACCAGCTGATGGATTGTTCCCTTTCCTGAATAAATGCATAGAGCGTTTTTTCATAGTCTTGTTCCAGGTATTTTCTTGTACCAACCCATCCCTGTGGGTCTATGGGAGGCATTGGCGAATCGGGGTTTTCAAGTACATGCTTTAACCGGTATTTAAAATCTTCCCGTTCTTCATCCAATAAATGGCAAACCACTTCCAGCAAACACCATTTTTCGGGGGCGCTTTTCCACAAGTATTCTTCGCTGGCTAAGCCGCTAAGCATGGTTTGAAAAATAGTTTTATTTTTCGATAAAATAGTGATGATGTCTGCGGGCTTCATTTTTTAACAGAATGATGAGGAGTGAGTATGGGCAGAAATTCTTTCCAGGGCCCTACTTCACTGCTGTATTGTTTGGCCATTACCCGGTTGATTTGTGCCAGGTGGCTGAGGTCGTGTACCGCCCAGGTAGATAACAAATTCCTCAGGCTGACTTCTCCAAAAACGGGGTGAATTCCTGTTTTATCAAAATCGACAACCTGAAGTTGTTTACTTTTCAAAACAGACAAATTTTCCGTACGGACAGTTTTGAATTCCTGGATAAGTTGTTGCAGGTTTTTTCCTTTGCTCTCAGTAAATTGCGCAAAACGGTCGAAGGGCTGGAATTTTTTAGTTCCTTCATCCGACAAAATAATTTCCAGGCGCTGTACCCAGTCTGTTTTTTCGCCGTGTATTAAATGCCCTACCACATCGTAAGCACTCCAGCTTTCCCCGCCTTCGTTGTGCATAGTCCATTCATCTGAAACATTGCTGAGTAAAGCCTCAATTACCAAAGGCGTACGTTCCAGTATTTCTATACTTTTGTTTAAATCAAAGTTCATGTGAAGTAAGTTGAAGGTGAAAATGATGTGAGCCTAATATAAAACCTTTGTTCAAATACAGCTGGTGGGCTTTGTGCCTGTGGTACCCCGAATCCAGGGTAACAGCGTCTATGTTATTTTTAGTCGCTTCCTGTAGGGCATAATCCAGTAGCTTACTGGCACAACCTTTTCCACGGTAAGCGGGTAAGGTGCAGAGGTCGTCAATATAAAGTGTTTTACCACTATATAAAAATGTGAGGTAACGAAAACCAATAAATGCAACCACTTTATTGTTCATTTCAACAACTGCGATTTCAAATTTTTCTGTTTGCATTTGTTTGAACAAAGCCACCAAATTTTTTCCTTTCAGGTGGGGCCTTAGTTCGTGAATGACTTCCGTACAGTTCAAAAGTTCATCGCTGCTGTTTACCTTTTTAATTTCCATGCGTCTTATTTTGCTGCTATTACTGATATTTCAACGTTTACATCCAAAGGCAATTTAGCGGCTTGTATGGTTTCGCGGGCTGGATAATTACCCTTAAAAAAAGAGCTGTACACTTCGTTCATTTTCGAAAAATTGCCGAGGTCTTTTAAGTAGATGGTTGTTTTAACCACATGTTCAAAGTCCATGCCCGCTTCTTTTAATATGGCTCCAATGTTTTTCATCACCTGCCTTGTTTCATTTTCGATGCTATCCAGCACTAATTTACCTGTTTTAGGATCTTCACAGGCCTGGCCCGAAACAAAAAGCAAGCTGCTGCCGGGTGGAACAAGGTTGGCGTGGTTGTATGGGCCAATCGGTTTTGGCGCATCCGGGGAATTAATTATTTTTTTCATCGTCTTTAGTTCTTGGTTCAAAGTTTTTAGTTCTTAGTTCATGGTCCGGGCAAAGAAGGATGTTTTGCCCAGTCGGGAAATGAAAAACAGCTTTATGCAGATAAGTATTTTTCTTTCATCACTTTGATATGGTGCATTTCGTGCCCGGCAAGCATATAAGCAATTTTTAAAACAGAGATCTCTGTGTTGTTGGCAATACCCGTACGCTCAATCAGGTTATTGTTAAAACTCTTTAACAGGCTGATGGTAGCCCTTCTTACGGCTATAAATTCTTCCAGAATGTCTTCAAAATTTCTTTCATTTACATTGGCCTCTTTAGCATACTCATCCTGTTCAAAACCGGCTAAAGGAGTTTTATCTCCGCGCGAGATGCGCAATATGCGGTAAGAGAAAATTCTTTCGCAGTCGCTGATGTGGACAAAGATTTCCGGGATGCTCCATTTACCTTCGGCATAGCGGTAACTGAGTTTTTCTTTAGGAATGTTTTTGGCAAGTTGTATGCTTGCCTCCATATTCTGTTCAAGTATGCGAACCAGGTCTCCGCCGGGTACATAATCGATGTAAGATTTTTGATAAGCGCTAAGTGTTGAGGGGTCGGGGTGTTTCCAGGATATTGTCATAATAATAGAATTAAAAATTTAAAGGAAGTAATAAATATAGTGTAAAAATAAGGTAGCTTTGGACTATATTAGTAGTCCAGATTAAACACATTAAATAGTCCGGTTATGCTGCCCTGGAAATCCATTATAAAAATACAATCACCTTCGCCGCTTCCGGTGTATTTGCAAATAGCCAATTGCATTATTAAGGAAATTAAAAGCGGGGTGGTAAAGCCCAACGTAAAAATGCCGGGCACAAGAATTTTAGCAGAGCTTATCCAGGTACACCGCCAAACGGTTGTAAATGCATACAGCGAGCTGGATGCACAGGGCTGGATTGTTTCCCTGCCCTCCAAAGGAAGTTTTGTAAACGAGCACCTTCCCGAAACTTCGTATGGGAAAAATCACCTGCATAAATTAATGAACATAGAGGAAACAGGTTATCCATTAATCGCCAACCCAACCATACACATTCCTTCCAAATCGCATCGGGAGGTAACAGGTTTCCACGACGGCCCGGATGTACGCTTAGTTCCGGTGGAGCAATTGAGCCGGGCCTATAAAAATGTACTGGGCCGCAGGCCGCTCATTCATCAATTGTCGTATGTGGATGTGGAAGGAAAGAGCCTGCTGCGCAAAGTATTGTCGGAGGAACTGAATACCTCGCGGGGTATGCAAACAACAGCCGATAATATTTTTATTACCCGCGGTAGCCAGATGGCCCTTTATATGATAGCCCGTGTTGCATTGGCAAAAAACGATGTTGTACTGGTGGGCGATACCAATTATTATTACGCCGACAGGGTGTTTATGAATGTGGGAGCTAAGCTGCTGCGTGTGACCATTGATGAACAGGGAATAGATGTGGAGCAAATAGAAAAACTGTGTAAACGGAAAAAAATACGCGCGGTGTATGTTACTTCGCACCATCATTACCCGACAACTGTTACATTAAGTGCTGCACGAAGGATGAAGTTACTGGCCTTATCAGAACAATACGGCTTTATAATTATTGAGGACGATTACGATTATGATTTTCATTACCAAAGCAATCCCATATTGCCCCTGGCCAGCGCCGATAAAAAGGGAATGGTGGTGTATATCGGAACGTTGAGTAAATCGGTTGCGCCGGCTATGCGTATAGGCTATGTAGCCGCACCCAAAAATTTTATTACCGAGTTGAGTAAGCTGAGGCAGATTATAGACATACAAGGCGACCCCATACTTGAGCAGGCGGTAGCCGAGTTGTTTGTGCAGGGGGAGATAAGAAGACACATGAAAAAAAGTTTGAAGGAGTACCGGCTCAGGCGGGATTTTATGTGCGAACTATTGAACCAAAAGTTAAGCGATTGCATTGAGTTTAAAATACCTGAGGGCGGGCTTGCCGTATGGGCCCGTTACGATAAAAAAATAAAACTCCCCGAAGTATCTGCTAAGCTGCGAAAAAAGGGCTTTGTATTGTCCAACGGACTGATACACGATACAGAAGAAAAAAAATTAAACTCAACCCGCATGGGCTTTGGCTGGATGAATACAGCAGAAGCTGATAAAGCGGTGAATGCTTTGTACGGGGTGATTAAGAATTGCTAATTTTAGACAATTAGGCTGAAAATTGATTACAGCCAATGAATATAAAATGAATTAATTTCTTGTTAATATGGATTTAGAAACTATAAAGGATAATTACAATAATGCTTCAACTGCGAAGCTTTTAAAATTAACTGACGAGGTTTCAGGTTTGGATGAAAGGGCAATACCTTTGCTTATGGATGAGTTGCAAAAAAGGGGTGAGGCAGAGGCGGTGGAAAAGGTTAATATGTATTTACGTAGCATACAAAATTCAACTAATACAGATAAAGGTATTGATTACAATGAATTGCACTTAGAGATAAAGGAAAGGTTGGAAAATGGCGAGAATATTGAATCTATAAAAATTGACATAAAGGAAAGGCTAGGAAATTATGATGATTTTTTGGTAAGTGATATTCCGGGGGAAATAAAAGATGATGAGTATATATCCGTTGCTGCCAATCTTATTCATATGCAGGAGAAAGGGCTTAATGACGTGGAGATAAAAGACAAACTGCATAAATTGGGCTTCTCCGAGGAAAAGTATACAAAAATTATACAAGAGGGCAGTGAAAACAAAGAACAATTAATTGAAGAAGCAAATGCCAAGATTAAATCAAAAGCAAAAAATGATTTAAAATCTGGATCCCTTATTTTACTTATTGGTTTGCTGTTGTTGTTTGCATTAATGAAAATTTCACTATGGAGTTTGGCTCTTATTACTTTTGGTTTATTTCAGATGATCAAAGGGTTTTCTAATTACAGGAAAGACCTAAACGGGATGAGTAAAGACATTGAAAAGGATAAACCAAGATTTTAACCTCTCAATACCCTTTCTTTTAAAGAATTAATTAATATCCTTCCCGCCTTCTAATTTTTTTATCATATCCTCCACCGAGCTTTTATTCAAGGGATCCGGTGCCAATGGCAAAGCTGCTTTTAAATTGCTTAAAGCATTTTTAAAATCCCCGTTGGCCGAATAACCACGGGCAAGACCTACATAGGTTGTAAACTGTTTGGGGTTCTTTTTAAAGTTCAATTGAAACACTTCCATCGCTTCTTTACTTTTTTTGCGACCGATTAAACGTTTGGCATATTGATGCAATTCAGGCATAGTACCCATTTCGGATGCGACTTTCATTAAAGAATCAGCTTCTTTGCCGCGGTTCATTTTTTCAAGCAGGTTGGCTTTGGTGCTCAGTGTCTGAAAATTTTTATTGGCATTAACAGCAATGTCCGACCATAACAGGGCTTCCTCCAAATTTGTATTGTTGTCTACACAAAATGAAGCGGCCTGTTCCCAGGATTCCCATGAAAAACCTTTACTGCCGCGTAATTCAGACCTGTAGTCTTCTAATTGTGTTTTTACCAAATCTGTTTCCACTTTAAAAGCAATCATTGTTTTTTCCCATAACAGGGCAATGGTGGCCGAATTATCTGTTTGGTTAATAAATTCATACTTTAACCATTCAATACTTTTATCGAGGGTACCTGGTTTTACTTTTACACGCAGTGCATCTTCCTTATCGTCGTAAAAATAACTTCCCCAGGACCCGTAATTTTTTGAAAAAATTACCACGCATTCATTCGGGTCGTACATAATAAAAAATCCGTATTTACCTGCCGCTAAATCTTTCCCTTCAATTTTTACATCGGTAGAAAATTCAATGGTCGTGTTTTCGTTGGCACCGGCCCTCCAGGGGGCTTTGGTGGCTGTGCCGTATTCAAGGCTTAAATTTCTGTAACCGGTATGTACCACCTGTGTTCCGTATATTTTTCCTTCACGGCCTTTTACGCCTGGTCTGTCGTAACATACCGTTACATCGGTAATGCCAATACGTTCGCCCACCCAGGCTTTTCGGTTACCACCCGGTACAGGCCTTTTTAACGGGGGAAGCTGTGCATGGGCAAGGGTGCTGATAAAAAAACAAAGAAGTATTGTTTTGAAAACGAGGGTAGCTGGATTTTGCATAAGAATAATTTTGCCGTAAAAGTAAATTATTTCTACAGGGAAATGTATCCCCCATTTTAGGTGATATTTTAAACCGCTGATTTATGATAATGGTTTGCCGGCTTACGGCGGGTTACTTCCTTTATGCGATTGACTTACCACATTCCACCAATGCGTAAGGATTCTGCGTTTTCGGGGTGCAGCTCAGGAGGAATGCACAAGACCGGAACTTTTGAATTATCAATTACCTGGTGCGCATAAGTACCATGCATCAACCTGGAAAGTTCTGCCCGCTCATCTGCCATTATCACAATTAAATCGGCTTGCACGGACTCGCCATAATTCAGGGTTTTTTCGGCTTTGTTGGTTGTTTCATCAATTTCTGTTGTAGCGACAAGCTGTTTTTCTCTGGCAATTTTTTGAATTTGTGATAAAATAATTTTCAACTTGTTTTTGTAATTGTTTTCGTGTTTACCAAGTAATCCAAGTACATGTATATGAGAAGCAAATTTATCGGCAATCTGAATGGCTGAATTTACTTTTTGCCGGGTATGCGAAGAAGAATCTATGGGCAATAAAATATTGGAATAACCATATTGTGGCGAGCTGTTGCGAACGGTCATCACCGGTATTTTGGATTTGCTTAATACCCTGTATGAATTGCTGCCGAGAAACAAGTTATTACTGGCTGAATCACCACCCTGTGTCCCCATAATAATTAAGCCGGCTTTTTGTTTGTCAGCCACTTTTGCAATTTCGGAAGTAACATTGCCCAATGTAATCAATGACCTGACCACGATACCATATTTTTGCCGTATATATACAGCCAGCATCTCTAAATTATCGTCTAAAAGCCTGCGAAAAGGCAGGTTCTGCCTGAATTTTTTTACGGGATGCAGGATGTGGGTCAGGTATTTTCTTTTTTGTACATGTAAAAGTACCAGCTCGCCTTTGGAAAGCTGCGCAATAAAGGCCCCGTGCTTAATTGCAAGCATAGATGTTTGTGAAAAATCTATGGGAATCAGAATTTTGTCGGTGTTGATGGTGATCATAGCAATAGGTTTTTTGGGTGAATAAACAATTGTGCGGTATTGTTTTGTTAATGAATAGCCAGCACAGGCAACCTGGCATTGTAGGCAAGTTCTTTTGTTATACTATGGTTAAACAGGTAGTAAAATAAATTGTGTTTTTTAGGGTTGATCATAATAACATCTGATTCATAGGTATGAAAATAATCTTCCAGTTCAAGCGCTACATTGTTACCTGTTATGTGCACCGTTTTATGCCTTACATGTTCAAGTTTCTCTTCAATAAATAAATTAGTGACCGCTTTGTCTATCGAAATAAACTCTTTTGGTTTTTCCACATTTACAATTTCCAGTTCAGCATCAAAAACTTTGCTGAAAAATTTTGCAACGTAGATCAGGTCTGTATTTTCTGTTTTTTTAAAATCACAGGCAAAAGAAATTTTATGGATACGATGGTATTTTACATTTTCGGGTATAATAAAGGTGGGGACATCCAGGTCTCTTGCCACTTTGATTGCTGTACTTCCTATTAAGTGTTTTTTAATTTTCCCGGCTTCACCAACTATGCCCATCACAACCAGGTTGGCATCGTATTTTTCGGCAACAGCCTTAATGGTGTCGTAAGAAAACCCCATTTCACTAATGCATTTAATGTCCAGCTCCCTCCCGTTTTTTTTGCATATTTCATTTTTCAGGTCGTTTAATTTTTCAACCGAATTGTTTTTTAAAACGGTACTCAGTTCAACAGTATAGGCAAATTCATAATCTGCCGGTGGAGTGGGGTGATAGGCATTTACCAATATAAGTCTGGAATTAAAAAATTTAGCCAGCTCAACAGCATAATCAACTGCATTGTGAGCTGCTGAAGAAAAATCGGTTGGAGCTATAATCGTTTTCATGCGATAAGTGTTTTAAAGATGTTGATGCTGATTTTCTTTTTATGTACAAACGATCATTGTGCCATTTGATAAATAGCTAAAATTCAGGAAGTTATTTATTGGTGGAAATAAACGGATTCCAGCAATAAGAATTTTTCCGGTTTTGGGATTTTCACAAGGCTGTTTTTCTGAAAAGCAGAAAGCAGAGCGAAAGCTTGTTTAAGGGGTCCGTCTTGTCAGGCCCTGAAAAGTAGTTTGATAAATACTTCTTAAGTTTAGTTTTCTAATTTTTTCTTTTCAATCTCCAGCTCTTTTATTGCGGCATTGCAGATGTATTCGGCTTTTTTAAATAAAAAGGGCAATTCGTTTAACAACACCCCCCGTGAGGAATAATCTTCAATGGTTTCTATTACATCTTCAAGTTCTTTAAGCCCAATAAACGAAATGGAAGGTTTTATTTTGTGACTGTTAATTGTTAAGGCTTCCCAATCCTGCTGAGCAATACTCAATCCCAATTTAGCTAATAAATCAGGTGTTTGACTCAAAAAAACAGAAATCATTTTTAAAACAAAACCGGAATCGTTGTTTCCGATTTTTTCTAAATAAGATAGATCAATAAATTGTTTAGTGGGCAGGCTGGTTTTATCGACAATTTTTTTTTCAAAGTTTGAAATTAATTTCTCGTTTTTTGACAAGACTTTGCAAATTTTTGCATATAATTTTTTTTCATCAAATGGTTTCGAAATATAATCGTTCATCCCTGATTTTATGCACTTTTCGGCTTCATCAGCAAAGGCGTGTGCGGTCATGGCAATAATTGGTGTGTTGCACGTTGGAGCAAGTGTTTTGTTTCGTATAAAATGGGTGGCTTCATAGCCGTCCATTTCCGGGAGCTGAATGTCCATTAAAACAATATCATAATTATGCTGATTAATTTTTTCGCTTGCAATTAAACCATTTTCTGCAACATCGGTATCGCATTTCCAGTTGCTTAAAATTTTGGTGGCCAGCATTTGGTTCAATACATTGTCTTCTACCAGTAAAACTTTAATTCCTTCTAAAGGAAACTTAAGCTCAAACTCTTCATAAGCAGATAAAATAGCATCTTCGGACTGACTGTTTTTTTCGAATTTTAAATTAAGCGAAAAGCAGGAACCTTTCTCTAATTCACTTGTTACGTCTATTTTCCCGCCCTGAAGTTCAACCAATTGTTTGGTAATGCTAAGCCCTAAGCCTGTACCGCCGTACTTTCGTGTAGTTGAATTGGTGGCCTGCGTAAAGCTTTCAAAAATTTTAGGAAGGTTTTCAGCCGCGATTCCAATCCCGGTATCGGTAATGGCAAATTTTATTTCAATTTCGTCTTCGGTTTCATTTGCAATGTCTACCGAAAGCTTTACCTCGCCCTGATTGGTAAATTTAATTGCATTTCCAACGAGGTTGATAAGTATTTGATTTAAACGGGTAGGGTCACCAATTAAATAGTCGGGAATGTTTGGGTCAAGCGCACTAAACAAGTGGATTTTTTTTTCCACTGCTTTTGGAAGCATTAAATCAATAAGCATGGATATAAGATTCGGGAAATTAAATTGTATGAATTCAAAGTTTATTTTCCCTGATTCAAGTTTCGAGAAATCCAGGATATCATTAATAATTACGAGGAGGTTTTCACCGGATGTCCGGATGGCATTCAGGTATTGTTTATTCTCGGGGCTGAACTCATTTTTTAGAAGGAGGTTGGTAAATCCGATAATAGCATTCATGGGCGTACGTATTTCATGGCTCATGTTGGCTAAAAATTGTTCTTTTACCTTCAGGGATTCCTCTAACTGCAGTTTGGCTTTGTGAAGCTCGTCCAGGGCCCTGTTGCCTTTTGAAAGTGAGTATT
>JAHEYF010000204.1 GCA_023251755.1 Bacteroidota bacterium
TTAAGGCCCCCTTTAACGGAACCTTGTCGTATTTAAATTCATGGGCACTGAACAAATACGTTAAACAGGGGGAAGCCTTGTTTACCCTTGTGCCTGAAGATCAGGAATACATTGCTTTAGCATTGGTGCCCGGCTCCAACTTCGGAAAAATAAAACCCGGACAGGCAGCCACATTAAGAATTGATAATTATGCCTACAACGAACTTGGTGAATTAACAGGTAAAATAAAATCCATTGCCCTTGCACCCGGCCCTGATAATACGTACCGGGTAGAAATTGCATTGGACAAAGGCTTGTTGTCAACGCATAAAAAAATGTTTGAATACAAACCCGAAATGTCCGGAACAGCTCAAATTATTACGGAAGATTTGTCCTTTTTGGATCGGATATTTTACAGGTTTAAAAAATTGACCTTTAGATAGTTCTTTGTTCTTAGTTCAGAGTTCTTAGTTTGATACACTAAGATAGATGTTCAAGGTTTCCTGTACCGTCTAAGAACTAAGAACTCTGAACTAAAAACTTTAAAAAGTATGAAAATATCAATATTAGATCGTCTCGTTTTCCGCACACCGGCTAATGCGTATAACAACAAAGCTGTTGTGAATGCAGATGCTATCCGCGAAGCGCTGTACCTGGCTTCACCTGTTTTAACAGAAGAGTTAAACAAATATGAAAAAGGTTTCATCAAGGACGGGAAAGAAAAAAAGAAGCTCGAAGAATCCATTTATAAATATTACAGCCGTTCCTGCACCCGTTGTACCCCCTTTGGTTTATTTGCAGGAGTAGGCACTGCTGTATGGGGCGATACAAGCAATATTGTACTCGCAGATAAAAAACAAAGAGAAACCAGGCTCGACATGAATTATGTATGCGCCATGGGGCAATACATTGCTTCACTCGAAGACATCCGTGCGCAGCTGCTTTTTTACCCCAACAACAGTATTTATACCATTGCCGATAAAATCAGGTACGTCGATTATAAATATGTAAAAACCCGCCGTTCTCACCAGATTTCGGAAGTAGACAAAGGAGAATACCTGGCCGCAATACTTCAGGGGGCAGAAAAGGGGGCTTTGATAAGAGACCTGGCTGCCTGTATAAGCAGTGAAGATATAAGTACAACAGAAGCCACCGGATTTGTGTTGGAAATTATAGAGGCTCAATTGTTAAAGAGTGAATTGGAGCCCAATGTTACCGGTGAAAATTATTTTGATGTACTCTTACAAAAACTTGTTCAGCTACAAAAAAATTACCTGCATAATAATGCTGAACTCCAACACATCATACATGTATTAACACAAATAGAAGTACAACTACAACAACTTGATGAAAATTTTAGTAACCCAGTAAATGCCTATAAACAAATAATAGAAACCGTAAAACAATTGCCGGTTAAGTTTGAAGAAAATAACCTTTTTCAAACTGATTTATATTTAAACACTACTTCTGATAATACCATTAATAAAGGCCTGCAGAAGGACTTAATAAAAACCCTGGGCTTTTTAACTAAACTTTCTTCTGCACCGGTTGAAACCAACCTGGGTAAATTTGCGGAAGAATATTACAAACGTTACGAAGAGGCCGAACTTCCTTTGTTGTTTGTATTGGATACCGAACTGGGGATAGGTTTTGCCAACAACAAAGGCGGGGATCACAACCCCCTGATTGACGGGCTTACCTTTCAAATTGAAAATGAACTCCGTAAAAAACAAAACACCTCTTTAAATTACGATGCGGTGAGCCGCCTGCTCGAACAGAAATTAAGAGAGGCTTATAAGAACAAGGAATATACCGTGCATTTCAACGATGAAGATTTAAAAGACCTGCCTGCAGTTGAAACCAAACAGGCCGCTACTTTTACTGTGGGTTTTGCATTGCCCAACGTTAACCAGCTACTTTTGAATTTTGCAGGTGGCGGGGCCAGTGCGGCCACTATGCTTGGCCGGTTTGCGGGTGGAAGTGAAGAAGTTTTAGACATAAGCCGGGAAATTATAGAACACGAAAATAAATTTTACGAAGAAAAAATTGTAGCAGAAATTGTTCACCTGCCCGAAAGCAGAACAGGCAATATACTCATGCGCCCTTCCTTTCGCGAATATGAAATTCCATACCTCGCCAATGCTTCGGTAAGCCCCGATAAAGTTATTCCTCTTTCCGATATTTTAATTTCAGTCCCCAATGGCAGACAGGTAGTTTTGCGGTCAAAAAAACTGAACAAAGAAATTATACCCCGCCTTACCAATGCCCATAATTTTTGGTTCAATGCCTTGCCTGTTTACCAGTTTTTATGTGAGCTGCAATTGCAGGAAACAAAAAATTCCCTTTCCTTCGACTGGGGTGTTTTCTCCTCCCTGTACCCTTTTAAACCCAGGGCCGTGTATGGGAATGTAATTTTAAAAGAAGCCAGCTGGGACCTGAAAAAAGAAGATTTTAAAGACCTGATTGAAAAAGGATTTAGCAAAGAAAACATTCAGTTGTTTCTCAACAAATGGCAACTGCCGGAAATTGTTTGCCTCAAAGATGCGGATAACACTTTGCTTGTAGAATGGCTGGATGAACTCAGTTTTAATTCTTTCATCAGCAGCATCAAAAAAAGAGAAACCGGTATTACTTTAGTTGAGCATATTTTTAACGGGTCTGTGGTAAAAGACAAAGAAGGAAAGACCTATGAAAATGAATTCCTGGCTTTTTTTCTGAACGAAGAATTGCCGCTTAAAAAAGATCAAAAAAAAATCAGCCCTTCTACCACTCACATTCAACGCCACTTTCCTCCGGGCTCCGAATGGTTGTATTACAAAATTTACACAGGTATTCACACTACTGATAAAATTTTAGGCAATTGTATAAAACCACTTACCGAAGAACTGTGGGCAGAAGGATTGATTGATAAATGGTTTTTTATACGTTACGCTGATCCCGAAAAACATTTGCGCATACGCCTGCATATACCTGATCCGGCAGATTACGGAAGAATAGTAAAGCGCATAAGTCAGGTAACCAATACACTGGTAGATGAAAAATTAATATGGAAACTGCAAACCGATACCTACAGCCGGGAACTTGAACGGTATGGAATTGGAACCATAGAAGAATGTGAAAACTATTTCTGGAAAGACAGCGTATTTATATGCGAAGTACTCCATTCCATTGAAGGAGAAGAAGGTGAACAAATAAGATGGATAACAGGCCTGAGAGCTGTTGACGAATTGTTGAACGATTTTGGGTTTAAGCTCCATACCAAAAAAGCATTCATGAATAACCTGGCCAGCAGTTTCAGAAAAGAAAACGGCGACGGAAAAACGCTGAGGCTTCTATTGGATACTAAATTCCGTGAACAACGAAAAGTACTGGAGCTTAACCTCAATAAAGAAAAGGACAATGAAAATGAGTTGAGTTTAATCTGGAACCTATTGTCCAAAAAGCAGGAAGAAACCCGCCCTGTTATTGAGCGGATCAATGCTTTTTATAGGGAAGAACCTGCCGGGCCTGCCTACTATAATTTAGTGAGCAGCCTTATACACATGTTACTGAACCGCTTATTCAAATCACAACAGCGTATACACGAAATGGTGATTTACGATTTTCTGTTTAATTATTATAGTTCATTAATTGCCCGCAGCGAAAAAAGTAACAAACAAAAAAATGCAACAGCGGAAATAAACTTTTAACTACATCGCTAACCATGATCCCAACTTTTCAACTTTCTAACTTTCCAACTCATAAAACTTAAAACCCAATCATCATGCTACAAGTTGTAATATGCAGCCCGAACATTAAAGAGCTTTATCCCAGGGACAAATCCATCAAAACAATCGACATAGAAGGTGTGCCGGTTACCTGTGCGCTTGTTGAAACACCGGACCCTGAGTTTGACCCCGGCCTGAAAGAAAACAGTT
>JAHEYF010000114.1 GCA_023251755.1 Bacteroidota bacterium
TTCAACACTTTTGTTTCGGGCCAGATTTTACAACTTAGTTATTACACCCTTTCAATCGGACTGTTTGGTTCCATCGCCAGACAATTAGCTAAAAACCTAATGCATCATGGTTTTGTTACCGACAACTTAAATCAATTTTGGACAGACAATGAAGCATTTATTTTGATGGGGGCTGTAATTTATATTATTGCGACTATTTTCAAAAAAGGAGTGGATATTCAAAACGAAAACGATTTAACCGTATAAGCCATGCCCATAATTGTAAACTTAGATGTGATGATGGCCAAAAGAAAGATGTCGTTGAACGAACTTTCTGAAAAGGTGGATTTAACCCTGGCCAACCTTTCCATCTTAAAAACGGGCAAGGCCAAAGCCGTTCGTTTTAGTACCCTCGAGGCTATATGCAAAGCATTGAATTGCCAGCCGGGGGATATTCTGGAGTTTGTGGAGTAAGTTGATCTTATTCATTCCTTATCCATGATTGCACCCGATCATTAGCCAGAGGCAATCCCTTATTTGCGATTAATCATAGATACCTGTCCAGGTTCAATATTTTATTTCCAACGCAATGCAGACAGATGTCCGAAATCAAAATACAATTTCAAATGCAGTGCAATTACCTGGTTGAGGTGGTATTTTATTTCAGATTGAGCTCACACAGTTAGTTAATAATCATTACTGACTAATTATAACAACATTGCATTGATTTGATAGGTTTGATAGGTAATGTAAAAAAGCTGTATTATTGCTGTGGATTTTTTTGGGTAGAGAAAAGGGCAAATATTTCGTTTAGCTTAAATAGAATAAAAGATTGGTAATATGTTAGAAAAATTAAAAGAATTTAAAGAGACTTTCAGTGAAAGGATAAGAAGCCCATTTATAGGTAGCTTAATAATAACTTGGTCTCTAATTCATTGGAAAATTTACGCGCTCATTCTCTATGCACAGAAAGATATTACTATAACAGAAAGAATTGATGGTATTGAAAAATACATGAGCTCTAAATGCTTCTATGGCTTAGTAGTTTGTCCTATTTTAATTACTCTTGTAATTCTTTTGGTATATAATGTGCTTAATGCTGTAGGACTTACCATTAAACTATTATATGACAATTGGGCATCCCCATTTATTCAGGAAAAGCTATATAACAAAAATATAATTGAAAAACCAAAGTATGAGAAATTAAAAAGAGAATATTCAACTCTCAGAAATGAGTATGAAAAAGAAAAAGAAAACTTCATTAATACTGAAAACCAGAGTAGGAATTTAATAGAACGTTTCGAAACTTTTAAAAAAGGTTCGTTTGAGGCAAACTTAACTGATGATATTACGCACGCCTTTAATGCAAATATACAATGGGAAAATTCTTATACTCTGCCTAATGGTACAACGGGATTAGAAATTTTCACTTGTGAAAAAAATAGTTTTAATATCAGTAATGGGAAGAAATTTAGAATTGAGAATATAAGACTCACACCAAATGGTAAAATACTTTCGTTTGATAAAATCATCGATAACATAGCTCATCCAAATTACCTAATTCGGGACGGCGAATTAAACTATTACGGAATAGAAGATAAAAACACAAAAATAATTTACAGAAAGAAACAAACAAAACGAATTATAATTGACTCCGCAATATATAAATCAGATGAGAACTATATAACTGTAACTCCAATAATCCAACGATTAGTAGATAACAATATTTTTGAATTCACAGTGTCAAATGAACTAATGTCAGGGGACCCAGGTCGTGGGAAACCTAAAACAATAGATATTCAATATACTATTGATGGGGCTTCTCCTACTTCGCTTTCAGGGCATGAAAATTCAACATTAAAAATTGAATAGTTCTATCAAGAAACGACCCCATTCATGAGGATATGTAATGCCATTCTGCGTAAGCCTATCCGTGCATTTAACAACCTAACATAGTCTTAAACTTTACAATCTACAACCCCTTTAATATCCCCTCAATTTTTTGTTGGCAAATTTTTTCGGTGAGTTCTTTTGTAGTACAACGCGATTAGTAGTACAACGCGATGTTGGATGGAGCTTTCATTTGCAGGGATCATGAGAAATTTACGAATTACGAAGGGCGATTGACGGGTTAGGGATTGGTAGGAGTGTGCTTGTGTTGGTGTGTGTGGCCATCGCACCCTCACCCCGGCCCTCTCCTGCAGGAGAGGGGGTTGAGGTTCCAAACATCGTTTTTATAAAACGATTGGCAGTATGCATCTTCTTATTTCAGACCATCTTCATTCGGAGGAATCCCCCTCTCCAGTTGGAGAGGGGCCAGGGGTGAGGGTGTGGTGGCCCTGTGTACCCCCACTGGCGCAGGCATCTTCAGGAAATAAACATTTTTTAACAAAGCTCTTCTTTGAGCAACAAAAAAATTAAATAGTTTTAATACTCTAAAACCATCAGATGAAAAAAGCAAGCTTACTTATTTCTGCCCTGTTACTTATATTGGCCTCCTGTGGGGACAAAAGCAATTCCGACCCTAACAATACAACAGCAAAAACGCTTCCCTTCATCAATCAGCTTTTTCTTTATAATGGTGCTGCAGGAAGTGATTCATGCGGTGCTATTTACCTTACACAAAAGGGCAATATTATTTTTAATGCGATCGACGAAGAAGCGGACACAATAAGTTATTTTTGGGGTACGTATAGTTTAACAGACAGCACACTAACTTACCGCTTAACAGATGAGTATTACTATTACGGGCAATGGGACGAAAGATGGGATGTACCCGACCCTCATTATGCGAAAGGCAAAACCCGAAAAGTTAAATCCGCAGAAGTACGTCTTTTTAAGCTCAAACAAAATACCTACCCCTTTTTCTACCTCTGTTCAAAACAAGAAAAAAAGCAGTCGGGCACAAGGCCTTCTGGCTTCATTTATGAACCCTATTATGAAACTAAAAACATGAAATTTTACACCTGGTTCTATAAACAAATTCCGGTTTTGGCCAATTTGTAATAACAATACTGGCAGATGTGTAAGGGGCTAACGCACCCTCACCCCTGGCCCCTCTCCAACTGGAGAGGGGAACCCCTCCGAATGAAGATCGTCTGAAATTAGAAGATGCGCAATACTAGGTGAGGGTGCGCCGGCCCTGCACTTAACAAATTAACACAGCCCTATGCCTTAAAACAGGGCACACTATACAAATGCAAAAAACCGGAAAAGAATAACACAATAATTTTTATCTTTGCGCAATATCAATAAAACAACAACCCTGTATAAAAACAAAAACATGAAAAATCATTTATTGACCTTCGCATTATTTTTATGCACCATTGCTGCAATCGGGCAAACCAAAAGCAACAAATTTGGAATCACAGCCGGTGGTTTTATTCAACATTACAATGGCAATTTAGGCAATAGCTTTTTCAAATTTAACACCACTTGTTTTGGAGGTGTAAGCACAGACCTGGGTGTATATTTAAACAAGTCCTTCGATTTTAACCTCGGTGCTTCAATTGGTCATTTTGGATATTGTCAGACAGATGCTGATGCGAACAGAGTAGTTTCCCTTGAGCAAAGATGCCCCGGTTGTACAGACAGATTAGGGATGGGCGAATTAAGGTCGCAGATGATTTCAGGAAATATTGCAATCAGGTATAAGCTGGCAAATGGTATTTTACTTAAAGAAGATTCAAAATTCGCTCCCTATATTTATGTTGGTATGGGAATAAACCGCTTATCCGATAATATGAAAAGGCAATGTGTGAATGTTGGTAATCATTTTACAATCAATTGTGGTACAGGTATAAAATATAATTTAACTGAACGGTTTAATATTGCATACAATTTAGGAATGGGCTGTTTTGTTACAAAAAAAGTATATTATACAAATGCTTTGGTAAACGAGGCAGATGACGAAGACGATATAAAAATGGAAAAAAGAAAAGACATTTACCTGCAAAATTCTCTGTCTTTTGGCCTGAACTTTTAAGTAGCTCGTTTCTGAAAATTTCCGTTCCCGTCTTATCAGATTAATTCGTCCTTTTTAAGAAAGAAAAATAATTGCCAGACAATTTAATCCGGCTGAAGGCCGCCCAACTATGCCTTAAGCTAAAACAAAATGACACTAAACGATTTTAAGGCTGAACTGTACAACTGGAAACTGACTAAGTACAAAACAACCAACTTCGCAATTGGCATTTCGGCTTTACTTATCTATGAATTTATTGGCCGGCCAATTTACCGGCCTTATATTTATGCCCATAAAATAAACGACTTTCATATTGCCGATACCCTGGGCAACTCGCTTGGCACCATAGCTACCCTGTTTTTTTTTACCGCCCTTCTTTCCAATGAAACTATAAAAGGCAATTACCTGATTCAACTTGGTACTTTTAGCCTTGTGGTGTTTGAACTGGCCCATCCCTTATTAGGCAAACCTATCGATTTTTGGGACATTGTAGCAACAGTTTTAACAGGTTCGTTTTGTTATTTAATGTACAACCTGATTTTTAAAAGCGGGCTGGCAAAAAAATAAATGAATGAAAATGCTGCATGGGTTTGTACCTTGTATTTTCCTTACTACACGGCGTTCAAAAATTAAGCCCCCACAAACAAAAAATTGAAATAAAAATCATAAATTAGGGTATGAAAAAACTATTTTTTTGCCTTGGTTTATATGCGCTGTTAAGTGCATTACAATCCTGTAAAAAGAAGGACACTACCACTCCTGATCCCACTCCAAGCCCGGCAGCCGGAATGTGCCTGGTAAAAACCATGACGCTGGACAGCGTACCCTTTTTAAGTTTTGAGTTTGATGCAAACAATAGGGTTGCTGCGTTTAACAACGGGTTTATTGGAAACCATTCGCAAATTACATATACAGGTGCTACCATCACCACAAAAGAGTACAACAGCAACAATGTATTGCTGACAACTACGCTTGAATACCTGAACAGCGACCAGTATATTGAAACCGGTACTTCGCAGGGCATTGACACCTTGTACGGCAGCAACCCGGTGGCCCGCAATATGTGGGACACGGCCACCTATCAATACGATGCGGCTAAGTATTTGCTGAAAGAAATTCACAAAAAAAGAACCGTGGAAATTGTTTCGGGAAAAGAAACCATTTATTACGACACCACTTATTTTACCGTGCAAAACGAAAACGTAACACATGTATTAAGGAAGATCCATTCAGTAAGCACAAGCGGAACCAGTGTTCAAACCAATGACAATACCTATACCTTTGGAAACGATTTAAACACCAGTGGCCAGGTGCAAAGCCCGGACGGTGTTTTTTTAAGCCCGTTTTCGAACAAGGGAAAGAAGAGTAAGAACCGGACCCTGACCGAAAGCAGTATCGGGGGCAGTCCGCAAACGATTAGCTATACACTCAATAGCAGTGCATACATAATTACGGAGCAAAACTCCTGGGGCAACTGGGCCTATATCTATTATTGTTATTAGTTTGGCTGGCGCTACGGTGTAGCCTCTGTGCAATTCTGTTTCTTCTGTGATCTCTGTGTTGAAAATCTTTACACATTTGCGCCCTCCGTGTCTTAGTGGTTAAAAACTGCTTCGTGCATCCCTGTATCGTAAATCACTTCGGGTTTGCTCACTCCGCTATACTGTATCACAAGGTTAAAAGGAACCTGCACTATTTGCTGTTCCTGTTCAAATGCCCTGAAATCAATACTTAAAGGGATAATGATGTGACGGTATTTGTGGTGGTTTAATTTTAAGCTTTCAACCAATTTACTTTTTTCGGCGCGGGGTACTTCCTCAATAATTAAAGCTTTTGGTTTTAATTTATGCTGTAAATAATAATCGGCTGCAATTAATTGTTTCATCGCTGCATCACCTGCATACTGTTGTTGGGTATAGGCATCAATAATCTCGTACACATCGTTTAACGTATATTTGTGAAACTCCTTGCGCTCAGCAAAAAAAGTTCCCAGCCCTAATAAAAAATCAAAAATACTGTAGCGGGCAGTAATGTATTTGAGCGTGTTCACTGTTCGTTTTTTGTTCCAGTATATCTCAAGTGCATGCTCCACCAGTTCTATCTGCCTGAGTTGTTCTTTGGATAAATATTTACTTTCAATAATCTGATAAGGCGGCTTAGGATCGAATACATAATTGTGCTGCTCGTATTTGTAACGAACAGGCGTGCCTTTTAAAAACTTTAAAAAGCCCAATTGCAACTCGGGTGGAAAGAGCTTAAACACTTCTTCAAAACTATAGCGGATGTCTTCCCAATAATCTAAAGGCAGGCCCACAATTAAGTCGAGGTGCATTTCAATTTTATGCGACAGGGATTGAATGATACCTTTTGTTTTTTCGAAATTTTGTTTGCGGCTTACTTCCAGGTTGGCTTTTTGGTTAACCGTTTGTATGCCTATTTCAAAACGGAACAAACCTTTAGGGACGTACTCATGAATAAACTTTACAATATCAGGATGAAGAATATCAGCTGTAATTTCGAACTGAAAAACATTTTCGGGGCGGTGGTGTGCTAAAATAAATTTAAAAATATCGATGGTAAAATCCCGCTTCATATTAAAAGTGCGGTCTAAAAATTTGATGACCCGCCCGTGCTGCATCAGGTATAAAAGAGTGGCCTTAATACTTGGGTCGGGTAAATACCTCACCTTGTTATCAAGACTCGCTAAACAAAATTCACATTTATAAGGGCAGCCCCTGGATGTTTCGATGTACAATACACGGTTGTATAAATCGTCGGGCTTATCATGTATGTATGGCATTACATGCAGGTAATTTTCTACATTAAATGTGGCCGCTTTGGGAAAGTAAACAAGCTCCTCCCCTTTTTTACTTACTAAATTGGTTACTTCTGAAACATTGGGATAGCTTTGCAAAAACTCCTGAAACGGAATCTCTCCTTCGCCTACAATAATATAATCAATTTCCTCCAGGGCAATTACGTCTTTCCAGTCGTAACTCACTTCGGGCCCACCCAATAAAATTTTAGTGTTGGGATTTAAGACTTTTATTTTTTTGGCTACTTCAAGGGTCTGGGTAATGTTCCAGATGTAACAGCTAAAGGCTACCACATCAAAGCCGGCACAATGTTCAGCTATACCGTCCCGGGGTTCCTTAATAGTAAATTCCTTCCACTCAATTCCTTCATGGTCTTTGTTTAAATCATACAACAGCCGAATAGCTAAGTTGACGTGTATATATTTTGCATTAAGCGTTGTAAGTAAGATTCGCATAATTGAAGTTAAATAGTTCTTTTGTTTATTCGTTTAGTAGTTCGTCAACTATTGAACGGGTAAACGAATAAACAAACGAACTGTTTACAAAGATACCTCAATTTTAGAAATTGCTTTTCCTTCCGTTCCTCTCCCATATTTTCCTTTTATAATTACGAATTAGCAGTTCAACAAAGTTTCAACAGGCCGATGCAAAACAGTGGTATTATTGTAGAAAATATGTAGGTTTACACCAAAAAAAATCAAATCATGCAAAAAATACTGCTCATACCTGTTTCACTTGGTCTAATCTTGTTTTCTTCCTGTAGCAACAAGCCTGAAGAAAAAGCAGCCCCTAAGGAAAAAATCACCTACCCTGTTACTGATAAAGTAAGCCAGGCCGACGATTACTTTGGAACCAAAGTTGAAGACCCTTACCGTTGGTTAGAGTTTGATACCGCCGCCAATGTAAAAACATGGGTGGAAGGACAAAGAAAAACAACCGGGGATTATTTATCAAAAATCCCTTTTCGCGAGCAGATTAAAAAAAGGTTAACAGAGTTGTGCAATTATCCTAAATATTCTTCGCCCTTTAAAGCCGGTGAATATTTCTTTTTTAATAAAAACGACGGCTTACAAAATCAAAGTGTGATCTGGTATCAAAAAGGAGAAAACGGAACACCGGAAGTTTTTTTAGACCCCAATAAAATGTCTACCGATGGAACAGCAGCGGTTAGTTTAATTGGTTTTTCGAAAGATAAAAAATACGTGGCTTATTCCATTAGCCAGTCGGGCAGCGACTGGTCAAACATTCATGTGATGGAAGTAGCTACACACAAAGAACTGAGTGATAAATTAGAGTGGGTTAAATTCAGCGGGGCAGCCTGGAAAGGCGATGGTTTTTATTACAGCCGTTACGATGCGCCTGAAAAGGGAAAAGAATTTTCGAACGCCAATAAATTCCAAAAAGTATTTTACCATAAAATTGGTGATGCACAGGCTAAAGATGTGCTGGTGTTTGAGGATAAAAAAAGCCCGCAATTGTACATCAATGCACAACTTACCGAAGACGAGCGTTTTCTGTTGATTTATACTTCTGTGGGAACATCGGGAACAGGCATGTTCTGCAAAGATCTGAGCTCAGGTCAGAAAGATTTTTCGATTTTGTTTAAAGGTTTTGATTCCGACTACACTGTATTAAACAATGTAGGCGATAAACTATTGGTAAAAACAAACGATGGAGCAGCCAACCAACGCATTATATTGGTTGATCCAAAAAATCCCGCCAAAGAAAACTGGAAGGACATTGTTGCTGAAACAGCTGAGTTAATGGACAATGCATCAACAGGCGGAGGGAAATTATTTATTACTTATATGAAAGATGTTTCGACCCATGCTTATCAATACAGCCTGGACGGAAAAATGGAACATGAAATTGAACTCCCCGGAATAGGTGATGCCAACGGCTTTGGAGGAGAGGTAGAAGACAAGGCTTTCTTTTACACCTATACTTCATTCACTTATCCCCCCACTATTTTTAAATACGATATTGCCAGTGGAAAATCAAGCGTATGGAAAAAAACAGAAGTAAAGTTTAATGTAGATGATTATGAAACCAAACAGGTATTTTTCACCAGTAAAGATGGTACAAAGGTGCCTATGTTTATTGTGGCGAAAAAAGGAGTTGAATTAAACGGCAACAACCCTACTTTGTTGTATGCTTACGGCGGATTTAATATTTCTATTAGCCCGGGCTTTAGTCCAACCCGCATTGGGTTTTTAGAAGCAGGCGGAGTATATGCATTGGCTAACATACGTGGCGGAAACGAATACGGAGAAAAATGGCACAAATCAGGAATGCTGCTGAACAAACAAAATGTATTCGACGATTTTATTGCCGCAGCCGAATACCTGATTAAAGAAAAATACACTTCATCTGAAAGGCTGGCCATACAAGGTGGCTCCAACGGTGGCTTGTTAATTGGCGCCTGTATGACGCAACGCCCCGACCTGTATAAAGTATGTATACCGCAGGTGGGTGTATTAGACATGCTGCGCTTTCATAAATTTACCGTTGGCTGGGGCTGGGTAGTTGAATACGGATCGAGCGACAGTGCAAAGTATTTTAATTACCTGCACAAATATTCGCCTTTGCACAATGTAAAACAGGGCGTGGATTATCCGGCAACCATGATCACCACAGCCGATCACGACGACCGTGTGGTACCGGCCCACTCATTTAAATTTGCAGCTACCCTGCAGGAAAAAAACAAAGGCACCAACCCTACGTTGATTCGCATTGAAAGCAAAGCAGGGCACGGAGCCGGTAAACCTATTTCAAAAGTAATTGAAGAAACAGCGGATATATTCTCCTTTATATTTTACAACATGGATTATACGCCGAAAATCTAATTTGAGGATGTGTTGATTTGAAGATTTGAAAATGGATGGTTCAGTACAATTGATCCGGTTCATTTTCAAATCTTCAAATTCTCAAATCAATCAGATCCTCATTCGCTGTTTCACCGCTTCAAACAATACAATGCCTGAGGCTACCGAAACATTAAGAGAGGAAATATCACCAGGCATAGGAATTTTAGCAGTTCCATTACAACGCTTCAGGTACTCACCCGAAATGCCATTTTCTTCGGAGCCCATAATGATAGTGGTAGGCAATTTAAAATCCATATCGTAAATCAACTTGTCCGTTTTTTCGTGACAACCGATTATTTGCAAACCGCTTTCTTTTAAAAACTCAATAGTGTCTTTTAAATTGTCTTCGCGGCAAACCGGAATCCTGTGCAAGGCCCCGGCACTGGTTTTTATGGCATCGGCATTTATTTGCGCAGCCCCGCGCGAAGGAATAATAATCATATCAACACCGGCACATTCCGCACTCCGGGCAATGGCACCAAAGTTCCGCACATCGGTAACACGGTCAAGCAAAAGTACCAGTGGCACTTTTCCTTTTTCGAATATGGTACTGAGTAATTCTTCTGTTTTGTAATAACTAATGTTACACAAATAAGCAATAACCCCCTGGTGATTTTTGGTACTTACCCGTTTTATTTTTTCGATGGGAACAAACTGGTAAGGGATTTCGGTACCGGCTAATTCTTTTCGTAATTCGCTGAACAACTCGTTGCTAAGCCCTTTTTGCAAAAGTATTTTGTCAATTTCCTTGCCTGCACGTATAGCTTCTATTACAGCCCGTATACCAAATATTAAATTTTCTTCTTTATTCTCCATGGTCAATTATTTCTTTTTATTCGTGCATTCGTGGCATCTAATATACGAAGGTATTAAAAAACAAAGGGCCCTGTTGAGGAGCCCTTCTGTTTATCTAAATAGCTTGTCTTATTTTTTAGGTTGCCCGGCTTCCAGTGTAATTTCTATTGATACTTCATCAGAAATACCGTCGCCTCCAACACCAAAATCCCTGCGGTTGATTACTGTTTCGCCTTCAAAACCGGCAACATTTGTTTTTTTACCTTCCCACTCCTGTTCGGCTGTACCCGCGTAATTGAATTTCAGTTCAATATCCTTGCTGATTCCTTTAATGGTTAATTTCCCTTTTGCCGTGTAAGCATACTCATCGGGTTCCGTGTTTCTGATAATTTCAACAGCTTCGAACGTAGCTTTTTTAAATTTAGCCACGTCAAAAAAATCAGGCTTATCTTTCAGGTGGCCATCGCGGTAGCTGTTTTGAGTATTCAGACTCATCATGTCCATTTGTATAAATACTTTAGGTCCAGCTGCATTTTGAAGGTTAACATAACCGCTGTCGATGTTAATGGTACCTTTGGTATCGCTGATAATGTGTTTGATACCGAAGTTCACCGAGCTGTGTGCCCCGTCTACTTTGTATTCGCCCAACAATTCATTCACATCTTTTACATTGGCGTTCATGATACTGTCGCATTGTTCTTTGCTGGAGCAGGTGTATTCGTGTCCGTTGATGTTGCATTTGATCACTTCTTCAGTCATCATTTTTTTACAACACTCACCGCCTTCAGTTGAGTTAACAGCGATATAAGGAGCAATCACTAATGATACGATACTCATTAATTTAATGAGGATGTTCATGGACGGGCCTGAAGTATCTTTAAACGGATCACCAACAGTGTCTCCGGTTACAGAAGCTTTGTGTGGTTCTGATTTCTTATAGAACATTTCTCCGTTGATGTTCACTCCTTTTTCAAATGATTTTTTTGCATTGTCCCATGCACCACCGGCGTTGCTTTGGAAAATACCCATTAATACACCCGATACTGTAACACCTGCTAACAGGCCGCCCAATACTTCGGGGCCGAAAGTAAAACCAACAATTACCGGAGTAATTAAAGCAATTGCCCCCGGCATCATCATTTCGCGGATAGAAGCTTTGGTAGAAATAGCCACACATTTTTCATATTCAGGTTTGGCTTTGTATTCCATGATACCCGGAATTTCGCGGAACTGGCGGCGAACTTCCTGCACCATGTCCATTGCGGCTTTACCCACTGCCTGAATACAAAGGGCTGAGAAAATAAACGGAATCATCCCTCCAACAAATAAACCTGCCAATACAGGTGCTTTGTAAATATCAATTGCATCGATGCCTGCAATTCCTACAAAGGCTGCAAACAGTGCTAATGAAGTTAAGGCAGCAGAAGCAATGGCAAAACCTTTTCCGGTTGCAGCAGTGGTGTTACCAACAGCATCTAAGTTATCGGTACGCTCACGTACTTCAGGAGGCAATTGGCTCATCTCAGCAATACCACCTGCATTATCGGCAATTGGCCCGAAAGCATCAATGGCTAATTGCATGGCTGTTGTGGCCATCATACCTGCGGCGGCAATGGCCACACCGTATAAACCTGCAAAATAATACGATCCCATGATACCACCGGCTAATGTTAAAATTGGAATAACGGTTGATTTCATCCCCACCGATAAACCACCAATAATATTGGTAGCGTGACCTGTAGAAGATTGTTGAATAATCGACAATACAGGGCCTTTACCCATGGCTGTATAATATTCGGTAACAATACTCATAATTGCACCTACAACAGTTCCTACAACAATGGCCATAAAAACACCCATTTTAGTAAAGGTTGTTGTACGCAGGTTGATTTCACCATCAGGCAACATCCACATAACAATAAAATAAGAAGCGATTACAGTTAATAACATCGAAGCCCAATTACCCAGGTTCAATGCATTCTGCACATTTGATTTTTCATCTTTAATGCGCACAAACCAGGTACCTACAATAGAGAATACGATACCCAAACCACAAATTACCATGGGTAATAAGATGGGCGACATCCCTCCGAAACTATCTGTTAAGACTATTTCTTGTCCCAATACCATTGTAGCCAATATAGTTGCTACATAAGAACCAAATAAATCGGCGCCCATACCGGCCACATCTCCTACGTTATCACCTACGTTATCGGCAATGGTAGCAGGGTTACGAACGTCGTCTTCAGGAATACCGGCTTCAACTTTTCCCACTAAATCGGCTCCAACGTCGGCGGCTTTGGTGTAAATACCACCACCTACACGGGCAAACAAAGCAATTGATTCGGCCCCTAATGAAAAGCCTGTTAATACTTCTATGGACGTTTTTATGGTATCTGCCCCTAATCCACTGAAAATGCTTAAGAAAGCAATAAATAAACCACCTAAACCCAATACGGCTAAACCGGCAACACCAAGGCCCATCACCGTTCCACCTGTAAACGATACTTTTAAAGCCTGGGCCAGACTGGTACGTGCAGCCTGTGTAGTACGAACATTCGCTTTTGTAGCTACTTTCATTCCAATATAACCTGCGGTGGCAGAAAACACGGCTCCAATTATAAAGGCAATTGAGATGATCCAACTCGAATGAATGGGTTTACCATTTACCTCGTGTATTGTTCCTGAATATGCCAGCAAGGCGGCTGCAAAAACAACAAAAATACTGAGCACTTTCCATTCCGCTTTCAAAAAAGCCATGGCTCCGTCGGCAATGTAACCTGCAAGTTCCTGCATGTTCTTATCGCCCGCATCCTGCTTACTCACCCAGGCCGATTTTACGGCCATTACAATCAGTCCTAAAATCCCCAATAAGGGTACTAAATAAATTACTTTTTCGTTCATAGTATATATTTTGATTACATATTAAAAAACAAACAGTTACAAGCTAACTATTCGAATTTAGGGGTGCAAACATAGCTATTTAATGTTAAT
>JAHEYF010000023.1 GCA_023251755.1 Bacteroidota bacterium
TCAACTCCAACCTGAACCAACGTAAATCTATCGGCTATGGCGAGACAAAAAGAAACAACTTGATCGGCCACCCTCCTACTACAGTTTTCCAAACAGATTCGTCGGCCTCGCTTGGGTATTTTGGAATGATAAAAGGTGGTTTCGATTATTTTATGAACAACCGGAATACACTGACCTTCTCACAGTCATACAATGAAGGGCATTTTGACGCATTTGATGATTTGAACACCGCTACCGATTCTTTATTTTCGGTTGCTACCAGCCGCGGGTCCTACAACAGAATTTCAAATTCGGGAAGGGCGAATGTTAACCTTGCTTCTGCTGTCTTGTACAAACATCTTTTTCCTAAACAAGGCAAAGAGTTTACTGCGGACGTAAATTATCAAAGCAGTAAAAATACCAGCCTGGGCTCTTTTGAAACACAAAACTACAACAATTCCAACACTGCTTATGGCAACAAAATACTGCAACATCAAAACGGAACCGGCAGCAGTGGTTTTTTAACCATGCAGGGCGATTATGTGAACCCACTTACCGAAACATCTAAAATTGAAGCGGGAGCCAGGGTATCTGTACAAAATTACACCAGTACCAATCAGAATTCAACCTATAGCGATGCTTCACAGAATTACGAAGTGGTTCCCGCTTTAACCAGCAATTACACCTTCACCAACCAGGTGTACGCTGTTTATGCATCGTATAGCGGAAGACTACAAAAATTAGGGTATCAAACAGGTTTGCGCTTGGAAAGCTCGGATTACAAAGGAAAAATAATGACGACCAATTCATCCTTTCACAACCAGTACCCGGCGAGTTTATTCCCCAGTGTTTTTCTTTCTTACGCTTTTAACGAAAAAAACGATGTGCAGTTGAGTTATTCAAGAAGAATCAACCGTCCTAATTTTTTTCAGATGATTCCATATATAGACTATTCAGATTCATTAAACCTGAAAAGAGGCAATCCTGATTTAAGGCCGGAGTTTACCAATTCAATTGAGTTCAATTACCAGCATACTTTTAACCGGTCCAATAATTTTATTGCCAGCGCTTATTTTAAAAATACAGCGGGGCTCATCACAGGCTTTCAGGTGTTTGAATACAACCCTGTATTGCATAAAAATGTTGTAATGAATACTTATGCCAATGCTAACGGGAGTTATTCTTATGGACTGGAAATCACTTCAAAAAATACAGTGAAATCGTGGTTGGATATCACCTCAAATGTGAATATGTACAACGTTGTTATTAACGGAACAAATTTGCAGAGCAATCTTTCCAACCAGTTGTTTACCTGGTTTGCCAAACTAAATATGAATTTTAAACTTCCCAAAAACTTTAGTTATCAATTGTCAGGCGATTACCAGGCTAAATCCATTATGCCAATGGGCGGTGGTGGACGTGGAGGTGGTGGTGGGTTTGGCGGTGGAGGCGGCGGTATGGGTGGCATGGGCGGCGGCCCTCCATCGTCTACAGTGCAGGGTTATATAAGGCCCAGGTATTCGGTAGACATGGCTATAAAGTATGATTTCTTAAAAAACAAAGCGGCTACCATTACCTTTAGTGTTTCCGACGTATTTAAAATGAGGGTGTTCAATTCCTATTCTGCAACCGATTATTTTGTGCAAAATTCCTACAGGTATAACAACCAGCAGTTTTTCAGGTTGAATTTTAGTTATCGTTTTGGAAAGTACGACACTTCTTTGTTTAAACGGAAGAATAATAAATCTGAAGGGGAAGAGGGGGGGATGTGATGATTAGCTGATGTGATGATTAGCTAATTAGCTGATGGGTAAGTGAAACCACCAGATTGGCATTATAATTAGCTGATAGGAGAGACAGGTAAGTGAGCCTGAAAGGTTTTATTCCACCTACACCCCCATCAGCTAATCATCACATCAGCTAATCAGCTAATTCCTGTAGTTCAAGCCAGCGGCTACTTTTACCATCAATCGCTTCGATGGTTTTACCCAATTGTTCGCTTAATTGCTGGAGTTCGGTGTGATCGGTAAGAGTCAGCATTTTTTGTTCGAGCTCAGTTTTTTTATTTTCCAATTGAGCGATGTCCTGTTCTAATAATTCCAGCTCACGCTGTTCTTTAAACGAAAGTCTTTTCTTTTCTGCATTGTCTTTTACAGTGGTGTTCGCTGTGCTTTTTGGAGTGGAGATTTCGTTTGTTTTTTTAGCGCTTTCTTTTTCAGTTTGCACCTCTGTTGTTTTTTGCTCGTCCTTCCATATACGGTATTCGCTGTAATTGCCGGGAAAATCTTTAATTTCACCATTGCCTTCAAAAGCAAAAACGTGATCGGATAATTTATCCATAAAATACCTGTCGTGCGAAACAATGAGTACGCAACCCGAAAACTCCACTAAAAAGTCTTCTAATGTTTGCAGGGTCAATATATCAAGGTCGTTGGTAGGCTCATCCAATATTAAAAAGTTCGGGTTCTTCATCAGCACAGTCAGCAAATACAGCCTGCGTCGTTCACCTCCGCTTAAGCGCGAAACATAACTGTATTGTACATCGGGCGGGAAATTAAAACGGGTGAGCAATTGCGAAGCACCCAACTTTGTTCCGTTGGCCAATGGAATAAATTCACCAATGTCTTTTATTACTTCAATAATACGTTTGTCTTCTTTTAACTGTATACCTTGTTGTGAATAATAACCAAACACCACTGTTTCGCCGGTCTGCATTTTACCACTATCATAGGGTTCAAGCCCCATTATAATGTTTAATAAAGTACTTTTTCCGGAGCCGTTTTTCCCCACTATTCCTATTTTTTCTCCTCCTTTAAAGGTATAGGTAAACTGTTCGATTAATTTCTTTTCGCCGTAAGCCTTGCTTATTTTTATCAGTTCCAGGATTTTTCCACCGAGACGGCTCATCTTCACCTGCATCTCAATTTTTTGTTCCTGTCTTTTTTGTTTGGCTTTTTCTTCCACTTCATAAAACGAAGTGATGCGTGATTTGGCTTTTGTTCCGCGTGCTTTGGGCATACGGCGCATCCACTCTAATTCTTTGCGGTAAGTGTTGCGGGCTTTGTCTATTTCACTGGATTCGGCCTGTATACGTTCGGCCTTTTTCTCGAGGTAATAACTAAAATTTCCCTTGTACGTGTATAACTGGTGGTTGTCTATTTCAATAATTGAATCGCAGACTTCATCCAAAAAATACCGGTCGTGGGTAACTAAAAGCAAACTTATTTCGCGGCTGTACAAATAGTCTTCAAGCCATTCTATCATTTGTACGTCTAAGTGGTTGGTGGGCTCATCCATCACCAGCAGGTTCGGTTCATTGATCAGTACCTCGGCCAGGGCCACCCTTTTTTTTTGTCCGCCACTCAGGGTGCTGATCTGCTGTTCGAGGTGGGTAACACTTAACTTAAATAAAATTTCTTTTACCTTGTTTTCATAATCCCAGGCATTGAGTTCGTTCATTTCCTGCATAGCCAGGTCCAGCTTTTCCAAAACGGTGTTGCTGTGGTCGTGTTGTGAGGTTTCTAATAATTCCTCGTAATTTTTGATGGCTTTGGTTAAACGGTTGTCTGCGTTCAGCAAAACATCCATCACTGTTTTGCTTTCATCAAAAACAGGTTCCTGGTCTAAAAATGCGATGCTGATGTCTTTGCGGAATGCGATTCTGCCAGTATCCGAAATTTCTTTTCCTTTTAATATGCTGATGAGGGTTGATTTTCCTGCGCCATTTTTGGCAATCAGGGCTACCTTTTCATTAAAATTAATTCCAAAACTAATGTTCTCAAACAATACTTTATCTCCGAAACTCTTCGAGATGTTCTCAACCGATAATAAATTCATCCGGCAAAGGTAAGGGGGATTCGGCTAAAAGCCGCAATATTTTTCAGGTATTACAGAATTGCAATAAAAAAGAGCCGCTAAAAAGCGGCTCCTTCATTCACCTTTATACACAAACAAACAAAATTACTAATCGGTTCAAAATTTAATATTCAAAATTCAAAGTGTGCCTGCGTAAACCTTTTGGGGTTTTAATACTTATTAATTTAATTTCCCGCAAAGTCGTTAAGAATCTAATTGTAACCAATTTCCTCTTACTTTCTTACATTCTCACTCTCTCACTTTCTAACTTAACCCTAATCAGCCAGTAATACTTTGTGCATGGACACCCCATTGTCGGAAGTAACACGTATGTTGTACATTCCTTTTTGAAGCTGGGACAAATCGATGATTGTTTCATTTGTACCACTGTTTTTTCCGGCGTACACATTTTTACCAAGCAGGTCCATTACTTCGTAAGAATAATTGCCCGAACCACTTGTAAGCAGGTGAAATAAACCTGTTGACGGATTCGGGAAAATTTTCACATCTGTTGCCGGATAACTTTCTTCGATACCGGTGGTTGCCGAAGAACCTAAAGGGGCGCGGATGACATTGATTATTTTTCCAAATTGCGACTGGGCACCGGAAGCATTGGGTGTTTCAGTCATGTACATCGTTACTTTGCAATGTGAGGGATTGCAGGTGGTTTGACCTGAAGCCGGGCCTGTTCCAAATTTGGTGGGCAGAGTAAAGGTATATGTTTTTGTTACCATTGTTCCGGCTGCGGTGGTGGTAATAAGATCACCCGAAAAACCATTCATATTGGCCCTGAACACATTCATGTGCGGGAAGGTGTAATTCCAGCCACTGCTTACGCATTGTGGTGAAATCAAGGAGTCTTCTGTTATTGCTATTTGCAGGTAATTATTGGTGGTGGCGCTGTTGGAAGTGTAATAGGCTTTAGCGTTAACTGTTATTACGCGGGTTGTAGCATTATAACTTGTTGTCATAGCTAAGTTCACCGGGGCAACCTGTGCGGCCACTGCTGCGGCTTCGGGTGTAACCTGATCGGTAGACCCAAAAATATAAGTCGAACCATACGGAGCCCCTCTGTCGCGTCTGTTTACCATCATATTCAGGTAAAAAGGCCAGCTCAATATTGAATCCCCGTAAACAGTCCTGTAATCAACATTTAATTGTCCGCTTTGTGGTTTTGCATCCGGCCCGAAATGGTATTCCAACAGAACCCCTTTCCCGGCAGGGTAAGCATTGATAACGTTGTCGCATTTTACAGTTATGCCCGGGCAACTGCAACAGGCCATTCCTGTTCCCCTTTCAATCAGGAAATTTTTATTCTGGGGGGAGGTTGAAATATTCTGTGCATTTATTTTTGTAAAAGTAAAAAATGCAAGGTAAGCTATAATGGCTACTATTAAAGGATATACCTTGTTGTGATGGGCATTTGGCTGGAGTAATTGTTCTGTTCTCATGGTGTAAAGGTTTTGATATGTTACAAATTAAGTGAAAACAGCAACTGATATCCACCGAATAAAACCGAAAAGTTACGAATCAAAAAGGCAGCGGTAAATTACCGGTACACCTGTAACTATTCCAAGAGCTCATCCGTCATAACCGTGATAATCAGCTTCCTTCATCACGCTGCCCGGCAGCCCTGGTGAAATCGGAATTTGCCTGTGGCTTTTAATCATAGGAATAAAAAACAACCAAACAACATGACAAACACTGGTAATTTAGAAGATTTTAAAGTAAACCTTAAACTTAAACTTGCAGCCTTGTGGGCATCTGTTATGTTTTGTTATATATACGGCGACTATTTTGCTTTTTATGTGCCCGGGCAACTCGAAGGATTTATAAAGGGTGAAACGCTGCTTGACAGCCCGCTAAAATTATTTGCAGCATCGCTACTCATGGCTGTTCCGGCTTTAATGATTTTTTTATCGGTAGCGCTCAAACCCAAAACAAACAGGTACTTAAATATAATTTTCGGGGTACTATATACGGCTATTATGGTATTGATCGCCCTTACTTCAATGGCCCCCTGGTGGGCTTTTTCGGTGTTTTTGGCACTGATAGAAAGTGTGCTTACTTCGTTCATCGTATGGTATGCCTGGCGCTGGCCTAAACTGGAAAGTAAGACTTAATTGATTTTACCCCCTTCGTCATTCGGAGGAGTTCCCCTCTCCCGCAGGAGAGGGGCCAGGGGTGAGGGTGCGGTGGCCCACACAACAATCCATTGTACTCAATACCAAGCTCCTGCTACTATTATTGATAAAAAACCGGTATCTTAGCCTTTCATTAAAAATATATTCGTTGAAATTCATTGATTTTAATTTTGAGCCGGCCTTACAGGAAGGACTGGACTCAATGCGGTTTGAAAACCCAACTCCTGTACAGGAACAAGCTATTCCCATTATTTTAAACAACAAAGATTTAATTGCTGTTGCACAAACAGGCACCGGTAAAACGGCTGCTTTTTTATTGCCCGTATTAAATAAATTAGCCAAAAAACCCAGCGACCATACCAATACCCTGGTTATTGTTCCTACCCGCGAGCTGGCCATACAAATAGACCAGGCCTTGCAGGGTTTTTCGTATTTTACTTCCACCAGTTCGCTGGCCATTTTTGGTGGCGGAACAGGTATATCTTTCGAAAACGAAAAACGTGCACTTACCCAGGGCGCCAATATTATTATTGCAACCCCGGGCAGGTTAATGTCGCACCTGAATATGGGTTATGTGAAGTTTGATCAGCTGGAACATTTAATATTAGACGAGGCCGATAAAATGTTGGACATGGGTTTTGTAGACGACATCACCAAGATCATCACCTACCTGCCTAAAAAAAAACAAACACTGTTGTTTTCGGCTACTATGCCTCAATCAATTGTTAAGCTTGCAAAAAAGCTACTGGTTGATCCGGAACAAATCAGCATTGCCATCTCAAAACCAGCAGCCGGTATAGTTCAAAGCGCTTACAAGGTAAGCAACCAGCAAAAAAACAAACTCATCAAATCCATCTTAAAAGAAAAAGAATACAACAGTGTACTTGTATTTAGTTCAACCAAACAAAAGGTAAAGGATTTGTACAGCGAATTACTGAGCGCAGGTTTAAAAGTAAAAGCCATACACTCCGACCTGGAACAAAAAGAACGGGAAGAAGTGCTGCGCGGTTTCAGAAACAAACAAACACAAATATTGGTGGCTACTGATATCCTGTCGCGGGGTATTGACATTGAAGACATTGAACTGGTAATTAATTACGATGTGCCCGGCGATGCCGAAGATTACATCCACCGCATTGGCCGTACTGCAAGGGCCAACACCAAAGGCGCCGCCATTACTTTTATTAACGAACAGGACCAGCAGAAGTTTTTAAGGATAGAAAAATTGATCGGGAAGGAAATTGAGAAAAAAACTTTCGTTTAATTGTTTACTCGTTTAATAGTTAACGAACGGATGAACAAATGAACTTTTAAACGATCGAACGATTTTATTTTCTGTTCTGATGTATAATCACCTCCGTAGCCCCGAAACCATACTTTTTATAGGAGCCGTCCTGGAAGCTTAATTCCGGGTAATTTTTGAGTATAGCTGTAATTTCCTGTTTCAGGCGCCCGTTACCCACCCCGTGTATAAAAACAATTTTATAAAAACTATTGCTGATCGCGTGATCCAGTTCTTTTTGAAAATGTTTGATCTGGTATTGAATAATCTGTGCATTGCCCCAGCCCTTAAACGAATCCACCAATTCTTCAATGTGCAGGTCCACTTCTTTTTCCTTCACCGATAAAGAAGCCCCGTGCGCTTTGGATTTTTTGGCGTCCGGTTTAAATTCTTTTATTTTTTTCAGGCGTTCAACATCGTATTCGGTGAGCTTGTATTTTATTTCATTGGCCCGCATAAAATTTTCCTTCACCGGAAAAGCCAAAATCGGGAATTTGAATTCGTGGTGGCGGATAAAATTATTCTTTTTAAAAATGTATTCATTCAGCTGCACAATTTCAGCCGTAGGTATTTGTGCAGGGTAGTGGCTGTTTTTATAATATAGAATATCGAGTTTGTGAAAAGCGTATTCCTTCAGCATAGTTTTGTTTATTTTTTTCAGCAGCAGTTTCTGAAATTGCCCCAGTTCCCCATGCTTAATGGCCTGAAACAAATTGCCGTCTTTTAAAGAATAAGTAAAATGAAGGTTGTAAGAGGAGCAATTGTAGATGTAAAAACAATATTCGCTCACCAGTATGGGCAATTCGTGATCGGGTTCCACTACAAAAAACACCCGTTCCTCAATGTCGTTGTCCGGTTCAAGATCTAAGTTTTCGCCTGCTGAATTAATCACCAGTTCGGTATGGATGGGAACCAGGAGTTTTATTAAATAAGGAATTTCAAAACCATTCTCTATTTCAATGTAGGCGGTATCTTTATCTTTCAGGCGCACAACAATGCCTCCCCCTTCTTCATTCAAAAATCTTACTTTATCTCCTATGCGTAATTTCATACATCGCTAAAATACTAAATTATACACTTGGTGTTCGTAGATATTCATTGATATTGGTTGAGATTTATTGATATTGGTTGATATTAGTTGGGATGGATAGATGTTGATTCGATTGGAGGGTATAGGTATCCCCCGCCTGAAACCAAATAATAAACCAAATTAGGCCCTTCTTTATTTCAGATTTGGAACAGTTTTATTTACTAATTTAGATTTCTTTAAATTACTATTGTAGCACCTAAACACATTCTATTAAAAACACAAAAATGAAAAAAACACTACTATTATCATTAAGCTGCCTGCTTAGCCATCAATTTATGCAGGCCCAAACATTTTCAGATGACTTTGAAGCCTATAATGCCGGAGCTTACCTGGGGCCACAATCGCCTAACTGGACCACCTGGAGCAATGCCGATGGCGGAACCGAAGACGTAAACGTCGTAACTACCGCTGCACACAGTGGTACCAAATCAATTTATTTTACTTCCACATCTGCTACAGGCGGGCCCACCGATTGTGTACTTCCTTTTCAGGGGCCGCACAACACCGGCCAGTTTGTTTTTACCGCCTGGTTTAATGTAGGCGTGGGTAAAAACGGCTATTTTAATTTTCAGGCCTCTAACACCACCGGCCAGCAATGGTCCATTGACTGTTTTATGAACGCCGACAGCAGCCTGGTGTTTTCGAACAGCGGAACAACGATGCTTACTGCAACTTACCCGCAAAATGCCTGGTTCGAATTAAAAGTAGATGCCAACCTCAACAGCAGTTTATGGAATGTTTCAGTCAACGGAACTTCTGTTGGTGTTTACCACAACCCTGTTTACAAAATAGCTTCTATTGATATTTACCCGGTAGATGCCAGCTCAAGTTTTTGGGTAGACGATGTTTCTTATACACATACACCTTATACCTTACCCGCAGTAAATGCAGGCCTGCCTCTTATAGGATTAACAACAGGACTTGGTGTAGCTGGTCAGCAAAGAACGCCTACAGTTGAATTCCGTAACCTGGGTACCACTGCAATAACATCTTACGACATAGTTTTTGGAAACAACGGGGTACAAACTACCCAGAATATTACCGGTGTAAACATTGCTTCCTTAGGCACAGCCAATCTTGCCTCTACCACGCCAATAACATTAGTTGCCGGAGCCAATACTATTTGGGCAAAAATTACCAATGTAAATGGAACTGCGGGAGATGGTGACAATACGGATGATTCAATTTCTATTACAATGAATATTGTTCAACCGGCAGCTGGTAAAATGGTAATAGCCGAAGAAGGAACTGGTACCTGGTGTGGCTGGTGCCCCCGCGGGGCTGTGGCTTTGGCCAATATGGAAAAATACCCTGGTTATTTCCAGGGCCTGGCTGTTCACAACGGCGACCCCATGACAAATGATGATTACGATGCTGCAATTGGTGGCCTGATCAGTGGTTATCCTTCTGCACTTGTTGACAGAGGGACTGCAATTGATCCTACAGGAATTGAAGCCGATTTTTTACAACGCATTATACTGGCCCCTAAAGCCTTGTTGGTAAACGGTGCAACTTACAATGCCAGTACGCACGAGTTAAAAGTTTCAGTTACCACCACCTTTCAGCAGGCTGTTACCGGCGATTTCCGTATTGCCTGCGCCCTGGCCGAAGACAGTATTAAAGGTACAGTTGCTGGTTATAACCAGGCCAATTATTACAGCTCCACTTCACAAAACATAGCCCTGGTAGGTGCCGGGCACAACTGGCAGACTTCGCCCAACCCTATACCCGCAGCACAAATGCAGTACGACCATGTGGCCCGTTTAATCAGCCCTGCTTTTGATGGTTTCCCGAACTCTTTCCCGGCCAGTGTTAGCCAGGGAGCTGTGTACACCCACAACTTTACCCTCATCCTGGACCCTACCTGGAAAAGCAATTACATCCACATTGTAGGTATGTTGATTGACCCTACAGGCAAAATAGAAAATGCTTCGTCTACTACCATTGCCGAAGCCATTAACCATGGTTTTATCAACGGTACCGATGTAACAGTGGGCATTACCACTTTTGATGCGCCCGATCAGCAAATTAAATTGTTCCCGAACCCTGTAAGCAACACTGCTTTTGTACAGGTACAATTGGGCAACCAAAACAATGTGTCTATGGAAATTTACAATGTTAACGGAACTTTGCTCAGCGCTAAAAATTACGGTAAACTTTCAAATGCTTATACTTTGCCAATTAATACCGAGCAATTTAGTGCCGGTGTTTATTTTGTAAAAATTTATATCGACGGAAAACCTTCGGTAATTAAGTTTGTGAAAGAATAGAGCGGAATCTTGTTTCTGATAAGTAAGAGGCGGCCTTGATTGGGCCGCCTTTTTTGTTTTTATTATTTTGATTTTCAAAGTCAAAAAACATTAACCGACAACAAACGCTAACAAGTATTTATATCCGAATACAAGTATTTACTATACGGATAATTTTTGATTGAAGCGTTTACTTTGTATTGTTGAAAAACTGTACGCTGTAATTTGTATTCTGTATTACCGCTACTATAATAAAAATTTACAGGGTATAAATGAATGGTGTCCCGGCACAGGAAAAGTGTCCATGGCTGTATTAATTTACTGTTTTATGTTTGTTGCAGAATGATAAGAAAGGAGGCGATATTTTTATGTAAATTTGAAACGCACTTAAAAACGTGCTTAAATGAATTAATTTTTGAATACCATATATATCATTGCGTTGCTGATGTTTCTTTTTTGATAAATCGTGGGAAATTTAACAGAGAGAGGAAACAGTTTAGACAATGCGTCCAAAGGGGCGCGTTCTTCTTGCTGTTTTTTAATCTCTCTGGGGTTCCCACGAACCTTTCAAAGTTAAAACTCCGCAGAGGTTCACGCCCTGATTTTTTGGTAGATGTTTAACTTTTTAAAGGCTGCCGAACCCTAAAGCCGCATCAACTAAAACCTAAGTAAGCAAAGTAAAAGCAGTAGCATAAAAAAATACAGCAATGTGGTTTCGTATTTCCACTGCTATCTCATTATTCAATCAAATAATTACATTAAGCTAAAATCAAACTCATGAAACAGTTATTAAAGAAGATAAAAAAAATCTCTCTTCTAATCGGAATTTTTTATTCCATTAATATGTGGGGACAAGTGCTGCCGGATAGCATCTTTAAAAATTCTACTATTCCTTGCGGAGCAAATTCAGATTATTTTAAGTCATTAGCCCTAGATATAGTGTCGCAACGTGTAAATACTACACCTATAAGCCAATTTCCTGCAAGCGCTATAATGGATTGTGGAAAGTACAGGGTCTATTTTGAAGACATGGTTCCTGCAAACCCACAAAATGGTTTTGCCCACCCTACTTTAGGTGCTGTTCGCCGAAATACTTTGTGCGCAGTATTGACGTATTTGCAAAACACATTGAACTACAATAATATTCCTGCCAATAACCCCATACGGTTGTATGTCAGTCTTTCGTATTCCACACAAAATCCGGCCCCAAACACAACTGGATTTTACGCACAGGCTGGCCCTGTTTTTAACAATTCAGGGAACCCAGGTATACTTAATGGGTTTGTATACGACTATGTATCAACAGGAATTGATCCTGCTAACGCCAATATGTTTCATGCAAACTTAACTACTAATTTTGACCAGACTTACGTTTCAGGATTTGGCACAGTAATACCCTGGCAAAATGACTATACGGCCACCTTTGTAAATTGCAATATTGATTTGTATACAACTCTACTGCATGAAATGGGGCATACTTTAGGTTGGCTGAGTTTTGTTAATTATGTAAATAGCATTCCTGCGTCAACAGTTGGAAATAACATTTATTCGGGATTAGATTATTCAATCCATAAAGGAACCATAATTCCTACACCTGCATTATCCAAATTAATTACAGGGCCAGTAAACAATCCCCTAATTAATCCGGCTTTTGCAAATAGTTCTACCGCTTTAAATAGCAATGATTTATGGATAAATAATTTATCAGCACCCAACAATCACCCGGTTTATTCTGGTTATTTATATTCAAATTGGTCGAATACTTATGCTCCAAAATCTATTTTATCCCATCTGGATGACCAAATGTTTACATATTCGATGCGTCAGCGTCTTTCACCTGGCTCCCAACAAAGGTATGTAATGGGGCCTTTTGGAGTTAAAGGAATAATAATCAGGAATTTTTCAAAGGCTGAACTTAATACTTTGATTGGATTAGGTTATTCTTACAATCCAACTTATCAAACTTCAAATGCTGCTGCAATTGCTAACCATACACCTTATTCAACCCGTATGGCTTCCTACACCACTTTTTTAGATGATGATTTCACAGAGAATGTAACTGCTCAGGGTACAATGACTAATAATACAGGTTCAACCTACGTAGTCAATTTGGCAAATGATATAACATTAACAGATCAGGATAATAATAGCATTTCCGTTTTACCATCGTCCTTGTTTAATATAAGGGGTTGTGGAAATGGCGGAAATAATCACAATCAGCTCGTTCTAAGTGGAAATAATCAGGTTATTACATACACTCCACGACCAGGTTTTTATGGAAGGGCGCAATTTGGATTTCAACTTTGGGATGGAATTGAAAAGGGTTCGGTTGTTATTTACACAATAGATGTTTTGAAAGGGAACAATGTAAATTGTGCGTCGGGTTCAAATATTGTAATAAATGGTGATTTTGAAGAGGGAACGGAAGTTGAACGTGCAGGAGCAGAAGAAGTTCTTCCTTACACTGCTGGTGAAGGTGATTTCCATGAGGGTATGGTTCGGGGAGGCAGTATTTTAGCTGATGGACAACCATACAGTTATTCCACTTATAATTGGGGGCCATTTGGAGCGGGTATCCTTGTTAAAAATTCCCGAATTTATTGCAATGGAACTACAATAAAGGGTATAGCTGGGGCAGGTACTACAAGTTTTCCAACACCAGGTTCAAATGCACCAAATCCATTGCCCTTTAATGGCGCAGGCTATCGGTATAAAGCGTTTCAAAGTGGATATAATTATTTTAGTTTATGTTCAGATGTACAGCCATGCCACCGTTATATAATAGAATTTGATTATTCGAGCGTGCAATTTTTTATACCCAGCAATGCTCAAATTCCAATTACTATTGCTTTTGTAAATAACGCTTCTTATCCCCAATTTTCAACCCCGCTTTATAGTTTTAACGGAACATTAACCGGAACAATGAACGGGGCATGGAATCATGCGAATTTCAGTTTCAATTATTGTGGATCAACTCCCTCTGGTGTCCTTCAATTAATTCAAAACACTTTTGGTCTTTTTATTGATAATTTAACATTAAAAGAAGATTTAAGCCCACCACCGCCACTTGTTGCAACGATAAATCCAACAAATCCGTCTATTTGTGGTTCTGGTTCAGCAACGTTAACGGCGAATGTTTCAGGAAGCCTTTGCAATACAACATACAACTGGCAACCCGGAAATTATACAACATCTTCTATTACAGTTTCACCAGCATCTACCCAAACCTATACATTAACCGTTAATGATGGTTGCAGAACAACAATTGCTAATGCAACTGTAACGGTATTAAGTACGTTACCTGTCATTACCTCGATTACTCAGCCAATAGACAATACCTGTAATACACAAAATGCGACATACACTGTGAATGTAAGCGGTGGGTATACAGGTATCAGTTGGACAATCAGTCCCACGCCTGGAGCAGGTAATAACATAGTGGTTTCGGGGACTAACACAGCTAATCTGGTTGTGAACTGGAACAACTATGCACAACAGGCTACTATTTCAGTAAATGTAAGTAATCCCTGCGGAACAACTACAGGCAATGTAACCGTTTATCCATGTTGTACACTTTCTGGTGCTTATACTACCTTAACAGGCTCTACAAATCCATCAACGCCGACAGATTTATCTACCTTGATTGGTTTAAACCTGACCAATACCACCGTAGCGATGCAGGGCTATTTTAAGATTATCTCAAACGCTACATGGAACAATGTAAAATTTGTGATGGCTCCCAATGCAAAAATCAGCGTAGAAAACGGGGCTATACTTACATTGGGCAACACTCATTTTTTTGCCTGTAACGCCATGTGGGATGGAATATATGTAAACGGGACTTCCCGGATTAATTCCCAGCTCAGTTTATTTGAAGATGCTAAAAACGCCATCGTTTCAGTTGGTGGCGGCATCATAAATGTTAATTCTGGAGATACAAGAAACATTTTCAATAAATGTTACATCGGCATTGATTACAGAGCGAATACAGCTCCGCAAAACAATAACATTGCAGGTTGTGTTTTTACCTCCCGTAATTTTAATGTACCTGCTTCGTATACTGGCTCTCTTAGTCCCTGGACAAATGCAACACCTTTACCGAGCAGCTATCTTGCTTTAATTTACAGTAACCACCCTCAAAACACTTACACTTTTTATGCAAGTGCAAATATGCTCTTACCTTATTCAGCATGGAGGGGATATATAGGCGTTAAGACCGTAGACAATAAATTAATAAAAGTAGGTTCAGAAAATACAACCGTCTGGATGAAAAACGTGTTCGACAATTTGTTTTACGGTGTAAATTCATACAACAGTACCATTAACGTAACCAATACACAATTTATCTACATACAGGAGCCATCCGGTTTATGTAAAAACTGCGCTACCAATTGCCCGTTGGGAACTGCTGTTTGTGCAAAAGGTATTCCTTATACCACTGTAACCATTCCCCCTTTAAAAACCAATGTGGGTTATGTTGCGGCTGGGTCTATTTATCCGAACTGGTTTCAAAGCTGTCAGGAAGGAATCTGGAACACCAGTTACCTGAGCCTGTATGCCTTCAACAATACCTTTACCACTATGGACGACAATGGTATTTATTCTGAATTTGCATCCAACTACACCTCGTATCACAACACAACCACTGCCCAGCCCAATATCATTGACATTGAAAACAATGTATTGAACATGGCTCAAAAATCGGTGAACCTGCAAGACAACCGCAATGCTATTGTTACCGTTAGGAGCAATAACATTAACCAATCGGTGCTTGCCAGCCAAACTACAACGGATGGGATTATCAGCAACAATGTATTGATGAATACGGGACTGGTGGGAACTTTAAATGTTCAGTACAACAAAATAGACAATACCCAAAGGGGAATATCATTAACCACAATGGGCTGTCCGGGAACAGGAGCCAATGCCAACTATTATATTGGTGGCAATAGCATTAAATTTAACCAGTGGCAAACAACAGTACCTTCCACTTTACATTACGGTATAGGTTTGTTCAACTGTTTACGTGTTACCGCTGATAACGATGTGATAAGTCGCACTACCACCAACACTGCTTTAAACACTGCCGCACAAGTAGCTTTGTTTGACGGTATACGTGTTGATAATAGCCCGGAAACATGGGTAACAGATTGTAGTGTGAGCAAACTACCCGGTGGTATTTATGTAAATGGAAGTTGTGCAAACTCAGAATTTTGGTGCAATACATTGGATTATGCTAATGATGGATTTTTCTTTAATAGTGCAACTATTGGCGATCAGGTAAATATTCCAGTAGCAGGAATAAATAACAATGCAACCAATAATCAATGGACTAACCAATTAAGTAGTGGCTACAAACTTCATGGCTCTGTACAACAACAGATTGTCAATGGTACGCCTCAAAACATCAAATGGTATTATAACCCTACTGGGAATTACAATGTCGCTCCTTTCCTTATAACAAATATGTCATTCCTTACAAGCACCATTGACCCCTGCGGATATTTATTACCTCCCCCTCCCAGTGATGGTAGTGGTGGTACAGCCCGTATGATGGCTGGTAATAAAGGTGGAAAACACAAAGGAACCCATAATGCAGCTATGCCAACAGGCACTATGAGCAATGCCAAAGGTGCTGCCCCTGATAGTTTAGCTGGCGATAGTACGACGGTAGATGAAGAAGTGCGGGAAGAACTGTTTGGCGATGTGGTGGACGGAGCAGTAAGTTTCAATAACTACCCCGAAGAAAGACAGGCCTGGCTTGAAAATTACGCTTACAAACAATTAAGCAACAGCCCTGAATTATTAGACATGGGTACAAGTACCGATGCACCGTTTCAGGACTTTGTGAATGAGCAACAACAACAAGCTACCGGAAAATTTGAGGAAGTGGCAAAAGCCATAGACGGTGATACAGGTGGTGTAGATGCGGTTCAACAAAATGCCCTGATTATGGGAACCACCGAAGCTGAAATAGCCAGGCAAAAAGTAAACGCTATTTACCTCAGTACATGGGTTCAGGGTATCAGGGAGTTTTCTGCGGAAGATTCATCGTACCTGTGTTTTATAGCTTCACAAAACCCAATTGTTTATGGTGATGCGGTATATAGTGCTATTGTAATGGTTGGTCATTGTGCAAACAGTTCATCGGGCAATGCAAGGATGATAGAAGCCGGTAACAGCAGCAATGAAATAGCTGTGCAACCGGGTTATGTGTACCCGAACCCGAACAATGGATTAATGCAGGCCAGCATTACACTTGAAAAAGGACAAAGCGGAACACTCAGTCTTTACAGTATACAGGGGCAAAGAGTCGCCGATTATGTACTGAAAGAAGGTGAGAACCGTTTTGAAATAGATCAGCGCAATTTAGATGCAGGTATTTATTATTACAACGCCAATCTAAACGGAACAATAATCGCAAATAACAAATTGGTTATTGTGAAGTAATTCAACTATTTTTAAATCCCCTGCCACCAGCTTAAAGGTGGTAGGGGTATCTAAATAATGAGGAAATTAATTATTATATACTTTTTTCTTATTACCTGTTCCATGAAGGCACAGCCAAACCTTGTGCCGAATTGGAGTTTTGAAGATACTATTTCATGCTATCCAAGTATGATTGATCTTTCTAAGTATATCAAAAATTGGTTTAGCGGAAGTCAAGGTAGCCCCGATTATTTTCGAGCTAATTCAAATAGCCTAAATGTACCAAACAATGTAACGGGCTTCCAATATCCAAGAACAGGTAGTGCTTATGTAGGGGGCTTTTTTTTCGATTCTCCAACAGATCCTTTTACTGGTAGAGAATATGTATCTGTTAAATTAAAGGATAGTTTAAATGTAGGAAAACGATACTGCATCTCCTTTTATGTAAGTTTAGCAGACTTACAATCAGCAACAGCTATAGATTCTATTGGTGCTTATATTTCGCATGACAGTGTTTATACGACGGGAATCAGCTCATGGCTAAATGTAAATGAGAGCATAGCCTCATCCGACAACATTTATTATACAGATACAATGAATTGGAAAAGAGTAGAAGGTATTCATGCTACAGTTAACAATGAAAAATACATTACCATTGGAAACTTTAATGATAATGCACATACTGATTATTTTCAAATTGTCCCTCCAAACTATACATCATATTACTATATAGATGATGTAAGTGTCGTTGAAATTAACTCAGCCAATGCGGGAAAAGATACTGTAATATGTACGAATCAGGTACATTTAACACTTGGTTCTTCCCCGACATGGGATGCAAGCTATAACTGGTACGCCCTAAATGGTAGCGGAACAGCAAGCATAGATAGTGTAAATATTGCCCAGCCCCATGTACAGCCGACACAAACTACCACTTATGTTTTACAAAAAACGCAGTGCAGTTCCATTACTTATGATACCATTACAGTTTATATGACCATGCCTGCATTACCCGCAAATGCTGGAATTGATTATACCATTTGCAAAGGCGATACTGTTGTATTGGGAACACCACAAAACGGTAACGGTTGTTCTTATGGCTGGAACCCAGCTACAGGATTAAACAGTTCCACTATTGCCATGCCTGCGGTATTTAGTAATAACCTGCAAATAAGTAGTTATATCTATATACTTAGTAAAACAGACAGTTGCAGAATAACACAGGATACGGTACAGATAATAGTGAATGATTGTACACCTCTTGTTCCATTAGACATACAGGTTCCTAATGTATTCACCCCGAATTATGATGGACTGAACGATGTATTTAAAATAACATACAGCGGAGTAACAGAAGTGCAATTAAATATATATGACCGCTGGGGCTTGCAACTATTTGAAACAACTTTAATTAACCAAAGTTGGGACGGAAGAACAGAAAGTGGCGAACCATGCAGTGAAGGAACCTATTATTATGTGTTAAAAGCCAAAGGTGAAAAGGAAAGCAAAGAAATAAGAGGATTTATTGAACTAAACCGATAATAATGATAAAATTAACTACAGTTATGGTTCGGATGAAAACAGCTAATACGAAGATTTTTTTAACCGGAATAATTTGCTTTTTAGCTATTACACTGGCAAAAGGGCAGATAGTATATTCTCCCAATACTTATTATTTAATTCCCCCTACCGCTCCTTGTAATGGAGTCTGGGCTATACAGGATTCTTTGCATTGTCCGGCGCATATAATAGACCCCTGTTTTCAGTTCGATCATTATAGTGGCGACACTCTTTTTTTAAAGCTTTGTTCATTGCCCTGTAACTATGTATCTGCACAAGCAGGTAATATATGTGTTGTTGCAACCTGTTCCCTTTCCGCCAACAGCATAACGGAAAATGAAGACAATAAAGATGAAATTAAAATATTCGCTAATCCGGCAAGCGAAGTTTTAAATATAAAAATTACCGGACTTAACAATACGGATAATGCTATAATTGAAGTCATCGACCTGCAGGGAAAATCTATCATCCGGCGCAATTATACACAGGAGATTGATATTCGTAACCTGAATAGCGGAATGTATATTTTAAGGTTGCAGGGGGAGCATGTAAACATTGTAAAAAAATGGAGGAAGGAATAATTTTCCTTTAAAAAAAACGTTTCAGTTCTTTGAACACTAAAAATGGCGGCACATTTGTGCCGCCATTTTTATTTAATTACACTTTGCACTAAGCCAGGGTTACCTGCGCCAGCGGGCTCCAGGGGCCTGCCAGTTCGGGGTGTTTGGTGTTGTACCAGCGGGCAAAAACATATAATTTTTGTCCTACCACGGTTTGCCCTGCACGTATGGTAAACACCGAGCGGGTAAAATTTTCGTGTTTCATGCTGCTGTCACTTGCAGTAAGCGGTGCTGGTTCGCCTGCTTTAAAGGCCACCTGTATACTATCGGCACCTTCGGCCTTGCTGGCTCTTTTGGTGTCGTGATTGGTGCGGCAGCTAAAACGCACATCGCCACCACCTAAGGGCTGGGTGGTAAAATACACCTGCTCGCTAATGGCTTCGCGCCGGCGCGTACGCGATGCATTGGGCGGAGCAATATTCAGCACCAGCAAATCGTTGCGGGTAACACTGGCGCTTGCACTCATACGTGTAAGCAGGGGCGAAATAAATACGGTAAAATCCTTCATAATTTTAACCACCTGTTCGCGGGTGCCTTTGGTTTTGGTATTGGGGTTGCCGTGTAGTTCGTAAGCCCCCGGACTGGCCGGGTTGCCCGTATACCAAAGCGTTAAAAAACTCTGTGCTTTCGTAATTTCTGCAGCGCTTAAACCAAGGCGTGTGCCATTGTTAGGGCTGCCTGCCGTTAAAAAATTAATCGACGTCTTAATGTATACGTCAAATTCTGGTAATGTGTTAGGGACACGTCCTGATGCCATTTTTTTGTTTTTAATTGTTAAACTTTAAAACTGAAATGTGGAATGGCTATAAGCGCTAAAAATGCTCCAACTGGTTTACTTTACCCTCTTGCATACACAAACAGCGTTCTATCAGATTAATAGAAAACTCTATCTGTTTCATAGAGTATTCTATATAACTGACAGACTCATCTATATATTTAACAGAATGCATTACTTATCTCACAGATCATTCTATTTATTTAATAGAACGTTCTATCTTTTTAATAGAGTATTCCATCTGTTTAATAGATCGCTCTGTGAAATATGTAGAACATTCCACCAATCTTTCAGAATACTATTATAAGCCGACAGAGCGCTATATCAGGCAAATAAAGTACACTGGCAGGAGCATAGATGAATCTTACAGAGACATTAAATAAACCAATATTTAGTTTTTTACTTTTACACTTTAGAAGCCGGCCTTCCAAAATGAGCACTTACAACCCAAGCTTTGTTTAGGAGGAGGGTAAGCGGCAAATATAATTCCCGGATTATTTTTTTCAAACTTTACACAATAGACTTTATTAACAAAATAGTAACAGACTTTTATTAAGATGTCATATAATTACACTATTTGATTAATAAAAATATACAGGATTTAAATGATTTTACACACACAGGCAAAACCCTTTATCACCATAAGGACTAAAGGGTTAAAATAAACATTCAAAATATATACGGAGCCAATTAATGCTACTGAATTTAGTGCCGGTGTTTATTTTGTAAAATTTATATCTACGGAAAACCATCGGTAATTAAGTTTGTAAAGGAATAGAGCGGATTCAGGCCTTAAATTGGCTTTGCGATTTGCCGGTCCACCTCAATGGTTATGGTTAGTTTGTTGTCAGCAAGTTCAATTATTACTGTCTGCCCTTGTTTAAAACCAAGTTCGTCCAGCCATTTACCTTCGAGTCTTATTTCAGGAATTTTCACCTCGCCAAATCGTCTGGTTTGATATTTCGTGTGAATTTTAAGTTTTCTGAACTTTGACATTGTCATACAATTATATGACAAATGTAGATTGAAAAATTGAACTGTCAACTTTTAATATGACAAAGTTGTCAACAAATTATATGACATTTGATTTGTGACACGAGATAAGCTAAAAAAGAAAATAGGTCAGCGAATTATCGAATTTCGCGAACAAAAGGGCTGGAGTCAGTCCGACCTGGCCAGAGCTTGCAATAAAGACAGGCAAGCTATTGAAAAATTGGAGAACGGCAAGGTTAACCCAACACTTTATACCTTACATGAAATCGCTAATGCTTTGGGAATTTCTTTGTCTGAATTGGTGGATTTGTCTTAAGAATTGCTATTTGTAAAACCTCAACTTATTTACTGCTGATATTCGTTATTTCCAGCTCCACCCTTCTGTCGTATTTAGCGTCTTTGCCTGTTGGGTAATCGGCTTTTAGCCCTTTGTAGTCGAGACGGGCGGGGTCAATGCCATTTTTAATTAAATAATCGTACACTGTTTTTGCCCTGGCTACCGATAAATTGAAAAGCACGTAAGGCAAATAAAAAACACCTTCCTTATTTCTACTACATTTTTTAAAGGATATATTTGTACAGAACACCAAACAACATGAACAAAACATATATTCAGGACAGGGCCTTTGATAAAATTGATTTCTCGGAAATAGGCCTGGCAAAAGCCGAATATGAAAACTGCAAATTTACAAACTGCATTTTTTCGAATAGCGATTTATCTTACCTTAAATTTTCAGAATGTGAATTTAGCGGCTGCAACCTGAGTATGTGCAAACTCAACAAAACATCCCTCTGCGATGTAAAGTTTAAAGACTGCAAGTTATTAGGCCTGCTGTTTGAACACTGCAACGAATTTTTATTTACTGTAGACTTCGAAAACTGCATCCTCAACCACTCCTCTTTTTTTAAAAGGAATTTAAAAAAAACAAAGTTTAAAAATTGCAAACTACAGGAAGTGGATTATACCGAAGCTGATTTAAGCCACGCACTGTTTGAGAATTGCGACCTTAGCGGGGCTACATTCGAAAACACCAATTTAGAAAAAGCCGATTTCAGAACAGCCTGCAACTACTCCATTAATCCGCAAAACAACCGCTTAAAAAAAGCCAGGTTTTCACTGGCCGGTGTTCCGGGACTGCTGGATGTATACGGTATTGAGATAGAGTAAGCACCTGAGCTCAAATTACACCATGGAAAACCAGGGTTAAGAATGTTGTTCTATCAGCCAATCAATACATCTTCAAATTAATCCTCCATCAGTTCATCACTCTTCTGGCTTTTGACTGATAACGAAACATTATTTGTGCATTCGTGGCTGTTAACACAACACCCAACAAATACCGGCCATCCTTATTCAAATAATAATACGGGAATAATTTTTAATGCTTATTTTTGTCAGTAACGGGGTGCTTTTTTAATACCCATTTAGCTTTTAATCATTAACCAATTGAATAAAGCCCCGGCATTAATTGCATGATACAGATCAATGAATTTTTATTAAAACCCTGCGAAACAAACGAAGAGCTAAGCATTGCAGCCCAACTACGGTACCAGGCCTACCGGAATGTAGAAGCCATAAAAGAAAACGAGCGTGCTGAATTTACCGATAAGTACGATGCACAGCCCAATACCAAAACCTGTTTGATATACGAAGACAACAAAGCCCTTGCATCGGTAAGGGCTTGTGTATACAGCAAAGTGCATAATTTTATGGAAATACCCAGTTTTGAAGTGTATAAAGATGAAATTGAAAAAGAACTGGGCTTAGACAAAGTAATTGTAGAATCGAACCGTTTTGTAATTACACCTGAAATGGTAGATTCGAAAAGCCTGTTTAAAATTCCTTTCCGCTTTATTATTTTAAATTTGCATAAATTTAAAGGCGATTTTATTATCACTGCTGTGCGCGAAAAACACATCCCCCTGTACAAACGCTTTTTAACTATGGAGCCCATTTCGGGCCTTAAAAAATACCCGGGCATTGATGTGGACATGGTACTGATGGCAGGCGATTGTAAAAAAAACCTGCAGGCTGTTATTGATAAAGAAAGTTTCTTTTCCATTCCCCGGGAAGAGGTGGATGCTTACACCCTATCTATGCAAAATACAAATGCAGCAAGCCGGTAAAACTATTTTAATCAGCGGGGCCGGCTCCGGGCTTGGCCAACAACTGGCCGAAAGCCTGGCTGCCGAAGGATATACTGTATTTGCATGCCTGAGGGATACAAGTAAAGCCCCTCATTTTTTAAACACCAGTATTCATATCCTGCCTATGGATGTATGCAAAGAAGCATCTGTTGAAGAGGCCCTGAAACAATTAAAAGAAAAATACGGTGTTCAGCAGCTTGATGTATTGATTAACAATGCCGGTATTGTTGTGCCCGGCCCGCTTGAAAACTTAACAGCCCTGGAAATTAAGGAACAATTTGAAGTAAACGTTTTCGGCGTACTCAGCGTCACACAAAAATTTCTTCCCCTGTTAAAAAACGCCGAAGGAAAAATCATCAACATCGGTTCCATGAGCAGCCGCATGGCCCTTCCTTTTATCGGACTGTACGGGGCTTCCAAAGCCTCCTTAAAACACATTTCATGGGCTCTCCGTATTGAATTACACCCCTGGAAGGTAGGCGTGTTTCATTTCGAACTGGGAAATTTTGAATCCCCGATATGGAAAAAATCAATCAACAGAAGCCATGAAGCGAACACAAAAGGATATGAAGAAGCCCTGAAAAATACAAGCACACTCATGGAATCGCGCGCAGCCCAATTTAATTCCATTGACTGTCTGCTAAAGCCCATAAAAAAAACCATTGAAAATAAAAACAGGCGGTTCAATACCCTGATTGGAAACGATGCAAGGATGAGAAAATTTATCACCTGGCTGTTTCCCTATGCTATACTGGAAAATATACTGCTAAAAAAAATATACCGGAAAAAATGAAGCTTGCATTGATTTCTTTCGGAAGCAGGGGCGACCTGGAGCCCTTAGTCGCATTGGCACTTGAGCTTCAATCAAGAGGGCATCAACCTTATATTGTTGCCAATGCCGAAATTGAATCCCTTGCTTCAGCACACAATGTAATATCGCGGCCCTTAAGCTTTAGTGTAAAACAATTGCTGCTCGAAAAAAACAGCCTTCCTTTACTGGCCTCCAACTCTGCTACGAAGTCATTAAAAATAGTAAGCTCAATTATACTCGACAATTTATACGCTGCAGGAAAAGAGCTGATGGAGCAGACAAAGGATGCAGACGTCATTGTGATAAATGAAAGGTATTATTTGCTCGGGCAGGCTTTACAGGAAAAATACAAGAAACCCCTGGTTCAAATTTGTTTTCAGCCCAAGGGCATTACCAGCGCTTATCCTTATCTTTATTATTCTCCCTGGTTTTTTAAATTTTTGCCCAATGCAAAAACCCATGCCTTTGTTGACCGTATGCTGTTAAAAAAGTTTTTACCCATAGTGAATATATTAAGAACCAAGGAATTTAAACTACCCCCAACATCACTTGAGGCAGCTTATGAAAAAAAACAAGCCACTACCTTACTTCAGGGCTTTAGTCCTGCCCTTTTTACAAAGCCTGCCGACTGGAACAACAACCTGGTTGTAACCGGCAACTGGTCAATTAAACAAGTCGAAACAGGTTTTAGTTCCGGCTTAAAATTATTTTTAAACTCACCGGTAAAAAAAGTCTATATCGGTTTCGGATCCATGATTTATTCGGGGGCCCAACTACTACAACACTTATCTGCCATTGCCTGCAAACTGAATATTCAATTTATATGGGCACTCAACTGGAGCATCCATCCTGAACTGAAACAGGGTTTATACAATCAACACATTTTTATTCTGCACGAATGCAATCACAACGAACTATTTCCTTTTGTTGATGCAGTGGTTCACCACGGTGGTTCGGGCACCATTGCAGCAGCCACACGAAACGCCAAACCACAGGCCATTGCCTGGTTTATGCTCGACCAGCATTTTTGGGCCCGGCAAATCAGTCAGCTATCGACAGGGATTAATTTAGGTTCTTTTCATAAATTAAAAGAAGCTGAGTTACTTCGTGCCATTCAGCAATTGATTTCAGCACCTGCATACACAAAACAGGCAAAGCTTTTGTCCGAAAAAATAATACCGGAGAATGGCCCTGGAGCTGCTGTAGATGAAATAGAAAAATTAATGGCAAAATCAAAATAATCTGCACAACCCAGGGCCTTGTAATTCCAGACTTTCTCCTCCTTTCTTTCACTCAGCCTGTATTTTATTCAACTATTCTTCAAAAACCTCCTCTTTTCCGGCCCAAAAACCATCGCGCAAAAAGTTACTCAAAAACAGCTGCACCCCCTGTTAATTAAGGAATTTCAAAAAAATTGCCGGCGAGAAGGAATGTAACAAAAGCCAATTTTTTTTTTGAGCCTCAAAAATTAATGCCGTTACATTGCATAAAGCTTAAACCCTTTAAATAGTTACCCTAAACCTTGTATTCCAAAACCACTAAAAAACTAAACCAATGAAAAAAAGAATTACCATTATCGGAAGCCTCATCTTGTGTTGTGCTGTTGAAAGCAAAGCGCAGCTGGCTAACGGGAGCATTGCCCCCGACTGGACCTTAAGTGATATTAACGGAACAAGTCATAATTTATATGGCGACCTGAATACCGGTAAAACAGTGTACATGGATATTTCGGCCACCTGGTGCGGGCCCTGCTGGAGTTACCACAATACCGGAGCCTTTGAATCGCTGTGGACGGCCCATGGCCCCACTGGCGGAACAAACGTAAGCGCCTCCACCACCAACGATGTAATGGTTTATTTTATCGAAGGCGATGGTGCAACCGGTACCAATGCCCTGCACGGTATAAGCGGCGTTGACGGCTCCACACAGGGCAACTGGGTAAGCGGGGCTTCACATCCTATTCTTGACCCTCCCTCAGCACTCATCAATCCGTTTAACACCAGTTATGCCATTTCAGCTTTCCCAACTATTTACATGGTGTGCCCCGACCGTACACTAAAAGACCTGGGCCAGCCAACTGCCTCCAGCATGTATTCGTCAAAATCCAGCTGCAAAGTTGCTTCCACCGGCCTTGATGCTCAAATGATGGCCTCCTCCCTTTTAAACCCCGGACTTGGTTCCTGCGACAGTGTGAACCCTAAATTCCTTCTGGGAAACATAGGTACCACCACTTTAACTTCGGCTACCATTACCTATAAAGTAGATGGCGTGACACAAAAAACATTTAACTGGACGGGTAGCCTGGCTACATACAACAACACCACCATTACCGGTATTAAATTAGGCGCCTCTTCTGTAGGTACACACACCATTACGGCAACCGTTTCGAACCCCAACAACGGAACCGATGTTCTGGCATCCAACAATGCAACAACTGTAACCTTCAGCATATTTGCATCAGCAGGAGCCCCGCTGGTTACCCAAAATTTTGAAGGCGGTTCCCTGCCTTCCGGCTGGGTTGTTGATAACGGAGGGAACTCACTCAACTTTTCCATTGCCCCGTACGGCTTTAGCTCCGGTCACGGCCTTGGTTTGGGCTGGTATGTTACAAACGCCGGGGTTGTTACAACCGTCACGCTTGGTTTGCCCATGAATTTTACCAATACAACTTCTCCTCAAATGACCTTCGACATGACTTACGCACAGCGTACTGCGGCCTCCAACGATAAATTAGAAATACAGGCCTCTGCCGATTGCGGCAATACCTGGACAACCGTGTACAGCAAATCAGGTGCTGCCCTGGCTACGGTACCCCCTTCTAGTGCCGGATTTGTTCCCACCATGCCCAGTGTTGCTTCGCAATGGAAACATGAAACCGTAAACTTATCGGCTTACGCAGGTCTTTCGAATGTTGCACTCCGCATGCAGGGAATCTCTGACCATGGAAACAATGCCTTTTTTGATAACATCAACGTAACCGCTACTATGGGTGTTAAAGAAACAGCAGGCATTTCTTCGGTAAATGTTTACCCCAACCCGGTTGCCCACACAGCCAATGTGCAATTTGAGTTAAGTACAGGCAACAAAGTGTCCTTAACAATGGTAAATGCATTAGGCCAGGTGGTATACACCGAAGAACTGGGCAACCTGGCCGCAGGACAACACCTGCAAAGCATCAGTGTTGAATCCTTCAGCGATGGTTTGTATTTCTTAAACATCAATACAGGAAATGCATTAGTAAGTAAAAAAATTACAATTAACAAATAAAGGTTTGTGGATTACGGTTGATAAAAGGAGACCGGTTGAATTGTGAGCTGCATGGACACCGGTTTCCATTTTATTGTTTGTAAAAGAAAAACTCAGGTAAAAAACCTGGGTTTTTTTATTGTGCCCTTGTTTCCTATCTTTAACCTGCTTGCAATCGTTCCACTGTACACAAATTTATTATGGCTTCATCAAAAGAATTGTTTCACCTCATACAATCATTAACTACAGCAGAGAAAGCCTATTTTAAAAAACAATCTTCTTTTGGTTCCTCTGCTTTAAACAAAGGGTATATCAAATTATTCGATATCCTCGCCGGCCTCGGTCAGTACGATGAGGAAATCATCAAAAAGAAATCAGAGAAATTCCCCTTTTCCAACTATTTATCCAAAGCTAAAAACCAGCTTTACCACAGCATACTTAAAACCTTAAGGGGTTTTTACCTGCCCAACTCCATCGACCTGCAATTACAGGAAATTATACAGGAGGTAGAATTACTATACAACAAAGCGCTTATTTCCCTGTGCATGAATACCATCAAAAAGGGAAAGGAAATTGCCCGCGAGCGCGAACGCTTTTTGTATTATTTATTATTTATGGACTGGGAATTGAGGGCAATGAGCTGGAGCATAGAAAACACCTGGACCGAGCAATTCTATGAGGAATTAAGAACAGGTATCAGGTTGTTTGCAAATTATATTGAAACCTATGAATCCGGTAACAAGGTAAAACAATTATTGTACAGTACTGATGCAGATAGCCGGAAACAGAGGGAATCAAATGAGCTGATCGATACTTTTTTAATGAAGGATGTGACCGACGGTTTTTCAGCCCGTGCCCAAACCGTTATTTTGGGAACTAAGTTTATTGTGTATATGAAGCGCAACCAACTCAGTAATATGTATGACCAGAAAGCAGCACATCTCGGAGTATTTGAACAACATTCCTTTCTTAAAACAGATTTTCCGGTTGCTTATCTCGGCGCACTTTCAAATACTGCCCTAACAGCTATCGAACTGTATAAATACAAGGAGGCCTTAAGCTTTATTGATAAATTAGAACACTTTCTGTCCACCATCAGGGAGAACAGAGCCTTTTTAAAAATTAAAGGGATGGAATTCATTGACTCTTTGAAATTATCGTTGTGCATTATTAAAGGCGAAACCAATAACACAGTCATCCAGATCAGGCAGGTAGAATCTCATTTGTCTGTTTACAAAACAAACAGTTTATTTTCGTGGAACGAATGTATTTATGACATTGCTTACGCCCTGTTTACAATGGGAGAATTTAAAAAATCCAGAAAATACATTTTTCAAATAGTGCATGAAGCGGAAGGAAAAATGAATGAGAATTATCTTTTAAAATACAAGTTGTTGGGTGCCATCACTAACTATGAACTGGAAGATTATGATTTGCTGGAACATTCCATTCAGCAACTGAATAAATTTTTTGATACACCAGGCTCTCAGGACTGCTTCGAAAAACAACTGCTGGTATTACTGCGCAACACCCTGGAAGTAGCTACAAAAAGCGAAAAAATAAAACTATTTGATAAATACCTGCGCTCCCAAAAAACCGATAAAATCATTACCCGGCTTATAGGCATTGATTATACAACATGGCTAACAGCAAAAGCGAAGAATACACTGATGAGCAATATATACCTTGAAAAATTTAAACAATCCCAAAACCCCGGTTGATTTTTTTCTGGCTGCATAAATACAACAACAGTCCCCGCCTCTTACACAAAAATAAATAATCTGCACAAGAACGAATTGTAATTAAATGCAAAAATTAGTTATTTTAAATAATTGATTTTCAAAATTTTACAATTCAATTTTTCAATGTTTTAGTATAATTGAAATGTAATGTTTGCCAAATATCGGGATTGAAATGTAATAATCACTGCCTAAATTAGTCACATACCTTATAAGGTAGAGCGTCTGCGGAGAAAAAAAATTGAGTTTAATCCTAAAAACAAAATTTCATGAGAGCGATCCATTCATTCAAATCGCACCTGGTGATGGTGTATGCCCGGTTGATGAAAAAAATTATGCACAGGGTGAAATCAGTAAACAAAAAAGTGAACAAGTCCAGGGAAATAGCAACAGTTATTGTTTCCGGCAACACACTTACTGTACAATACATGGTTGCTGAACACAGCCATGTTAAATTAAACATTTACAATTCAACAAATGAATTGGTTGAAACCATTGAGGATGCTTTTGAAGAAATGGAAGGTTGTTACAAAATTACCTACCGCCTCGGCAATAAATACAAGGGTGGTGAATACATACTGAACCTGCTTATAAATGGGAAAACAGTTTACACCAAAAATTTTAATACCCCTGTCCCTCAATTTACCCAGACTTACCCTGCCCTTTACTCGTTTTTATAAAGCCCCGCAGGTGCTGTTAACAGATGCCAACCGCCTTTGAATGAGTATACCCTTAACCCTTTGTATACAGAGGAAGAAACTCTGTAAATGACTGCATGAACAGGCTGATCATCCTTTAGGAATATCAACAACAGACCTTCTTTATTTTTTTGTTTTCAATAAGTTTTTTATATTTAGACGAAAGGTGCCGGCCTGTAGGAATAAGCTCCCGATGCAAGGCACTGAAGAGTGCCCCCCCTGTTAAAAAATGGTATAACAAAAAAGAGAAGGAATGAAGACACCCTCCAATGAATTGAAGGAATTAATAAATACGTTAACACCCGCCGAAAAAAACAAGTTTAAGGACTATTGTAAAAGTAAAAGGGATGCAGGGACTATAGAATACCTGAAACTGTTTGCTGTTTATTGCGGAAAATCCTTTGCCAGCGACAGTGAAATAAAACAAGCCCATAAATTTAAGAACCTACCGCGCATCAAGGCTTACCTGAATCAGCAATTATTTAATTTTCTTACCGAAACCGCTCAAAAATCAGTAGACAAAGACTTGTGTGATATGATTGTGCTGGCAGAAGTACTGATCAAACGTTCCCTGTTTAAACAAAGCCTCGCCGTACTGGCCAAAGCAAAAAACTTAGCCAACTTAGAGGAACGTTACAATTACACTTTAATAATAAACCAGAAAACGATGAACGCCCATAACTACCTGCGCAATGTTGATTACTGGAACTATTATACACAGGAATACAGGGACAAAGAATTTGCAGCGACCATCAATAAATTAGTGATAGATCAGGATGTGCAGTCGCACGGCCTCAACATGACCCGGTTTCAGGTGAGACAGGATGAATTGTTGCGCAGCCCAGAAGCCCTGAAAGAATTTGAAAAAACGCTTTTGCCCCTGTTAAAAAAGGGAGACGATTACCCCCAGACAATCGCTTCTAAATTTCAATACAATAGTATTGTAGGCTATTATTATCTACAGCTCAACAATTTTGACAAGGCTATATTTTATATTAAGCACTGCTGTGAGCTGTACGACCAAAACAAATACCTGCACAGCACCCGCCCCATGTTCAGAGTGATAACACTGGGCAATTTAATGTGCGCTTATGCAACAGGCAAAAAATTTGAAGAACTTAAACAGGTCTTACTAAAACTGAACAGCCTTCATTTTAAAGATAAATTCCACGCAAGCTTTGCCCTGCAATTATATTGGGTCTACGAATCCAATTACTGCAAAAACAGGTACGATTACCCCAACAGAAAAAAATCATTAAAAAAATTAGAGCTGGATTTTTTAAAGCAGTACACCGAGGTATTTATTCAAAACAAAATACCCATTGTCACAAATATTTCCATCAATTATTTTATTGACGGCAATCCTAAAAAAGCATTGGAATGGCTGAATAAATTAGACGAATACAGCACACATACAAATTACAAAAGCCTGTTTGCAGTCATCCGTTTATACCGTTTGATTATTTATTTTGAAATGGATAAAATTGACCTGTTGCAATACTCCATTGCCAACACCTATCGTTCGCTGCAACACAGCAATTTGCTGTTTAACCTCGAAAAAGTACTGATTAAAATGCTGGGAAAACTGCTGGAAGAAAACAGTCCAAAATACAGGGAACAGGTGTACAAGGTTGCCCGTGCTGAATTAGAACCTTTGAAAAAAGACAATTCAGTGTGGCATGTACTGCTGATTTTTAATTTTATGGGCTGGCTCGATTGTAAAATTGAAAGCACAAATTTTAATCACCTGATGAATAAATAAACCGGGTTTTAGGTCACTCAACAAGAATTTAAGTGAGCACCCGTTCTTATTACAAAAGGTTGACTCTTTCATTTCTATTGTAATTGATTGTAAACAACTGATTCAGCTTTTGATATTCGTTACAACTAAATATAATTTACACTGCAAATGTGAATAATTCATACTTGTATCAATAAATTATCACTCTAATGTGTTGAAATCCATTGCTTTAATATATTTCCTCCTTGTTTCCTGCCAAAAACTCCTGGTAATTATTGCTATATGTTGACTTGATAGGCTGTTTTACCTTCCTTTATTTTGCAAGGCAGCAATTGTTTATGATTTAGGTTGATGTAGTACCAGCACACCGGGGTGAATGAGTAGGTAGCCCCGGTTGCTGGTTATTTCTTTAAAAGCCTTTTCCTGTATTTTTCTTTGGATAATTAAAAAGATTCCCTATCTTTGCCCTCCAAATTTTTATTAACATTTAATCATTCATTACCCATGTATGCAATTGTAGATATAGCCGGGCAACAATTCAAAGTGGAACGTGGCAAAAAAGTTTACGTTCACCGCCTGAAGGCTAACGAGGGTGCTGATGTTGAATTCGACAAAGTATTGTTGATCGACAACGACGGTAAAATTACCGTAGGCAGCCCAACCGTTGATGGTGCTAAAGTAGCAGCCACAGTGGTATCGCACTTAAGAGGCGACAAAGTACTTGTTTTCAAAAAGAAAAGAAGAAAAAGCTACCAGAAAATGAACGGTCACCGTCAGGACTTTACACAACTCCTTATTCAGGGTGTGTTAGGAAAAGGCGAAACCGTTAAGGAAAAACTGGAAGTTAAAAAAGCTGAACCTAAAGTAAAGGCCAAAGTTGAAGCTGTAGTGGCTGAAATAACCGAAGCGAAAAAAGCTCCGGCTAAAAAAGCAGCAGCTAAAAAAGCTCCCGCAAAAAAAGCAGCAGCTAAAAAAGTAACTAAAAAGAAAGAAGATTAATAACCTGATTCGGAATACAAAATTCAGAATGTAAAATTCTGAATTCTTAATTTTGAATTCTTAATTTAAAACAAAATGGCACATAAAAAAGGGGCCGGTAGTACCAAAAACGGCCGCGAATCACACAGTAAACGTTTAGGCATCAAAATATTTGGTGGACAAGGCGCTGTTGCAGGTAATATTATTGTACGCCAAAGAGGTACCAAACACCATCCCGGTGAAAACGTAGGAATGGGTAAAGATCATACTTTACACGCTTTGGTTGATGGCATCGTAGTATTTAAAAAGAAAAGAGACGACAGATCTTTCGTGTCGGTTCAACCACACGCTGTAGCTCAGGCTTAATTGTAACTGAAATAATTTAAGAATCCCGGTTGAACAGCCGGGATTTTTTGTTTTCACACAATTCCTCCTCTTAAGTAGTTTTCGATACAATTCCTAAACAATTTGTAGCTTTACCCGCATGAAACCTATACTAATAACTCTGACTTATATAGTGATAGCGCTATCACCAACGCGGTTCTTTTCACAAACTCAGGCTATGAAAAAAAATACGGTCAAAGAAACAAGCCCTGTATTGCTTATTCACGGCGGGGCCGGGACAATTTTGAAAAAGAACATGAGCCCCGAAAAAGAAAAAGCTTACCGTGCAGCACTTTCAGAAGTTCTGCAAAAAGGCTACGATACCCTTGAAAAAGGTGGTACAGCCTTAGATGCGGTGGAAATAGTGATCCGCATGATGGAAGACTCCCCCTTGTTCAATGCTGGTAAGGGCTCGGTGTTTACCAGCGACGGGAAAAATGAAATGGACGCTGCGGTTATGAACGGGGCCGACCTGAAAGCGGGATCGGTGGCCGGCGTGCACACCATTAAAAACCCCATCAGTGCCGCTCGTGCAGTGATGGAAAAATCGCAACACGTGATGATGATTGGTAGCGGTGCAGAAAAGTTTGCCCAACAACAAAAGTTAGAAATTGTAGACACCGCTTATTTTTTCGACCAGAACCGCTGGGACCAATTGCAGAAAATAAAAAAAAGTGAAAAACAACAGCTCGACCATTCGGGCGATACCACGGGAATGCTCCTCCCGCACAAGGATAGTAAATTTGGCACCGTTGGGGCCGTTGCGCTGGATAAATACGGGAACCTGGCCGCAGGCACTTCAACCGGTGGCATGACCAATAAAAAATACGGGCGCGTTGGCGATGCCCCCATTATAGGCGCAGGTACTTATGCCAACAACAACAGTTGTGCTGTTTCGGCCACCGGCCATGGCGAATATTTTATCCGTTACACCGTAGCCCATGATATAGCTGCCCTGGTTGAGTACAAAGGGCTAAATGTAAAACAGGCCGCGGAAGAAGTGGTGATGAAAAAATTGCTGAAAGCAGGTGGAGAGGGCGGCGTAATTGTGCTTGATGCAAAAGGAAATTTTGCCATGCCCTTTAATACAGAAGGAATGTACAGGGGTTATATGCTGCGGGGTAAAACGCCGCAGGTCATGATTTACAAGGACGAGGTCAAACCCTGAAGATTTATATACTATTCTGATGAAGCCCTCCTATTTACAAGGTGGGCTTTTTCATTTTAAGAAGTTCAGGAAAAAAATGTTATCTCAAATAGCCACCAAACGTATACTAAATCCATAACTCAGGGGGCCGTAGTAACGAAATGTTTTGGCACTTTTATAATCAAGATGACGATACCAGGCTTTGTTGCCTGCATGGGAAGTGGATGACCACCAAAAACCGGTTGCCCGTATACCCGGGTCGCCCAATTTACCATCAAACATTACACAACCAGCCGCACGGGCAGTGAAACCGCTTTCGTTGGTCGGCCATACGTTAAGGAAGGTATTCCAGCCCTGGCTGCCTTCAATTTTTAATTTTTCGCCTTCATTGGCTCCCCTCCAGTTTACGTTATCGGCATCGGCCTGGCTCATACCAAGCTGCATTTCCAATTGTTTCCAGTCTTCATCGGTAGGTACACGCCAGCCCGCCGGGGCGATGTTATGTGTACCACTAACAGCGTACCAGTTGTAGAGATGAAAATTTGTATTGTCCTGTTCATAAAACCTGGCCTGGGTATTACCCGGAATAGCCCACTTGTTGGTGTCGGGATAATTAGACAGGGTGCCATTTACACCTGCAATATCAGTACCGTCGCTAAAGTGTTCTACCCTCAGGTCTTCGGCCATCCACCACTGGCTGCCTATCTTTATGGTTTTATAAATATTACCATCCACGTCGGTTACACTACCGGTTTCAGGAGGAGCAATTTCTTTGTCTTTTTTGTGACACTGGCTACCTGTGCAGGCCAAAAAAACAAGTAGTAAAATAATGAGGTGCGGCTTATTGTATGTATTTTTTATATCCTTCATAACACGTACTAAAAATGGATTTTAATTTTTCATCAGTATTTTATTGTAGGCCGTATTTCCAATAAATACCCTGACAAGGTGCAAACCTGTTTCCAGGTTGCTTATGTCTACCTGCTGGTTAATGGTTCCAGACACAAGTCCCGGGTTGCCCGCTAAGCTTATTGTACCATAGGCATTGCGTATCTCGTATTTTATTTCTTTGTTGTCTACATCCTGTACTTGTATGGTAATTTGATTTTGTGCAGGATTGGGGAAAAGGTTAAAGCCGGGCGCGCTTTGTTTGTTTTTACTTAAACCGGGGCAAACAACGCTCAAATCGCGGTCGCTGCAATAGCCGGGGTAACAACAAAGTGCCTGCACATTATAATTGGCGAGTGGGTTGTAGTTGCAGGCCATGGTATCGGTGCAGCCCAATACAACCAATGTTTTACAGGCGGTGTTATCGGTGCAGGGATAAATGGAGCTGTACTCAAGGTAATTGGGATCGGTACAACCACAGGCAGGCGGGTATTTAAGAAAACCTTTTGTGGTTTCATTGTAAGGAGACAGTACGGTTTTGCTGCTGTCGGCCACAAAATAACAGGGGTTGTTATTGGCATCAATTAATACGAGGTTGAGTTCGAACTTCAGCTGGCCTTTGGTAGTTAACTGGGCAATTAATACCTGGTTGCTATCGGGTATAATCCCTTTTACACCTGTAACACAGGTTAGTTCAAATGTGTCCCTGATAAACTCAGTCCCGGTTTTAAGTGAACCAAAAATTGTAGAATCATCTGTACCTGTTAATATGCCGTTGCTAAAATAGCTTACAGGCATATTATATATTACAGAATCCCGTCCATTGCCATCTTTAACAGTTAAGGCGGGACTTGCAGAAGGGTCAGCATTTACAAGCAAACCCTGTTGATTGTTTGTGCCACCAATAAAAGAGCCGTCAATGTCCTGCCCTTTTAAAATTCCATGATAATATTTTTGTGGCGCCACCGTAACTTTTGCAGCCTGCCCCAAAGTGAGCCAGCTGTCTAAAGCTGTTGTATTTTTATTCAGGGTGTTTTTATTTACATCAATACCAAAGCTCTTCCCGTTTATGTGGTTGTAAAATGTGTCTGTACTCTCTATTTTAAACGTATGGAATTCATCAGCGTAAAGTTGCTTAAGTTTATACCCGGGAGCCATATCAACATATATCCTGTATGTTACAGAACCGGGGGGCAAATTACCGGTTGGGTTGGCTGCATCATTGGCATCGGCAACATAATATTTTTCGACTATTATATTTTCGAGTTGTGCACGAATAAACGGGGGAAAAAACAAGAGGAAGAATACGGCTAAAAACTGTTTCATTTGAATTTGAATGTGTGCTTTAATATTTATTATAGTTTGTAGGAGAAGCTGAGTAAATAATTGGCCCCGTACCTTATTTTATCATAATCAACCAACCAGCCATCGGCGTATTTATAGGAACGGCGGATGGGTGCATTGAGTATGTTGCGGGCAGTAAAACTTGTACTAAAATGTTTGCCGATGGATTTTGAAATTTTAAAGTCTATGAGGTGCCTTGGCAGGTCGTAGACATTGGGTATTTTATCGGCCAGGGCCTGGGAGGTAACAATGGCCAGCCTTGGGCCCTGTATGTTGTAACTAAGCGCAGCGGTAAAGCCGATGCTATCGTTGTTATAAGCAAGAATGGTGTTAACAACGTAAGGGGCCTGACCAAACATGGGATGGGAGGTGTTGATGGTTTGTCCGGCATAGGTAGCAGAAGGCAACTGGCTGATGGATTTAATGAGGGACAGATTGGCCCGGAATTCAACGTTTTTAATGATGGATTTCCTGCCCTCAATTTCAATGCCTTTTACATTTGATTTTCCGGCATTTTGCCAGGTATATCCTTTTACATCGTCGAATACCAATTCGATGTGGTTGATAAAGTCTTTGTAGAATAAGCTGACTGAAAAGTTTTCACCTGAATTAAAATAATGTTCGTACTTCGCATCGTAATTGCTGATGTTTACCATTTTAAGGCCGGGGTTACCTGTTACCAATTGCCTCAGTTCGTAATCGATTACCCAGAAGTTGGAAAGTTCACGGATGCTGGGACGTGCAACGGTTTGACTATAATTGAACCTGAGGTTAACCGGGGCATTTTCGCTTTGCTTAAGTTTGTAAATAAAGTTAGCGCTTGGCAATAGACTTTTTTGGTTAAAGTTTACAGCATCAAAGTTCCTGCGTTCGTCGCCTGCTTTGTATCCAAGTGAATCGAACAAATAAGAATCAGTAAATATTATGGCGTGTTCAAATCGTAAGCCACCTGTAAATCTGAGGGAGGGTATAAATGCATAATCGAGCATGGCAAAAGCGGCAGAAGTTGTACTGCTTCCGAGGAAATGGTCGGTAGGCAGGTTCTGGTTGGTAGTGTAAATGAGGTTGATCAGGTTTTTCCCATTTGTGTCCTGCTGAATTGCAAACTGATCGAGGCCAAAGATTTCGTCTACGTTGTCGTTATCTAATTTTAACAATACTCCCCCATCGGTATTAATGGCGTAGTCATACAAATCATTTTTTTTGTTGTTGAACTGGTAAGCGCCGCCAATTTTTATTTTCCGTGTGAGGCCAGGTTTGTTATCAATAGGCATTTCGGCAGATGCATTTGAATCAAATAAGTTGTCGGATAAATACCTGTAGAAGCGGTGTATACCGGAGCCGGCTGTAGGCCCTATCTGGTACTGCTTTGAAACAGGGTCGTAGAGATAAGTTAAAAGTTTAAAATCGGGAGCACTGCTCCTGCCCTTTGTGTAAGAAGCATTTGCATCGATTTTTATTTTTGGGCCGGGGATGTAATGTTCGGATTTATACTGGTAAACAATTTGCCTGCGCTGTTCGTAAAACTGGGCCCTGGTGATTTGGGTGTTCAAAAAATCGCTGGAATCAACGGCATCCCTTACATTGTTTACCCCGGTGAAGTTGGGCATAAACAGAAGTGAAAAGCTATGGTTGGGGCTTACTTTGTATGCAAGGTTCAACAGGGCACTCCAACCATTGGTTTCCTGACTTATACGTTGCCTCATTTTTGAATCAAGGGTGCCGTCAACACTATAGTTTGCAGTGGGCCTGTTGGAAGTTGAATTAGGGTCGTATTGCACCAGGTTCCCATAACGGAAACCAATCAAAAAACCCAATGGCCGTTTGAATACATCAATCTGATTGCCCACACTAAAACTCTGGGTAAAATTCACAGGGGCTCTCCATTTAACGGTACTCCAGTTGTTGGCAAAGGATTGGCCTGATTTAGCTGCTCCTTCGTTTTTTGCAGTAAAGGCCATATTATAGGCATTTAACTGGTAGTTGTTTTTATATTGCGCATCTGCTGCTGCATAAGCCGCAGGGTCGTCAAAAGCTGCTTTGCCCAAAAGACCAAGTTCAACAAGACCCATTTTGTAATAGGTGTTGGCATTGATGTCGTTGGACCAATCGTAACCCAATCCCATAGACTTGTAATAGTCACCCAGGCCCAGGGCCACCAATTCGTTGTACCTGGTAACGGAAGGGGAATAGAGTTTAAACTCACTGTGGTCGTGAACCCTGAGGTCTTTATCATAGCCCAGCCAGTCGGTTGAGCTGCGCCGGGAACTCACTATTTCTTTAAAGGTACTTTGGTTGTTATAGCCGAAGGAAGATTCAACATTCACAGACAGTTTATCGGGGTAGTCTTTAGTTTGCACTGAAAGGTAGGCCCCGGCCCAGTCACCGGGTAAATCGGGGCTTGCAGTTTTGGTCAGGACAATGTTGTCTACCAGGCTGGAAGGAAACATGTCTAAACGAATATTATTGGTATAGGGGTCGAGTGTTGGTATGCGTAATCCGTTCAAGGTTGTTTTTACATAACGGTCGCCAATACCCCTGACGGTAATAAAACCGGTGCTGCTGGTTGAAACACCTGGTACACGGGCAACCGCTGCTGCTACATTGGGATCGCCTGTTTTTTTTATGGTTCCGGCGCCAATAACATCTAAGGTGGTTGCTGAATTTAACTTCATTTTTTCAACAAAATTATCGCCACCGTGGTTTGCTTTGGCTACAACCTCTACCTCAATCATTTGTGTTGCGACGGATTTCAGGGAAAAGTTTTTTATGATGACCTGGTTCTTTATGGGTTTAATGGTTTCTTCAATTGTTTGGTAGCTGATGTATGAAACAACAAGCACCTGTGGAATTGAATCAGAAATTTTAAGTATGTAATTCCCATCCAGATCGGTAGCAGCTCCAACCCCTGGTTTTGATTTTAATACAATGGTGGCGCCAATGGCCGGATCGCCCACGTCATCTGTTACTTTGCCTCTTATGGTGCATTGCGAATATGAAACAGAAGATATAAACACACAGGCAAGTACAAGGAAAAACAAGTTGTGTTTTACGTTGTATTTTCTAAAGCGAAGTAAGGTCATGTCAATTTATGAATACCGGTTCGCACCGGTATTTTTTATTTTTAGTTTTAATTTAAGTCCGGGAGCTATTTTCAGTTTTTAATTATTTTTTTATGGGTGCTCAAACCATCGCTTGTGAACTCAACAATGTATAAACCATTTGCTAAGGACGACACATCAATGTTTTCAACCTGTCTTTCTGCAATCTGCCCAAGGTTTTTCTGCATGATCACCTGTCCTTCGATGGAATAGATGGCATAGGAATTAACACCGTTGTATTTACCTGAAAACTGCAATGCAATTAAATCTTTTGCGGGATTTGGGAATACTTTAAATGAGGGCATAAAGGTGTTTGCTGCTGCAAATCCAACTGTTTGCGGATAAATAAGACTTGGCATGGATATTTCTCCCATTACAGGATTTTTGGCAACATAGTTTTCGGTGCCACCTGTAGGTGTTCCAACCTGGATATTGAGTTCAAAAGACAAGGCACCATCTGTTGTTATTTGTGCAATCAGGACTTTGTTATCAGCAGTAGGGCCTGTTGAACCATTGAGTGAAGCTATTGAACCAACTTTATTGACAACAGAATCGCCAACAATGCTTCCATCTCCAAAGGCATCGAGTTCATTTGTTATACCCACCAGGGTAACTGCCTGTGGGGAGCCGGCCATTAAACCATCCTGGGTAATTAAAGGGATACCTGCGGCAATGTTGTTATTTAATAAAACGCTATCGGTATTACCTGTTGTGGTAACGTTGTTAGACATCCCATTGTCGTCTGTTTTAAGTACTCCAAATTGTCCGTTGCAGGCGCCACCAACAGATACCCATGAATCTAAGGCGAGCACATTGTTTTTGCAATTGTTCTTGGTCCAGGAAGGGCTAACACCACCGCCGGAATTATTGTAAAATTTTGTAGTGGTTCTGAATACCATGGGGTGCTCCTTAAATGTGTTCACATCGTATTCAGCATACAATGCCTGAAATTTATATCCGGAAAGCATATCGGCATAAACCCTGTAAGTTACAGAACCCGCAGGAAGTGTGCCTGTGGTATACCCGGAACCGCTTAGGTCGGCATCGGCCGCTGTTGCATCTTCCACCCTTGAAACATAATATTTTTCAACTATTACTTGTTCGAGGCCATTTTGAGCCTGGATGAAAGTACCTGCTAAAGCGAAACACGAGCCGAGTAAAAATTTTTTCATGGTGATAATTTGTTAGTTGTTAAATTAGTTTTTAATTATTTTATTGAATGATGTGAAGCCGTTGTTGGATAGTTCAATGATGTAGATGCCATTTGCCAATGAAGACAAGTCTACATGCTCTGTAGATTTTTCTGTCTGGGGCCCGAACCTTTTACTTAGTATTACTTTTCCATCAATGCTGCGAATGGTGCAGATGTTGAAATTACTTTTAGAAGGACTTAATTCAATGTTCAGTATATCGCTTACGGGATTCGGGTAAGCTTTAAAGACCTGCAGCGAAGAAGTCGGTTCTTGTTCCTGAATACCAATATATGTATAGCAGTCGAGGAGAATTTCATTCATGCCGGCATAAGGGTTCTGGGCAACATAGTTTTCTGTTCCACCCGAAGGTGTTCCAACCTGGAGGTTCAGGCTGAATGTTAAAACACCGTCTGTTGTTAACTGGGCAATCAATACTTTATTATCACTTGCAGGCCCGGTAGACCCATTCAGAGAGGATATGGAGCCATCAATAATAAAAATCGAATCGCCCGCAATACTTCCATCTCCAAATACATCCAGCTGATTTGTTATTCCAACCAGGGTAACAGCCTGAGGGGTGCCTGTTAATAAACCATCCTGGCTGAGTAAGGGAATACCTGCAGCACTATTGTTGTTTAATAAAACGCTGTCGCTGTTACCGGCTAATGTAACGTTGTTGGCTGTTCCGTTGTCGTCTGTTTTAAGTACCCCGAATTGCCCGTTGGCAGCAGCTCCTACGCTCAACCAGGAATCTAAGGCGAGTACATTGTTTTTACAGCTGCTCTTGGTCCAGCTTGGGCTTGTGTTGCCGTTTGAATTGTTGTAAAACTTTGTAGTGGTTTTAAACCTTAAGGGGTGGTAATAGGTTTGGTTAACATCGTAGGAACCATAAAGCGCCTGAAATTTATAACCAGGCAGCATATCGGCATAAATCCGGTAAGTAACAGAACCCGCAGGGAGTGTACCCGTGGTATAACCTGCATTACTAAGGTCGTCGTCGGCCGCAATGGCGTCGGCTGCATTGGAAATATAATACTTTTCTATAACAACGCACTCAAGTCCATTTTGTGCATAAGCAGAAATGGAAGATATAAAAAGGCCAAGACCCAGGAACATTTTTTTCATCGTATTTATTTTAAACTGTTCATTTGATTATTTTATTAATTGCTGCGGTAAATTAATCCTTCCAGTTTTTTTTCAGCACCTATAGGATTTCTGGCTACCCATTGTTGTATTTTACCTGTTGCGGGTAAAAAAAGCTGGAGGTTGAGTTCGAAAGACAATTTACCATCGGTGGTGAGCTGGGCTATTAATACACGGTTATCGGCGGTTGATCCGGCCACGCCTCTTAAAGAAGCCCAGGAGCCATTGTCGCTTGAAAAGACAGAAGCGGTATTGGTTGAGTCCTGAAAAAAGTTCAGGTCAAGCCCAAAGCCAATGATGTTGGTAAAGGATTTACCGGCGATAAGCCCGTCGGCTTTGTCCAATTCTTTTCTTTTAATAATGGAAGCGTCTTTATCGTCCTGTTTAAGAATACCCAAATGAGATTTTGTTGCAAGGCCCAAAGTCACCCATGAATCAAGGGCAAGGGCATGTTCGTTAATCATTTTATCGTCTATCTGATCCCCCGTTTTTTGTCCACCTGCTTTATCATTAAAAAAAGTTGTTGTTGTTTTAATCAGGAGTTGATGTCCGGGCACACCATAAACAGCCTGAAGAAAATAACCGGGTTTCATATCCACATAAATTCTGTAGGTTACGGCGTTCTTCGGTAAGATGCCCGTTGCTGTATCTTTAGTACCGGCTTTACCGGCGCTGTAATATTTTTCCACTATGATGCCTTCCAGGCCCAGGCTATCAGGCATATTCGATTTTTTTTCTACTTGTGCATAAACGGAAAAGCTATTGATACAAAGGAAAATTACAGCGACTAAAAAGGAAAAATGTCTCATTTGAAATTCAAAAACAAATCAAGTTTATAGGTATAAAGTCTGTTATTCAGAACGCACAAATCTCTGATAAAAAAGTGTAGTTAGTTTGCAGCAGCTATTATCAATATCTTAACTTTATGTTCATTCTTCATTAGAAAAAAGCTGAAAACCTTAATGTAAATTTTACTTTTGATTTTAAACTTAACATAGAGAAAGGGGTAGTAGAGCTGGCGCAGATCACAGGTTCAAAACCTTGTTTAAACAAACTGCTGTGAGTTTTACTTTTGAATTTCACTTTTATCTACTTCAGCAGGTAAATTCTTTGCTACCGGAAAGTTTTTTATTTTTCCTGTGCAGATCAACGAAAATTCCAAAGCACCCATGCCCTTGTTGTATTGTTGCAGGTAAGAGGTAGTTACATCATAACTCATCCTGAAAAAATAATTTTTTTGTTTTAAACCGAGGTGAAGCACTATAGCATCATTCTGTCTCCATGCAAAACCCAACATGGGTTCGTAATTGCTTGCAGGTAGTTTATAAAAACCAAGAATCCCTGTGTTCAATTCACTGGCATTGGCCTGGTTCATATACAATACCTGCGGCTGTATACGAAAGTCGTTTCTGATTGTAAAGTCGCAGCCACCATGCAGGGTAAAGCGTGCAGGTGTTGTACTTTTTGAACCAATTACTGCATCCTTCGGTTGGTTCAGGTGATAAATGGAAAAGCCTGCGAAAGGAGAGTATTTTTTATCCTTGTCTATGAACCTGTAATACATTCCCATGTTGGCATCAAAATTGAAAAAACTTAGTTTCCTGAATTTTTCACCGCTGGGCAAATCTTCATCAAAACCACTGGGAGCTGAGGAGGAATATTGAGCATCGAATACAAAGTTCCCTGGGTTAAAACTTTTTTGCAAAAAACCCATTTGTAAACCAACAGATAAATTGTGGTGGTGGTTTTCATCGGCGTGCGTAATTTTATAAGCACCAGCTACCATGAGGTTAAAAGTATTGAAGGAACCGCTTACTCCTTTGTTGTCAATTACAAACTGGCCGATGGAAAATTTCTTGTTCAGGGGCATGTCAAAACCAGCTGATACTGTTGCATAAGGCCCGCCCATGAGTTTATTCCATTGCTCGCGGTAATTGGCATTGGCCCTGATGTCCCAGTCTTCGTTCATGCGCTGGCCTGTTAAAGCCGGATTGAGGTACAGCGGGTTGGCATCGTATTGCGACAGGTGAAAGTCCTGGGCTACACCAAAGCCTGCAATGAATATAAAACCAATCGTTACAAATAGTATGTGAATTCTTGTTTGCATCTGTATTTTATTTTAGCGTACTAAGTTCACTACTCCGTGCAGGTTAATGATTTTGTTATCTATTGTTTTTCCCTTCATTGTGTATTCATATACTCCTTCAGGTTGTGCATTTCCTTTGTACCTGCCATCCCATCCATCGTTTTGTGTGCTTGCAAAAAACACGTCGTTGCCCCACTGGTTAAAGATGTGAAATTCCATTTCGGCCATAGGGCCTCCCCTTACTTTCAATACATCGTTGTTGCCATCTCCGTTAGGTGTAAAGGCGTTCGGTATGGCCACAGGATCGGGTGTAAGTACTGTTATAGGTTCACAAAAAGTACCCGCACATCCATCAGTATTATGTACCACCAGGCACACGGTGTAAACGCCGGCACTTGTGTATGTATGAACGGGTGCCTGATTGAGGGAAGAGTCACCATCGCCAAAGTCCCAGTGCCAGCTGTTATCGCCAACCGAAAGGTTGTTGAAGCTTACATAAGCATCGGGCATTTTTGCAGTATCGGGCTTTGCTAAAAACAGAGCTGTTGGTATACCGTATACTTTTATATAATTGGTTTTAATCAGTGAGTCGGTGCAACCGGCAACAGGAGTGGTTACAATGTGTTTAATGGTATACAGGCCACTGGCTGTATAATTGTTAGCAGCATCTTTTAAAGAGGAGGTGTGGGTGTCGCCGAAACTCCAGAGGTAGGAAGAGCCCGCCGCGGTAATGGATGAGTCGGAAAAGTTTACAGTTAACGGCATACACCCTGCTAAGGTATCACCTCCAAATTTAACAAGGGGTTTGTTTTCAATAGTTATAACCCTTGTTGTACTATCCATGCAATTGTGATTGCTGTTGGCTTTTAAGCTTACAGTATATGTACCTGCAACAGAATAAACGTAAGAAGGATTGTGCTGAGAGCTTGTATTGCCATCTCCAAAAGACCAGTTCCAGCTGCTGATTGTTCCTGAAGCTATCCCTGAATTGTCTGTGAAATTTACTACTACCAGGGCGCATCCGTTTGTTGCTGTAAAACCAGCGGAAGGCAAGTCGTATACATTTATATAAGCTGTTTTTATTAATGAGTCGGAGCAGCCTGCCGAAGCGGATACAATGTGTTTAACGGTATAAGTGCCGCTATTCAGGTAAGTGTGCGCCGGGTTTTTTAAAGCGGAAGTCTGCGCATCGCCAAAATCCCAGAAATAAGTTGAACCGGCGACGGTTGTAGATGAATCGGAAAAATTTACATGCAGGGGCATACAACCGGACAAGTCGTCTCCACCAAATTTAACCAAAGGCTTGCTTTGTATGTTGATTGTTTGTGTTGTACTATCGGAGCAAGCCTGACCGGTACTCACTACCAAGCTCACTATATAGGTACCTGGGTTGGAATAGATGTGGGTAGGGTTTTGCTGTGTAGCGGTACCGCCATCACCAAAATCCCAGTGCCATCCGTTTATTGTTCCGGGCGAAACGGTGGAAATATCTGTGTAGTTAATGAGTGATCCTGTACAAGCGCTTGTGCTTGTAAAAGCAGCGATGGGTGTGCCATTTACGTGAATGTAAGCAGTTTTTATAAGCGAGTCAGTACAGCCGTTCGAATTTGTTACAATGTGCTTAACTGTATAGATGCCATTGCTGGTATAGGTATGATTGGGATTTTTTACAGAAGACGTTTGTCCATCACCAAAATCCCAGAAATAAACCGCAGTACCCGTTACTAAAGATGAATCGGAAAAGTTTACATGCAGGGGGGCACAACCGGCTAAACTATTCCCACCGAATTTTACCGTAGGAGTATTTTGTATGGTAATTATTTTTGCCACACTATCATAACAATGCTGGCCCGTATTTACTTTCAGGCTTACGGTATAAGTTCCCGCTGTTGTATAACTGTGAACAGGGTTTTGTTGTGTACTTGTAGTGCCGTCTCCAAAATACCAATGCCATCCACTTATAGTCCCCGACGAGATGCTTGAACCATCCGTGAAGTTAAGAGGGGAAGTTGTACATCCGTTTACAACTGTAAAATTGGCAAGTGGTGTAGCATTTACTGTTATGTAAGCAGCTTTTATCAGGGAGTCGGTGCAACCTGCGGACGTTGTTACAATGTGCTTCACAGTATAAACACCGCTGTTGGTATAAGTGTAAGTTATGTTTTTAGAAGCAGAGGTATGTGTATCGCCAAAGTCCCAGAAATAAGTTGAACCGGTAGCAGTAACAGATGAATCAGAAAAATTTATGTTCAATGGTACACAACCCGATAAGCTGTCGGCCCCGAATTTTACAATGGGCTTGTTTTCTATGCTGACTATTTTTGTAACACTGTCTGAACAGTTTAGATTGGTGGTGATTTTTAAACTTACGGTATAGGTTCCTGCAGCACTATAAATATGAGCAGGGCTTTGTTGTAAACTGGTGTTGCCATCACCAAAATACCAATGCCAGGTATTTATAGCACCTGAAGATAAAGTTGAATTGTCGGTGAAGTTTATACCTGAACCGGTGCAACCATTTGCTGCTGTAAACGCCGCAGTTGGAGTAGACACGATTACGGTTTGTGCAGAGCTTGCGGTACAACCTGAATCGGACATCGCCTGTAATGATACGGTGTAAGTGCCACCTGAGGCATAGCTGTGGTAAGGGTTGTGTTGATTACTTGTGTTGGAATCACCAAAGTTCCATGTCCAGCCTGTAACTGTACCTGCCGCTATGCTTGAATTGTCGGTGAATTTTACTGTATCGGTATTGCAATTGGTAAGGAAAGAGAAATTTGAAACAGGGGACGCATTTACGGTAACAGGTTTAACGAGCGTATCTTTACAGCCCCTGTCGGACGTTACAATCACGGTAACTGTATAGTTGCCTGTAGTTGAATAGGACGTAACGGGGTTTTGTAAATTAGAGGTAGTACCGTTGCCAAAGTCCCAGGCCCAGGAAGAAATGCTACCTGTGGCAATTAATGAAGCATCGCTCAATGCAATACTGGTACCCGAACAAAACTTGTTGCTGGTGAAATTAGCCACCGGAATAAAATGTGCAACAGGGCTAACCTTGCTGGTACAGGGATTGCCGTTCAGGTAAACTTTTATGGTGTTCAAATTTGTTTCGTTGACCAGGCAAATGTTTGTAAACGTAAAACGTATGGCAATTAAAGCTGTATTGTTCTCGATAGTTTGTAAACTGTTGGAAGTAAACCTCAATTTTCTATCGGTGGTGTTAAAATTGGGTAAGGCTGTTAAATAATTTTTATAATTGATGACAGAATCATAGGTAAGTATGGTTTCGTCGAACTTAAAAGAAAAATCAAACGAATTAACAATATCATCGGACAGAAAAAAAACGGGAATATCAATAAAATTACCCGTGATGGTGGCGTGCGATAAATCAAAAATTACGGAGTCCTGTGTATTAATTATCCGGGACTTGTTAAACAAAACAGCAGGCGTGCTATTGGTAGCCGGGCTCTTTCCAGCAATGATGTTGCCAATTAAAATAAAAACAATTATGAGTAACCTGATTTGCATTGATTTTTTTTACCGGACAAAAGTAAGCGAACTTACTGCAATGAATGGAAAGTGAATATTTACATTGTATGATGATTGTATTAAGTATGTTAAGTTTAGGTTAATGCAATGTGGTCGGGGTTTTGGTTCAATTAAAAAAGCCCCGGCCTAATAGACCAGGGCTTTTTATTTTTATTGTCAATAAAGCTTATTTATTCACAACGATTTTTTGAGTTGCAACAGTTTTATCGGTAGAGATTTTCATCATGTAGATACCGTTAGCAAGGTCCTGAATGTTGATCAGGTGTCTTTCGTTAGCGATAACACGTACGTTCATCATTACTTGTTTACCACTTAAGTCAAACAATTGAACAACTGCATTGTCAGCTGATTCGATGTTTAATATTCCGTTAGAAGGGTTTGGATAAACTTTCAGGTTGTTAGAATTGATAGTAGCGATTCCGCTTGTAGATTCGATTACTTTTACAACAGCCGGGTTCCCGTTTAAGTAAGCAGTGGCTGAAGATAAATCAGCAGCAGTTACAGCACCTGTTAATAAAGAGAAACGAACCGATACGATTGGAGAAGCAATATCATAGTTTTGAGTACTGTTAGAAGTAAACCTTAACGTATTATCAGCAGTGTTGAAGTTGTCAACAGCATCAGCTAAATAATTTACCGCGTTTACAGTTGATACGTTACCCAGGTTGTATTGGAAAGAGAAGTCAAGGGCGTTTACGTTGTTGTTAGCAACAACTGAAACAGGCACATCAACATAATTACCAACAGTTACCGCTTTGGATAAATCAAACACTACAGTACCTGGATTGTTTAACTTTTTGATTTGACCGTCAGCAGCAATTGCATCGTAGTTACCGTTAACATCTCCAAGCATAATACCTTTGTAGATGTCGCCGCTGATTAAAGGGCAGTTTACATAATCAGAAACCGGTATGTCTAAACAGAAAGGAACAACAGGCACTTTTGATTTAGAGTAACCAACACCATCGTTAGCAGGATAAGATACCGATTTGTGGTAAGCAGCACCGGCTAATAAAGCAGAGTCAACAAACAACCAGTCTTTTGATAAAGAACCGTTTGAAACACCTGCAGCGTTGTAATTCCAGGCTTGTTTAAACTCAGGAATCATTAATACAGCACGTTGATTGATTTGAGTAACGTCACCAGCAGAAATAACACCGTCTGTGTTCACGTCTAATGCAATGATCTGGTAAGGAGAAGGAATAAAGCTGATATCGTTCACCAATACTTTTCTTGCTAATAAAGCATCAGCACCGTTAATTACAGACTGAACATCAGTAGTTGCAAGAACATCTCTTTGTATTTTAACTTTTAAACCGTTTAAGATGTTGCAAGTAAAATCACCTGTTAAGTTAGGTTGAACTGCAGTTGCAGAAGTAGCTACACAGTTACCATTGCTTCCGTAAACATTCGAAATTAAATACTGGTTCGGAAGAGCAGCGTTGTATTTGATTGGGCTGTTATCTGTCCAGAATTGTAATTTACCGTGAAATAAACTGTCCTTGTAGGTGCTGTAGTTACCAACCTGTACCAATTTAGCAGCTACACCGGCAAAATAAGATTCCTGAAGATCAGAAACATTAAAGAAAGCAGTGTCTACAGATTGGAAAGCAGCTTTTTTAGTAAACTCAGCACAGAATAAATCACCTTTTCCGTGGAAGTTAGCACTTGGAGGTGCAGTAGAGTTTAAAAATAAAGTGATGTACATTGCAGAAATAGAGTCAACAACGTTTACAGCATAAGTAGTGTAAGCAGGGTTGATTAAAGCACTGTTAATGGTTAAGTTTCCTGTTGGAGTTACTTTGTTTTTGTTGTAGTGAAGTACCATATCGTAACCGATAATGTTTTTCACAGAGTCAACAGCAGTTACGGGTAAGCAGAAAGAGCCTGGTAAACAAGTAGCTTTGATAGTGGTAACTTTGTAAGGAAGTGCATTTGGATCGGCAACCTCGATAGAAACAGCAGCTGAATTTGTTTTAGCGCCTTTGTTATCAGTAGCTTCAGCAGTGATGCTTTTTACACCGATAGTACTGTTCCAGTTGATAGCGTATGGAGCTGTGTTGTCAACACCAACCGATACACCGTTCACTTTAAAGTCTACCTGTGTAACTGTTCCGTCAACATCGGCAGCGTTAGCAGAAAGAACCACTACACCAGGAGCAGGGTACACGGTACCGTTTGCCGGAGCAGTAAGACTTACTGAGGGAGGGGTGTTGGCCTGTACATTGATGTTTACAACTGAGGAAGCGGCACCAACTAAACCTTTGTTATCAGTAGCTTTAGCAGTAATAGCGTGTACACCTAAAGTGTTCGCCGCGTAGTTAGCGGTGAATGGAGCAGCGTTATCCACACCAGCCGATACACCGTCAACAAAAAATTCAACTGAAGAAACAGTTCCGTCTACGTCAGCACCTGTTCCGGTAATGGCAACTGCATCACCCTGAACATACACTGTTCCGTTTGCAGGAGCAGTAACACTTGCCGTTGGAGCCTGGTTGTTGGCCACATTGATGTTTACCACTGTTGAAGTTTTTGTTGCACCCTGATCATCAGTAGCAATAGCAGTAATTGCATGAGCACCGGCAACACCGGTGTAGTTTGCAGTGTAAGGAGCAATGGCATCAATACCCACTGATACACCGTCCACTTTAAATTCTACCTGGGTAACTGTACCGTCAGCATCAGAAGCAGTAGCAGCAATAGCCACTACATCGCCTGTGATGATGTTGGCACCGTTTAAAGGGTTGGTAATGCTAACGTTTGGGAGCGCATTGACAGCACCCAAAGTACCTTTCATACTTGGAATTGAAATCTCAGCACCAGTAGGAGCATTCGCTACAAAGTTTTGAGTTCCACCACTTGGAGTTCCGATCTGAACGTTTAATTCGTAATGAAAAACACCATCGGTAGTAATCTGAGCAATCAGCACACGGTTGGTAGCAGCAATTGGGCCTGTTGCACCACTAAGGGCAGCAACTGAACCAACTGTGTTGTTCACTGAATTACCAACGGTTGAACCATCACCCAAAGCATCTAATTCAGTAGTTAAACCTACTAAAGTAACTGCCTGAATTGATCCTGCGTATAAACCATCAAAAGTAGTTAAAGCGATACCCGCAGAAGGATCGGCATTTAACAATACAGCATTAGGGTTAGAGGCAACAGTTACATTGTTTGCTCCACCCGCAGCAGCGTCTTCTGATTTAAGTATACCAAAGTTTCCTGAAGCAGCTCCACCAACAGATACATAAGAATCCAATGCCAATACATTGTTTTTTATTGCATTTTTAGTTGAGCTCGGAATTGAGCTACCACCTGAATTGTTATAAAACTGAGTAGTGGTTGTAAAGATCATGGCATGGTTGGATAAACCATAAGCTGCCTGAAATTTATAACCGGGCAACATGTCTGCGTAAATTCTGTAGGTAACAGACCCTACAGGCAAAGTACCTGTAGTAAAACCGTTACCTGAAAGGTCGGCATCAGCTGCAGCGGCATCAGCTGCATTTGATACATAATACTTTTCTACTACGATACTTTCAAGACCATTCTGCGAATGGGCAGCGAAAGCGCCGAGCATCAAAAGGCCTAAGCCTAATAGATTTTTTTTCATTTTTTTAATTGGTTTTAGTTTTGATTATTAGTTGTTGTTGATTAATGACATGATTGACCAAATTGACCCAATAACAATAAGAAGTCAGAGTTGTTGGTGATACCATCCTGATTAATATCAGTGGGGCAAGGCTGAGCTCCACCAATAGATCCACCACCTATCAAAGCAGCGTACGACCAGTCGGATAACCAGTTTTTACCGGTTGAAGCAAAAGCTCCCCTGTAATTTGCAGGTGCAAAGAAACCATCTACCGGCGTAGCAATTGTAGTAGCTAAAGCAGGATTTGGAGTAGCGTCAACTGATGCTGTAACAACCAATGGGCAATCGGTATAAGTGTAAGCATAAGAAAAACCAGCAACAGAAGCTGCGTGTACATTCATATCAGTAGTAAAAAACTGAGTTGAGTCACTTGCAGAAACAACACCTGTACCATTGTTCTCAATTGCAATTGCTTTTTGGAACATGTTGATAAATGTGTTGGCTTTAATTTTCAGGCTGTTAGTACCGTTACCACCTGTATTAGCCCAGTTGTGGTAAGCTTCGCTTGTTCCGGGACGGGTACCCATCGCTTTATTAACATTGAAACCATAACGGAAATTAGCAAATACAGAGTTGTAGATTTCACCTTCGGTTAATTCTTTTGCACGTATAGCAGCAGGGCCAGAGTTATCACTAGAAAAGGCTGCTTTGCTGTTACCAATAAAAGTAGCATTGTAAATAAACGGGTGAGAACGCGGCAATAAATTTGATTTATTGTCATCAGCATCAGCTTCAAAACCATTATCAGAATCTACACTTGAAGTAGTGTTTGCTTTAAGACCGAATAAAAACTGTGCTTTTCCACTCCAGCCTAAATCCCAGTCAAACATATCATCGTTACCATATAATACACTAACGTATTTTATATTTACTGTACCTCCGAAAAATTCGATGGCATCATCAGCAGAAGAAACAATTTCAACGTGGTCGATAGTAGTACCACGGCCAACTGAACCTAAAGTAATACCGTTGATTTCACCACCTACTGTAAGTACAGCTCCTGCGTGACGAACTGATACATACCTTAAAATACCTGAGTTATCATTGTCATCAAATGTTCCGGCAGTTTCAACAGTTCCTGTTAAATCAACACCAAAACGGAACCTTGGAGCGTTGGTTGCAAAACCTTCGAAAACACCCAAACCATCAGAAGCAGCTAATTTTCCTGTAGCGAAGGGACCATTAGCAGCCAGGGTTAAGTTGTTTGTTGCTTTACCGGCAATAACCAAACCGCCCCATTTACCTATATTAGAAATACAATAAGAACCATCCATTGGATCGGCTTCCGCAGTGAATACTATAGGACACTCAGCAGTACCGTCAGCAATGATTTGCGCACCTCTTTCAATGATTAAAGCTGTTGCGGAATCCGCAGTTGATTTTGTTCTTCCTTTAATAACAGTACCTGGTCTGATAGTAATGTTTTTACCAGAAGCGACTGCGATTTTTTGATCAAGAATGTACGTTTTATCACAAGTTAAAATAGTGTTAGCAGTCAATTCAGTTTCTTTTCCTGCAATCAGAGAAACAGCACCCGGAACTGAAGATAATAACACTGTTGGACGAGATGCCACCGGAGGACATCCACAAGATGCACCCAGGTTAGATTGGGCATAACCTGCTGAAAAAGAAACAACGGCCATTGCAGCAGTTGAAACTAATTTTGAAATTGTTTTCATTTGTCTTTTTTGTTTTTGTTTTTAATCATCCATCACTATTAATGGACGGGACAAATATCAATTCTTTAATTCAGGAGGAGGGTTTTTTAAATTTATCAAATGATTAAGGATTGGTACTATTCAACAGACTGAATAAGTACTTTTCGTTAACTTTAAGAAAAAAGTCTGCTAAAATAGAATAACGAAGAGGGAGTAATTATGTGTCAGACTTAACGTGAAATTTACATTTATTTTACAAGAAAGACCTGACATCTTCTATGCACCAGCACATGGAGAGGATAGGAAAAAGGTTTTGAATCCTGTGTTAACTGTTAAAATTACTTCCATAAAAAATCACAAGGTTAAAAGCCATTCTTTAACTGTTTTTACATTCGGCCAAGGGCTTTTCCAAAAATGCACATTCAATACAAACGGGCTCTTTTAATTTTTATACGGACTAAACACAGTGTAAATTCCGGAGCTGGCTTTTTATCTACTGGATAGTGTGTGATTATGACAAAAAACGACATTTATTTAGTGTGAAAAATACTGAGTTAGCGGTAGTTTTCAATCAAAAAGCAAGGTATACTTTTATCCAAAATTTAAAACTATAAATCATTATGAAAGAAAAACCTAAAACAAAACAACGGAGCCTGGGCAAACAAAGTCTGCGCCTTTTATTGCTATTACTGACCTTTAATTCATTAAATGCTCAGCAACGCACCTGGATGATCCCTTACTATCAAAACCTGGGATCGGTATCCTCCACAGGAGGTGTAAACAGAGTACCCCTTATTAATTTTAAAACCAGCGTACCCACTTACGAAACAAAGTACATTGGCGGTTCCTTTTCCACACAGGCAGTTGGCAACGGTGAATATTGTAACAACTGCGCTACCGATCAGCTTACAAAACTCAGCCAGTTTTTTATTTCGGGCAGGGCAGCCGATTCATACCAGGGCAATGCCAATCCCAATCCGCTAAGAACGCTGTATACAAAATGGGAACAGATTTGTGGAGATACAGCAAGGGTGGATACTTTTCAAACAATAAATCACGCAGACCTCGCACATGAGTCCTTAAACGAAATTGCTGTCGGCGATGGCGAAACCCCCAGTACTTTCTGGGTACTTATGCAACAAAGTCCCGCAGGCACGGATGGCTTTGGTCCGGGTTTTTATGTTTACCTGATGGACATGAACAACAGCACCATCAATTCCAATACAATTTTACAAATAGACAATGCGCACTTTAGTTCCATTCCCGCAGGAAATACCCTGGGTGAAGGGGTAGCCTTAGGGCCCAAATTTAAATACGTGATGCAGACCGGTGAAACAAATACGAATTTAATTAATTTGAACGGAAAATTCTGCCGATCAATATACATTGCCAGCTACAATACAATTTATCACCTGCTGATTGACCTTGCCCTTAAAACAGTGGTATACAGTGATTCAGCCCCAATGACCGGAGGAAACTTAAGCGCCGGTAATATGTTTATGGAAATAGACCTGTGTTACCCTAAAAATGGTAAGCACCCCACTAACCTTGGTTTAACCGGCTGGGGCGGTGTTTTTATTTACAATGTATCGCAGGATCACGGAAAAATTTTAGCCACTACACAACCCAACATAACAGGGGCAGTTGGAGGCTATGGACTGGAATTTGACAAAAACGGAACCAATCTGTATTACTCTCTTCATGGAAGCTCTGCTGCGGCAACATTATACAGGGTGGCAACGAGTGTAATTAATTCCTCCACAGCAATAAGCCCAACCACCTTAAGCATTACACCGGCCCTGGGTACCAACATTACAGGCAATTCCAATAATTATTTAGCGCTTGAATCGGCCATTGATGGAAATATATACGGTGTAACCAGCAACCAGGAATTGGTTACCATCACGCACCCGGAACTAAGCCCCACTACAGCCAGCTCCCTTCAATTTACAGCTGGTATGTTTCACAATCCAACAAACGGCGCTACCGACCTTAACCCTTCCAATAATACGAGTTTTTATTTCGGGGTTTCGTTACCCGACTGGGTAGACGGCGAAGTTCCGCATTCATCCGAAGGTGGTACCATTGCAGTAAAGGTTCCCTGCAATCTTTGCAACGAAACCTACGCACAACATACAATAGATATATATGCAGGCACACCTGCGGCATCCACCCTGGTGCAGCATTACAATGTGTTACCCTGCGACTCTGTAGATATAAAAGTTTGCCCCGGGGTAGACTACCATGTAATTTACGACCAGGGTTTGCCCA
>JAHEYF010000115.1 GCA_023251755.1 Bacteroidota bacterium
TTACGAAGCAGGAAAAATAACCTATATGCGTACCGACTCGGTCAACCTTTCGGAAACCGCATTAGACCAGGCAAAAAACGCCATCAACAACAATTACGGAGGCAAATATTACCAGCCCCGCCAATACAAAACAAAAAGCAAAGGTGCGCAGGAAGCTCACGAAGCCATTCGCCCCACTTATATTGAAACCCAAAGTGTAGACGGGGAACGCAACGAACAACGTTTGTATGACTTGATCTGGAAACGAACCATTGCTTCCCAAATGGCTGATGCGGAATTGGAAAAAACCACGGCTAAAATTTCGATCTCAACCACCAGCGAAATATTTGTCGCACAGGGTGAAGTATTAAAGTTCGACGGTTTTTTGAAAGTCTACATGGAAAGTACCGACGATGAAAATGAAGAGGAAAACAGTTCTATGCTTCCCCCTTTAAAAGTGGGCGACAATCTTTTGTATGCTGAAATTTCAGCCACACAGCGTTTCACGCATCACCCGCCACGCTACACAGAAGCAAGTCTGGTTAAAAAATTAGAAGAGCTCGGCATTGGTCGTCCTTCTACTTATGCACCAACAATTTCAACTGTGCAAAAAAGAAATTACGTTGAAAAAACAGACCGCGAAGGCACAGCACGCAGTTACAATTACCTGGTGCTGGCCAACAATGAACTAAAACAGGAATTAAAAACAGAAAACACCGGTGCTGAAAAATCGAAAATGTTCCCTACAGACATTGGCATGGTGGTGAACGATTTCTTATTGCAGTATTTCCCGGACATCATGGATTTTCATTTTACTGCAAAGGTAGAGGAAGAGTTTGATGATATTGCAGAGGGTAAAATAGACTGGACAAAAATGCTGAAGGAATTCTACAAACCTTTCCATAAAGATGTAGAGAAAACAATAGACAACAGTGAACGCGCCAGTGGTGAACGTCTGCTGGGTATTGATCCCGTAAGTGGGAAAAATGTAACCGTGCGTATCGGGCGTTATGGCCCCCTGGCGCAGATAGGAGACAGCAACCCGGAAAACGAAGGAGAAAAACCACGTTTTGCAAGTCTGCGCCCCAACCAGCGCATGGAAACCATTAGCCTGGAAGAAGCCCTGACCCTGTTTAAACTACCCCGCATTATTGGCGAATACGAAGGCAAAGAAGTGAAAGTAAACATTGGCCGTTTTGGCCCTTATATATTGCACAACAATTTATTTACCTCTTTGAAAAAAGAGGACGATCCCTTTGAAGTGTCGCTGGAACGTTGCCTTGAACTGATAGAAGCCAAACGTAAATCGGATGCCGAGCGCATCATCAAAACCTTTGATGAAAACCCGGCTTTGCAGGTTTTAAACGGCCGTTGGGGGCCTTACATTGCTTTGGGAAAAATAAATTTTAAAATTCCTAAAACAATGGAAGCGGCAAAACTTAATTTTGCTGATGTTGTTCAGTTGATTGGCGGTATGGACGCTTATGAACAAGCCATACAAAATGCCAATGCAAAAAATGCGAAAAAAGCCGGGGCCAAAAAAGCAGCACCTAAGAAAGCTGCAAAAAAAGCAGCCGTAAAGAAAGCCGCACCTAAAAAAGCATCCGCAAAGAAGAAAGCTTCCAAAAAAGCTGCCGCTAAAAAGTAGAACGCTTTTCATTGTAGAATATCTTCTCGTTAACGATGTGCGTTAGCCCGCCAATCTGCGGAGGCGTTGTGTCCGTGCGCAAGGTATCAGATTGGCTTGATTTTTTTGCTTACTTTTTTCATCAAGGAAAAAAGTGAGAAGAAAATATTCAGGAAAGGATTTTAATTTTCCAATCCCCAATGTTAATTACTTTCATTGAAGCCCCGTCTTTCGGTTTCCCTTATTTGTATTTTCGTTCTTACATAGCACATACACCATGTCGGAGATCTCCCATTTTTTTCAAGCGCTTGATATTCTGAATATTTCACAGGGACTGTCTTACCAGGAAAACCAGTTCGGAAATAAAATTTTAATGTATTCACAGGAAAATGATTTCCCGGATACGGAAGGTATGGACATTGCAATTATCGGTGTATGCGAAGACCGGCGCTCTTATAACAACAGCGGTTCGGCAGCAGCTCCTGATGAAGTAAGGAAGTTTTTGTATAAACTTTTTCCGGGCAGTTATCCTTCTAAAATAGTAGACTTAGGAAATATCCAGCCCGGTTTTGAAGTGGACGATACCTATTATGCGCTCACAGAAACGGTGGAGTTCCTGATGAAAAAAAATATTATTCCCTTTATTATCGGAGGCTCACAGGACCTGACCTTTGCGCAGTTTAAGGGATATGAAAAATTAGAACAGACCATTAACATTGTTACCATTGACCCCGTATTTGACCTCGGCAACCCCGAAGAAAACATCAGCAGTGAATCCTATCTTGGAAAAATAATCTTATACCAGCCTAATTTTTTATTCAATTACAGCAATATCGGGTATCAGACTTACCTGGTAGACCAATCGTCGCTGGTGATGATGAATAAATTGTATTTTGATGCATACAGACTTGGGGAAATACGCGACAATATTCAGGAAGCAGAACCCATTATCCGCCATGCAGACATGTTGAGTTTAGATGTATCATCCATCAAACACGCCGATGCTCCCGCACATACCAACGCTTCCCCGAATGGTTTTTATGCTGAAGAAGCCTGTCAGATGATGCGTTACGCCGGCATGAACGATAAACTCACGTCTGTTGGTATTTATGAGATCAACCCTGTTTTTGATACTCAGGGAAAAACAGCGCATCTTGCGGCCCAGATGTGCTGGTGTTTTATAGATGGATTTTACAACCGTAAAAAAGATTTCCCTACACGGACAAGTGCTGACTACACCAGGTTTCACGTTTTTTTGCAGGACAATAAATACGAAATTAATTTTTACAAAAGCAATAAAAGCGACCGCTGGTGGATGGAAGTCCCTTACCCCAGCCATGAAAAATTAAAATTTGAGCGGCACACACTGATACCCTGTTCTTACAAAGACTATGAAATTGCCTGTAAAGACGAAATACCCGATCGCTGGTGGCAAACCTATCAAAAGCTTAGTTGAAAAATATTTTTTGCCAGACCAACACAAAAAAAATTCTCACATAGTTTAATCATTCTTTTAGTTTTTAACAAGAATTATGTTCAAAAATTTGAATATTTGAATTCTTTGTGTATTTTTGTTACCCTAATGTGTATTTATCATACTATTATCGCATCAAATAAACCAAAGAAATGAGAAAAACCCTTACTTCTGTTGTTATAGCACTTGCCGGATTCGTAAGTACAAGCTATGGTCAGCAAGATCCGCAATTCACGCAATTCATGCATTGCAAATTGGCCTACAACCCTGCTTACGCCGGAACCAGTGAAGCAATCTGCTTTAACGCTTTGTACCGCCAGCAATGGGTAAGTTTTCCTGGTGCGCCAAAAACAGGCCTGTTCAGTTTTGATATGCCCCTGTTAAGTACTTTTGGTGTGGGACTTACAGTTATGAACGATCAGCTTGGTTTTGACAATACAACTTCTGCCCGTGCAGCTTTTGCTTTTCACCGCAATATTGGGAATGGTAAATTCAGCATAGGTTTGGATGCCGGTATATTACAGAAAAAAATAAACGGTACCTGGGTGGCTCCTCAAACCTTAAACGACCCTTCTATTCCAAGTAATCCTGTTCAAGGTGCATTGGGTGGAACAAACTCTCCGGCTTTAAATAAACTAAGTCCTGATTTTGGTATTGGTTTGTATTATACCATTCCTGGTAAAATGTATGTTGGAATTTCTGCTTCGCACATTGTTGCACAGGATTTAAAAGGAAAAACAGCAGCCTCAATAGCTGCTTCAGGTGGTAATCCAGCAATCCCAGGCTACGCACTTAACTTCCAGATGGCCCGCCATTATTATGTAATTGCCGGTTATACTTTCCAGGTAGCTGGTGGGGATGGTGAATTAACCCCCAATGTAAAAGTAAAATCCGACGGGGCTTCTACCCAATTGGATGTTAACCTGACCTATATGCACATGAAAAGAGTGTGGTTTGGCGCTTCCTACCGTATGCAGGACGCTATAGCCCCTATGCTTGGTGCAGTTATACCAAATGTAGGCAAGGGTTCCTTAAAAATAGGCTATTCTTACGATGTAACTACCTCAAAAATCAAAGGGTACAGCTCAGGTACCCACGAAATCATGTTAGGTTACTGTTTCAATAAGATCGATAACACAAAAATTCAAAGCCACGGTAACGTAAGATTTTTGGAAGATTAAAAAAAAATCCTCTCATTTGTAACCTTAAAAAAAATGTTACGTTAAAACTTCTTAACACTTATTTAATTATGTTAATAACTTTTCAACGAATATTAATGTAATTTTATCGGTAAACAGGAGTTATATACAAAACAAAGCAGGCCTAAACAGCTTTTTGTTTTAAACTAAACAAAACGACAATGAAAAAATTACTGATTCTGGCATCTATCGTCGCACTGATTACGAGCTGTAGCTCATACACAGGCGAGTTAATTGGTGTACAAGACCGTGAGCAGTGGTATCAGCCGGACCCGTTTGGAACATTGTTTATTCCAATGGGAAGTTACCACATGGGGCCAAGCGATGAAGAAGTAACCTACGCCCATACCCAAAAATCTAAAATGGTTTCGATTCAGGCTTTTTATATTGATGAAACCGAAATTTCCAACAATGAATACCGTCAGTTTGTGTTTTGGGTGCGCGACTCTTTGGCTCGTATGTTATTAGCAGCCGGTGGTAATAGCGAGGCACAGAGTTTCCAGGTATCACAGGAAGACTGGTTGGGGATTAACCCGGTATATAAGCAGGACAACAACCTGAAAGATTACTACTTAGAGTGGGGAACAAAAATTAAATGGGATTCCGACGACGATGATTACCGCTTAGACATTCAACCGCTTTACCTTCCTGAAGTGGAACGTTTCTACAACAGAAAAGAACTTGATACCAGAAAATTAAATTACGAATACTACAGAATTGACATCCGTTTAGCAGCAGCTAAAAACAACCGTTTCTTACCTCAAAAATCACCGGATGTTCAGATCAATGCTTATAAACAGGGCGAATACATCAATGGTGTAACGCTTAGCGACGGGGCAACTGATAAATTAGGAACTGTTACTTCCCCTGTTGGAGACCCTGCTAAAGACCAAAAAATATTGGGGCAGTATGAAGTGGAAGACCGCACTGCAATGGGACAGGGAAATTACCTTCCCCGCCAGCGCAAAGGTGTTGACCGCAGCGTTTTCATTCTTAAAGACATTATAAATGTTTACCCCGATACATTGGCCTGGGTGCATGATTTTACCTACTCCTTTAATGAACCAATGACGAATATGTATTTCTGGCACCCGGCTTACGATGATTACCCGGTTGTAGGTGTTACCTGGAAACAGGCCAGGGCATTTTGTGTATGGAGGTCGAATTTAATAAACAACTACTTAATCGGTATGGGGCAATCTATAGTAAATGATTTTCGTTTACCTACCGAATCTGAATGGGAATACGCTGCCCGTGGTGGCAACGACCTTTCTCCGTACCCCTGGGGAGGCCCTTATATCCGTAACGCAAGGGGTTGTTTCTTAGGAAACTTTAAGCCAATGCGCGGTTCTTATATTGATGATGGTGGATTCCACACAGTTCAGGTGGATAAATACAACCCGAATGATTATGGTTTGTATTGTATGGCGGGTAATGCTGCAGAGTGGACAAGAAATGCATTTGATGAATCGGCTTATGATTTTGAGCACGACTTAAATCCTGATTACGAATACGAAGCCCAGGAAAAAGAAGCAAACGTATTAAAACGTAAAGTAATACGCGGTGGATCATGGAAAGATGTTGGGTTCTACCTTCAGAACAGCTCACGTACCTACGAATATCAGGACACTGCAAAATGTTACATTGGTTTCCGTTGCGTTATGACTTATTTAGGAAGGTCAATGGAAGATTTAAAATAAGGAATTATCAATTATCTCAAAAACAAACAACAAACAAATAAAAAAGTAGAGCTATGAGTACATTACCCAAAGTAACTGGTTTTAAAAGAGTGGTTCACTTAACCTCAGGTTTAGGTGCGGCTGTAGTAGTAATTGGAGCGATGTTTAAAATCCAGCACTGGCCTGGAGCAAGTATCATGCTAATTACGGGTTTATCAATTGAAGCGGTTATCTTCATCATGTCGGCCCTCGATATTCCGCATGAAGATGTTGACTGGACTGTTGTTTACCCCGAACTTGCCGGAATGGGCGGAGATCATCATGCAGATCATCACGATGAAGAATTAAAAGAAGAAGAATTACCGGTTACAGAACAATTGGACAATATGTTGGAGCAGGCAAAAATAGGACCTGAATTAATTGAAAGCCTGGGTAACGGAATGCGCAACTTAAGCGAAAACGCAAATAAAATTGCAGATATATCTAACGCACACACAGCAACAAATGAATATGTAGACAGTGTAAAATCTGCTGCGAAAAGCGTAAATAACCTGTCTGATTCCTATACAAAAGCAGCCGAATCATTAACAGGTTTATCGCTTTCTGCTGACGAAGGAAGTTCGTTTGGAGAACAATTGAACAAGGTTTCTAAAAATCTTTCGGCCCTTAATGCTTCCTATGAACTGCAATTACAAGGCAGTAATGAGCATTTAAAAGCAACCAGCAAATTCTACGAAGGTCTTTCTGATTTAATGAGAAACTTAAATGATTCAGTAGAAGATACTAAAAAATACAAAACCGAAATATCGGCCTTGTCTTCTAACCTGTCTGCCTTAAATACAATATACGGCAACATGTTAACGGCAATGAACTTTAATCGCAGCTAATTTCTGATTGATTTAGAAACAGCAGATTAAAAATCGCAGGATTTTAGAAAACTAACATTTAACCTTAAAATATTTAATTACAATGGCAGGCGGTAAACAAACCCCAAGGCAGGCGATGATCGGTATGATGTACCTCGTACTCACCTGTCTTCTGGCAATGAACGTATCGAAAGATATTCTAAAAAGTTTCGTAGTAGTTAATGAAAGCTTAGTCAGAACAAATGATAACTTTACTCACAATACTGAAAGGATAATGGAGGGCTTTAAAAAAGCAATTGAAGGTAGTCCGGGTGCAAAACCTTATTATGACAGAGCTTTAGAGGTAAGGGCAATTACCAGTGAAATAGATAAATACATCATTAAGTTAAAGGCCAAAGCAACATTTGCTAATGAAGGCCCTCCGCTTGAGGCAACAGCCGACACCATGCAACTCAAGTATTGTGCTGCATTGGACAATTATGACAAAGCAACCCATTTGATGATTGGCGGGGAACCTTCCTCTCCTGTAACAGGAGAATTCTCAGCCGTTGAGTTAAGAGGAAAAATCAAAGCAGCTCATGACAAATACAAAAAAATATTTGACGATCTTCAAAAAACAGATCAGAAATTATTAAAAGAGGATTATGAAGCCGTAATTGCAAAAATCGCTTCCATTTTCCCTGAAGATCCAAAAGAAAAAGAAGACGATGTACCGGTTACCTGGGAAACGCTGAACTTTTATCACCTTCCTTTTGCAGCTGTAATTACCAATCTTTCTAAAATTCAGGCCGACGTTAAAAACGTGGAGGCAGAGTTAATTGCCCAGCTTTCAGGAGCTTTAGGGAAAACTTCATTCAAATTTGACAAGTTATCTGCAAAGGTAATTGCCCCTTCAAGTTATATCCAGGCTGGAACTCCTTATACTGCTGATATTTTCCTTGCAGCTTCTTCAAATGCATTTTCAAGTGATAACCTTCAGATATTAATCGGGGCGACTTACGACTCGGTTTCTAAAAAAATAGTTTCGGAAGGTACTGCTTTGGCAAAAGAAAAAGTTGTTGGTGGTATTGGTAAATACGAACAAGGTACAAGCGGCGCCGGAGAACAAACCTACAAGGGAGTTATTAAATTAAAAAACCCTAAAGGTGAATTCGAACATTATCCTTTTGAAGCAAGTTACATGGTTGCTCCACCCGCAGCAGCAGTGTCAGCCGATAAAATGAATGTGTTTTACATTGGTGTACCAAACCCTATTACTGTTTCAGCAGCAGGTGTTGCCCCAACAGAATTAGTTGTATCTGCAAGCGGTGGTGGTGCAAAATTAGTACCGAAAGGTGCAGGGAAGTTCGAAATGATGTGTACCAGCCCGGGAGAATGTAAAATTTCTGTTTCTGCAAAAACAAAAGACGGAGTTAAACCTCAGGGGCCTCCTATTCCTTTCCGTGTAAAGAAAATTCCAGATCCTATTACTTCTGTAGGTGGTAAAACAGGTACAACTGAAATAAAGAAAATAGAGCTGGCAGGTATCGGTGGTATGAAAGCCGAATTACAGGGTTTTGACTTTGCAGCCAACTTTATTGTGGTGTCTTATGAGTTAACCGCCATCATTAAAGGTTCTCCTTATGTGGCAACCGGTTCAGGACCAGGTTTTAGCCCTGAAATGAAAGCGAAACTTGGTCAGGTAAGTACAGGTGGTAAAATATTTATAGATAACGTAAAAGCAAAAGGCCCGGACGGAACAATACGTTCTATTCCTGGTGTAACTTTGAAGGTTAAAAATTAATACCCTAAACCGGTACTCTTTAATAAAGGAAAACATTATAAATAAAAAATCAGAAAATATGAAAGTAAGATTGTTTATAATAATAACTGTATTTAGCTTTATTCTTTCAGAAAAAGGCTTTGCTCAGGTTTTCCAGCCGGGAGATTACAGGGACGGTATTTACGACAAGGAAAATTCTGTTAACAGGCGTTTCATTCCTTATACATTTTTACGCGAGGCCGATGTACAATGGGAAAGAAGGGTGTGGAGGCTGATCGATTTGCGCGAAAAAGTAAACCATCCGCTTTATTTCCCTACTACCGAAGTAAATGGACGGGTGTCTTTTATTCAGGTCATTAAAAAAGCTGCCCTTACCGGAGAGATCATGTGTTTTTCGGATGAAGAATTTCTAAGCCCGATGACCATTTCCCAGGTAAAAGAAAAATTGGTTTTTTGCGACAGCGCTGAAAACCGTGATATAGATCCCAATTCCGGCGAAGAAATTATCACCAAAGTATGGCGTTGCGACTCCACCAGTATTTATGAAAAAGTACTGACCTACAGGGTAAAAGAAGACTGGTTTTTTGACAAACAAAAATCTGTTTTAGAAGTTCGTATTTTAGGATTGTGCCCTCAAAAAAATGACGAGGCAAAAGGAATTGACATCCCTCTGTTCTGGATTTATTTCCCTGCCTGTAGACCTGTTTTTGCAGCGAATGAAACCTTCAATACAAAAAATGATGCGGAAAGACGAACTTTTGAAGACATATTCTGGAAACGACAATTCAACAGTTTTGTAATAAAAGAAACCAACGTGTACGACAGGAACATTGTGGAATATGCAAAAGGTATTGATGCTTTATTGGAAAGTGATCGTATAAAAAAGAACATATTTGAATACGAACACGATTTGTGGCATTTCTAAGTATAGAAAAAAACAAAAAGCCCTGTCAATTGTGACGGGGCTTTTTTATTCCCTTCATGTAATTTTTTTAACAATTAAACGTTATCCTCTTATGAACAAAATCCTTACTCATTTTAAAACCAATACACATGAAACGAGTAACTTTTGTTATAACGCTTTTCTGTCTCCTCGGAAAACATGCAAAAGCACAGGGCCCTGTGAGTCTACCAAACATCAGGGAAGCCGATGTTATATGGGCCAAGCGCATCTGGCGCATAATTGACCTGAAAGAAAAAATAAACCAGCCTTATTACTTCCCCTTACAAGCCTCGCACGCCCATTTGTCTTTATTTGATGTGCTGAAAAAAGGTGTATTAGCCGGTAAACTCAAAGCCTTTGGCGACCCCGCTTTTAATGATGAATTTACCAAACCCATGAGTACGGAAGAGTTTGCAGCCCTGATAACAAAAAACGATTCCATAACTGTTTACGACGTAACTGAAAACGGAGAAGATAATATTTATAGAAAATTGGTTCATGATACGTTGGGCAGCGAAAACATTGTACAATACTGGATCAAGGAAGATTGGTTTTTTGATAAACAACGTTCGGTGATGGATGTAAGGATACTGGGCATTTGCCCGGTAAAATACGACATAGAAAAGGAATTGCTTATTCCTTTGTTCTGGATTTATTATCCCGACAGCAGGGAATGGTTAAATTCATTTACAGCCATCAACTCTAAGAATGATGCGGAAGAGAGAAGCTTCGACCAGTTGTTCATCAAACGAAAATTCAGCAGTTTCATTCGTAAGGAAAGCAATGTTTTTGACCGATCCATCAATGAATACGCTAACGGAATAGATGGCTTGCTGGAATCGGACAGAATTAAAGAAATGATACGGAATTATGAGCTGGATATGTGGGAGTATTAAGGGGATTAGCTCCCTAATAATTGCTATATTTGTTACCCTAAATTAATTAAAATGCCCGGAACAGAATTATTTGGTACCGAAGAGCGCAAAGAAATAAATGATGTGCTCGAAACCGGAATGTTATTCCGTTACAACCACGATGCACAACGCAACAACCACTGGAAAGCAAAGGATTTTGAAGCAGAAGTAAAAAAGATAACAGGTGCTAAGTTTGCACACGCCATGAGCAGTGGCTCTACTGCTGTTGCAACAGCCCTTGCTGCAAGCGGTATTGGAACTGGTGACGAAGTGATAGTGCCGCCTTTTACATTTATGGCAACCATTGAAGCCGTATTGTTTATTGGAGCCTTACCTGTTTTTGCAGAAATTGATGAAACACTTTGTTTGAGTGCCGAAGGAATTAAAAAAGTGCTTACACCCAAAACAAAAGGGATCTGCTTAGTGCACATGTGTGGTGGAATGGCCGACATGGATGCAATCATGAAAGTAGTGAATGAGCATCAGTTAATATTGGTTGAAGACGCAGGCCAGTCTTTTGCATCTTCTTACAAAGGAACATACACAGGATTATTTGGAAAGGCAGGAAGTTATTCTTTCGATTTTTTTAAAATAGCAACCGCAGGAGAAGGCGGTGTATTAGTGACCAATGATGAAATAACATACAAAAAAGCAGATGTGTACAGCGATCACGGTCATGATCACCAGGGTAATAACCGAGGCATGGAACAACACCCTTACTTAGGATTTAATTACCGCATCAGCGAATTGCATGCAGCTGTTGGTGTTGCTCAGACACGCAAAGTGCCGGGAATAAAAGAAAAAAACAGAAAAAACAAAAACTTGCTGGTGAATGAATTGTCTAAAACACCAGGTATCAGCTTTGCACGCCTGGCTGATCCTGAAGGGGATTCTGCTACTTTCCTGAATATATTTTTACCGGATACTGAAGCTGCAAAACGCACCGTAGCTGAATTCAATGCAATCGGACTGGGTGGCTTTAATTATTGGTTTACCAACATGTACCATTTTATTAACCAATGGGATCATATTAAAGAAATGCGTACCATTTCAAAACTTCCCATCGAAGTACTTGGAGCGCCACAGGATTATAAAAATTTACATTTGCCAAAATCACAGGAAGTGGTGGGGCGTTTAATTTCCTTTGGTGTACGTTGCACCTGGACTGAGCAGGAAATGAAAGACCTGGCTACTAAAATTTCTGCCTGTGTAACGAAGGCTTTAAAGCCGGTGAATGCCTGACCGTAATCCCCCTTTTGGCTTATGGCTTTTTACTTTTACCTTTAGTTTAAGATGCACAAGAATTTTAAAAACATAGACAAAGTAGTTTTCGGGAGAGGGAGCTTTGCCATGCTCGATGAAATTATTGCCCCCATTCGAAAAGAAAACAATAAGTATTTTGTATTTGTAGTAGACAATTATTTTAAGGGGAAAGACTTTGTTTCCCGCATACCTCTTAAGCCGGAAGATGTTATTTTATTTGAGGATGTTGATACGCATGAACCGACGACAGAACAAATAGACAATTTACGCGATAAAATATTATCCGAAAAAGGACTACCGAGTGGTGTAATTGGAATAGGCGGAGGAAGTATAATGGACATCGCCAAAGCGGTTTCGTTAATGCTCACCAACGAAGGCTCTTCTACTTTATACCAAGGATTAAACCTGATTAAAAAACCGGGAGTCTACCATTTGGGAATTCCAACTATAAGTGGAACAGGTGCCGAATGCAGCAGCACAGCTGTACTCACCGGTCCGATAAAAAAATTAGGCTTAAAATGCGAATGGACAGTATTCAACCAGGTCATTCTTGATCCTGAACTCATTGCCTCTGTATCCGACGAATGGTGGTTCAATACCGGTATGGATACATACATACATTGTATAGAATCGGAGAACGGAACATTGAACAATACTTTTAGTCACGCCTATGCCGAACAGGCCTTATCCTTATGCCGCGATGTGTTTTTAAATGAACGCAGTGGGCGCAGCGCTGAAAATGACGATAAATTAATGGTGGCTTCCTTAATGGGAGGTTTGAGTTTAAGTTATTCCGAAGTGGGCGTTTGCCACGCCTTGTCTTACGGCCTTTCAAAAATACTGGATTACAGGCATTGTTATGCCAACTGTGTGGCTTTTCAGCACCTCGACGACATTTATACCAAAGGGGTAAAAGAGTTTAAACAAATGATTGAAAAACACAAAATTCAATTGCCGAAAAATTTATCCGAAGACTGGAGCGATGAAACAATTACCAAAATGGCTGAAGTAGCCTATAAGCTTCCGCACATGTGCCATCAGGCTTTTGGGGAGAACTGGAAGAACACGGTAAATTTAGAATACATAAAAGCTTTGTATAAACGATTGTAAATAAATTCTAAAAGACTTAGCCTGTTTAAAATATAGTGAAATAATAAACAGGTCGCTCCTAACGGAGCTTGTAAATGATGATTATAAATTTTCTACAAACAGTTTATCCCTACGGGATAAAAGCTCCAGAGGAGCTTTCTGTTTGTAGATAAAAAAAACAATTTTTAAAAAAGCCCCATCGGGGCGACCTGTATTTTAAAACATAAAAATTTAAACAGGCTCCTATGAATAACATAACATTAAAAAGATGAATAAAAAAATAGTTAAAGTAGGAAACATTGATTGCGGAAGTGATGACTTGTTTCTTATCTCCGGCCCCTGTGTGATTGAAGAAGAAAGCATCATGATGAAAACAGCCGAAAAGCTAAAAGAAGTTTCGGAGCGTTTAAACATCAAAATTATTTACAAGTCTTCATTT
>JAHEYF010000205.1 GCA_023251755.1 Bacteroidota bacterium
AAATATATACACCAACCTGTTTGCCTGCGCTGTCTTTAAAAATTTCGGGTAACAGGTGTAGAAAGGACAGGGAGAGGAGGTAAGCCGCACTAAAGGACAACAACAGCTTTAGTTTGGTTTCGGCAATTTTATAATTCAGCATTAATAAACCGCAGGCCACTACGGGAATACAAAGCAATAAACAGGATGCAAAAAGACTCACTACTATTGTTTTTTATAAATCAGCATTAAACGATCGGAAGATTCGGCTGCAAATTTAGTTAAAGTATAATCACCAAACACATTCAGGAGCTGAAATCCTGCTTTTTCGCCCAGGAGCTTAAAATCATCCAGGCTCAGTAATTTTACTTTTTCATGGAATTGGAATTTTTCACCATTGTTGTCCACCTCTATTTGTTTGATAATAAAATTATTCTCGATTTTTTTTGAGATACTAAAGCGGATGCCTTCTATGCATTTCTCTTCCAATGGAATTAATTGCTGAATGGCTTTGGTTGTATTCAGGTAATCGAGTACAAAAAGACCATCTTTTTTTAGGGCATTTTTTACAACGCTGAATACTTTCAGGTCGTCGCGCTTGTTGTCGAAATACCCAAAGCTGGTGAAGAGGTTGAATACAAAGTCAAAATAATTGCTTACAAAAGGTGTACGCATATCGTGCTGGTAAAAGCGTAGGCTTTCACTCTCGTACTGTGAGGCAAACTGAATGCTCTCAAAGGAAAGGTCTGTTCCCGTAACATCAAAACCTTTGCTGTTGATGTAAAGCGAATGCCGGCCTTTACCACAACAGAGGTCCCAGAATTTCTGATGGGGCTGCGGATTGAAAAAACGGACTAATTCATTGATGAACAAAGAGGCTTCATTCGAATCGCGGTGCTGATAAAGAAGGTGGTAGTACTTGCTGTTGAACCAGTTTTGGAACCAGCACTTGTTATTGTTCATGCTATAAAAATAAAAACCGGTTACAAAGAACCGGTTTTAAAATTAATTTGAAGAGGGATTAAATTCCTTTAATTTCGGCGAACTGGAATTTTTCATAAGTAGCCTTGTTTACATCTTTGTCGTTTTTATATTCAGGCCCCGAAACGAAAGCTTTTTCTTTTACAATTGTAACATTTGCTTTTGTTATTCCTTTTGCTGCAAGTGCTTTAAATACTTTTTCCTGTGTTCTTTTTAAACGCGATTCAGACAGCTGAACGTTGTCTTTAAAAGCATGTGTAGGAACGGTTGAAGCGCTGCAGGTGAATTCTAATTTTACTTTACCACCGTTGGCACTGGCTTGTTTCACCAAGTTGTTAATAAAGGTTACAAATTCAGGGGCTGTTTCATCCACTTCATTCATATTGTATTTGAATATAAATTTGAATTTGGTTCCGTCCACCGAACTGTTATCAGCTATTAACGGGGTTTCTGTAGCATCCTGTAAGTAAATGGTTTCTGCAAAAACTTTGGATTTACGAACACCATTGGTAGTTACTAAGTGTTTGGACGAAACGATGCCATCTGCTTCGGCTGTTAACTCGTAGCTGCTTTCAAAGGCCAGCGGTGCATTTTTCAAGATCCCTTTGGCATCTGTTACACCTTCGTATTTACTACCATCTGTTCCAATCAACAATACTTTTGCGTTTTTAACAGCTTGTTTTAATTTTTTGGTATTTAAAACAGTTACGTTCAATGTAAGTTTGATGTTTTCTTCAGCCGTTTTTTCGAGGAAGACTGTTTTATCATACACCTTGGTTCCGCTTGCTCCTACAGTACTAAAGGAATAAAGTGTTTTTTTAGCAGCAAGGCTTACGTTAATATCGTAGTTCTTGTCTTTTTCAAGTTTTATTTTTTCGAGTTTACCTTTTGCATCAGTTGTTGCTTCTTTCACTACACCGGCTTTATTGGTAATTTTTACTTTGGCATTGGCTACAGGTTTGTTGTCTTTTTTATTGTTCAACACCTGCAGGTTTAAACTAAGGTCAACTGCTTTTTTGGTAGAGTCGTCCATCAACTGGCCGTTGCATAATTTATGCGGTTTCAGGTTAAGTGCTTTTTGAATTTCTTCGTAAGCAATATCTCCCGGAACAAAAACTTCTTCGTTAAATATTTCCGTTCCATCCTGTTGGTACGAGAATAAATATTTACTTCCCGGAGGGATAATAACAGAGAAAGCACCTGTTTTATGCTGTGGCCTGTAATTTCCTACAATTTCTCCTGATTCAATATTGGATACAACAATCACAATGTTTTCGGGCAGACTATCGCAGGGCCCTGGTTTTATCTGACCTTTAAACAAGGCCAAAGGGTTAGAGGTGATGCCTTCATAAGTGATCATGTAAATATCTTTTTCTCCGAAAGCCTTAGGGTCTTCGTGAGCCGAAGAGTAGTACAACCTTTTGTTATCGGGCGATGCAACTAAAAACAAATCGTCGTCGGTTGTATTAATAGGGTAGCCCATGTTTAAAGGAGGGCTGAATTGTCCGTCTTCTCCAAGGATAGAGAACATGATATCAAAACCGCCCATTGAATTATGGCCCTGTGAAGCATAATAAAAGGTAATTCCATCAGGCGACATAAAAGGGGATTCTTCGTCGTAAGGAGTGTTGATGCTTGGCCCCAGGTTCAGGGCAAGGCTCCATTGTCCGTTTGGTAATTTAACACAACGGTAAATATCACGGCCACCTAATCCGCCCGGCCTGTCGCTTACAAAATACAGGGTGTTTCCATCGCGCGAAAAACAAGCGCTTGGCTCCCAGGTTGGAGAGTTGATGTTGGAACCGAATTTTAAAGGCAAGCCCCATTCTGTTCCATCGTAAGTTGAATAATACAGGTCTCCGCCATTGTCTCCACGGAATAAGATTAAAGTTTGTCCATCGGCACTTAGAGCTACAGAAGCCTCGTGGCCTATTGTGTTAATGTATTGCCCGAGTGATACAGGATGTGTCCAGTGCCCGTCGTCTTTTTTATAAGATACCACAATGTCTTCGTAAGGATACCCATCAATGTCCAAATCGGTACCGCCTACATTTTCTTTGGACCTGCGGGTATAAATCATCATACGTTCATCGGCAGACAATACAGCAGAATATTCGGGATCGGCACTGTTGATGCTATCGCCCATGTTGGTGATTTTGGCATTTAAAGGTGCGGCCATGTTGGTACGGGCATTTTTAACGGTTTGTTTGTAATGCGCCAGCTCATCGTGCCCTTCCTTATCTCCCGATTTTAAAAACGATTCGTAGGTATCAAACATTTTATCTGCCTCGTCTAATTTACCATCCAATTGATACGCCCGGCCGAGGTAAAAATAAGCTTCAACAGGGGCGTGTTTTTCGTCTAAGTTTTCTTCAGAATATTTAGGGCTTACATTTTTAACGGCTACTTCTAAATATTTTTCAGCTAAATGCTTGCTGGTAGCGTCGTACAAATAACAAAAACCAATGTTAAAATTAACGTTGGCATTGGCTGAGTCGTATTTATAGGCATGCTTAAAGTACTGAAGGGCCATCCGGTGATTTTGTTCCAGCAGAAGAAAATTACCTTCTTTGAAATTTTTCTTGTAAGACCCCAGGTCTGATACTTGTTGTCCGTACACAAAGCAGGACGCCAAAACCATACAACTAACGACTAATGCCTTTATTTTCATAATAATAGATAATTTGCTTTATTTTAACTCTGTAATTAACCTGTTTTGACTTTGTTTTTTTGGATGAACAAAATTATTGAACAGGTGCATTTTTTAACAAGAAACAAATTTATAAAAATAGTTATAATAAACTACCAATTTATTAAAATTGCCTATTAACATCAAAATTCTCAAGATAATCAGCG
>JAHEYF010000116.1:0-10020 GCA_023251755.1 Bacteroidota bacterium
TTACCGCGTTACCTTAAAACTTTACCGCGACTGCGGCCCTACAAGCATCGACTTTCCGCCCAGTGTTACCATTAACGTCCGCGATGGCAACAACAACAACCTTGGCAAAGACATCACCATTCCTATTTCCTTTCGCGATACAATCGACCCTTATGTAGACACTTGTGCGGTAAAAACCAACCTTTGTCTGGAACAGGCCAATTACACCAAAGTAGTCAACAATTTACCACCACGGGTGGGCGGCTATTTTCTGTATTATGCTTTGTGCTGCCGGAACGCCAATATTCAAAACATCCAGTTTCCAAGCAATACACAGGATTTCTGGACGGCTTATATTCCTGATAACAACCAAATCTTATACAACAGCAGCCCCACTTGGATTCAGGCCCCTCCTGTTTTTGTCTGCGCCGGAAACGACATTAATTTTAACCATTCAGCAACCGACTCCGATGGCGATTCATTGGTGTACACCCTGTTTGCTCCATACGACACCTGTACACTTGCCGGTGGCACCTTTAACCCGATACCCGTAACTTATGTAGGCGGATTTAGTGCAACAAACCCTGTAAACAACGGAGGTACCGGCCTCACCATTGATCAGAGCGGGGTCATTCACGGAACCCCTACAGCTTTAGGGCATTATGTAGCCGGTATTAAATGTTCCGAATACAGGGACGGGGTAAAAATAAGTGAAATTATACGCGACTTTCAGTTTGTTGTAATCACCTGTCCACCTTTGGCACAGGCCAGTTTTACTACCAGTTCGGCCTGTGCCGGGCAAACCGTTAGTTTTACCAACACCAGCAACACTTCCGGCGGTTCGGGTGGGGCCACCACTTACGATTGGGATTTTGGGGACCCGGCTGTTATTACAGATGTAAGTACCGCTCAAAACCCGGGTGCATACAGTTATCCGGGCATAGGGCCTTACACCGTTACCCTCATCATCAACAAGGGTACCGGTTGTGTTGATACCGCTACCCAGGTCGTAAACATTTCCTTCCTCAATGCCGCCTACACCAGCCCCGATTCCGTGTGTGTAACCGACTCTTTGCATTTTACCAATGGAACCAGCGGCGCTTCCAATTCCGGAACAATATCTTACAACTGGAACTTTGGGGATACAGGTTCCAATCCAAACAACACCTCCACTTTACAAAATCCTGCGCATTTATTCAGTTATGCAGGCACTGCCACTACTTATACCGTTACTTTAATTGCCAGTTCGGCCTTTGGCTGCAAGGACACCCTGAAAAAACCCATCACCGTGCTGGGAGTCCCGATTGTAAATGCCCTCGACACCATCAGTTGTGCAAACACCGTTGCTGTTGGAATTACCGGCTCGGTACTCAATGCTCCGGGTGGTACCTGGACAGTGATACCCGCACCCCCCAGCAATACACCGGGTTTGTTCAGCCCCAATGCCAATACCTTGAACCCAACCTATACCCCTACCGCCGATGAGGTGGCCCAGGGTTATGCAACCCTGGTGCTTCACAGTGCAGGCAACAGCAAATGTGCCGTGAAAACAGATACCATGCACATTAACTTTTTTGCAGGGCCAACTGCCAATGCAGGCTCAGACACAGTGGTGTGTAAAGGCAGTCCGATTCTTATTAACTTGCATGGAAGCACCACCGTGGCCTATGGTGCTTTGTGGACAGCCGTGAACGGTACCACCGGAACCATTACCAATCCAACCTCCTTAACCAATGCACAGTACACCCCAAGTGCCTCCGACATTGCCAATGGGGTGGCTTATATTAAATTAGAAACCACGCAAAACGGAAACTGTAATCCTGCATACGATACAGTAAAAGTTACTTTTTCCAATCCCCCCAATGTAACGGCTACTTCCGGTAACGATAGCACCTGCGTTTTTAAACCCTTTGCCGTTACAGGTAATAGTTCAACCAATTCGGGTTTATGGACAACTACCGGCGACGGATCATTTGGAAATCCTGCACAGGCCAATACTATCTACACTCCGGGTATAGGTGATGCAACAACGGGTTATGTATGGGTGTATTACAATTCAACCAATAACGGAGGATGTAAATCCAGTAAAGATTCTGTAAAAGTAATCGTGCTTAAAGCACCCATTGCCGATGCAGGAGCAGATACAACAGCCTGTATAAATAACCCAATTGTGCCAATTCACGGTTCCGTTGCCCTGGCATCAGGCGGTGTATGGAGTACAACGGGCGCTAATCCCGGTACAATTGGCAATGTGAACAGCTTAAACACCACCTATACCCCATCAGCCGCCGAAATTGCACAGGGCTATGCTTATGTGGTATTAACCGGACAAGGTTTAATTAGTTCCTGCCCACCAAATAGCGATTCTGTTAAAATAACATTTACGCCTGGCCCTACTGCCATTATTCAGGCCGTGGGCGATTCAATTAACGTTTGCGAAGATACCACAGCTATTCCTTTAAATGCTGCAATTACGCTCGCTACAGGGGTAATCTGGAGCGGGGGAAGCGGAACATTCTCACCCAACAATACACTCAGCACCTCTTACAGCCCTTCGGCAGCGGATGTGAACAATGGTTTTGTGATATTGCATTTACAAACAACCGGCAACGGCATCTGTTCCCCTTCTTACGATTCAGTAAAAGTTAAATTTTACGGGGTGCCTTCTGTTGTAGCCACTTCAAACAACGACACCGCCTGTACCTCCAACGTTATAGCTATACAGGTAAGTGTCCCGCCAGGTATGGGTGCCGGCACCTGGACCACTTCGGGCAACGGAACATTTAGCCCCAATACATCCACACTCATCGGAACCTATACCCCCGGCAGTGGCGATGGCAACCTTGTAACCCTTGTGTTTCATACACCTCCTTACAACGGATGTAAATCTCAAACAGACTCTATACGCGTCACCATTATCCCCGGACCCAATACAGCCTTTACCAACACAGGTGCCTGCCCCGGCGATGTTATGCACTTTACCGATGTTTCCACAACTACAACAGGGTCGGTTACCGGCTGGCAATGGGCCTTTGGCGACAATACTTTTGGAAGCGGTTCAACACCTGTTCATACATACACTGCATCCGGTACGTATAACGTAACACTAATTGCCAGCACCAGCAATGGTTGTAAAGATACCCTGGTGAAACCTGTTATAGTATTCAATAAACCCGTGGCCAACTTTACCTACCCTGTCATTTGTTTGTACCAGCCTGTGCAGTTAAGCGATGCTTCTACAGTTGCGGGAAGCACCATTAGCTCCTGGCACTGGTCCTTAAGCAACGGACACAGCTCAACCCAGCAAAATTATGTCGATTCATTTAACGTGCAAACCGGCAACACGGCTACCCTGATTGTTACATCGGCACAGGGCTGTAAAGACACCGTTACCAAAGCCCTTAACGTATTGCCGCAGCCTTTGGCCAACTATGCCATCAACAGCGATTTAGCCAATCCTTATTACGCCCAGATATACCAGTCCCTCAGCTTTACCGATTTAACCCCCAACAGTGTTTCCTGGATCTGGAATTTTAGCGACAATTCTTCCAATGCCCTTACCGCTAACACAACACACTCCTTTAACATAGGCGGTATTTACCCGGTTACCTTAATGATTGTAGATGCCAATGGTTGTAAAGACACTGTGATCAAAGAAGTAATTATCTCACTGCCCCCCGAAGTACCCAGCGGATTCTCGCCAAACGGCGACGGACACAACGATGTGTTTTATGTATTGGGCGGACCCTTTAAAAAATGCCACCTCCGTATATACAACAACTGGGGCGAATTAATTTTTGAAAGCTTTGAACAGAAAAACGGGTGGGACGGTAAACGCAACGGCGTTGAACAACCCCTTGGTGTATATGTATGGGTGGTGGATGCCGAAAACGAAATTGGCGACAACCAGGGCCTTAAAACATTTAATAAATCGGGAGACGTAACCCTTTTAAGGTAAAAACAAAAAGAGTTTAAACAGAAACAGAGAAAGCATGAGAAAATTTTTACTTGTTATTGTTGCCGCTGTTCTGCTGCTGGGTGCAAACAACAGCAAAGCACAGGATTTTCACCTGTCCATGTACGATGCCGGGCCCTTGTTTTTAAACCCGGCCATGACGGGCTTGGTAGACGCCACCTGGAGGGTGCATGCCCAATACCGCAACCAGTGGAAAGCCGTTGCTTATAAACCTTACAACACAGCCCTCCTTTCGTTCGATGTACCTTATAAAAAATGGGGCTTTGGCGCACAGGTGATTGATATGAGAGCCGGGATTGGTAATTACAACGTCTTTCAGTTTATGGGTTCTGCAGCATTTAATGTAGCGGTAGACCGGAACAAAGACCATCAACTCTCCTTTGCCATTCAGGCCGGCTTTACTCAAAAAAGTGTAGACTTTGCAAAATTAACCTTTGGCGAACAATATACCACTTCAGGCGGTGGCGGCTTTGATAAAACATTGCTTTCCGGCGAAACCAACAACGCCCTGCGCTCACAAATTATCGAACAGGCCAACGCCGGTTTTTTATATTATTACGCCAAAGAAACAGCCAAGCTCAACCCCTTTATAGGCTATTCAACCTTTAACATTACACAGCCCAACGAAACCTATTTCGACATGGCCAACAAACTGCCCATTCGTCATTATGTACACACCGGTGTACGCATTAACATCACCAATAAATTTTACCTCCTGCCCAAGGCACTTTTTATGATGCAGACAAATGCACGGGAACAGACATTTGCCGTAGATGCCAGTTATTTTATGCAGGGCAACTCCGTTTTTTTATTGAGTGGTTTAACCTACCGGAACAAGGACGCCATGGTTATTTCCATCGGTATGCGTAAAGACAATTACATTGCTAAAATGAGTTACGACGTGAACACCTCCTCTTTAAAAGACGCATCCAACAACCGTGGAGGAATTGAATTGTCATTTACCTATATGGGTAAAAAACCAAAACCAACAACTATCAGAAACTGCCCAAGGATATGATAAAGAAAGAGATTCGCTGCATTTTAATAGTGCTACAATTGTTTATAGTGGCCGTTGCACAGGCTCAGACAAAAGGAGAATGGATAAAACTCGCCGACGAAGCATTTAAACGTGCCGATTACGCCACCGCCATCAATTATTACAACCGCGTACTTTCGGATACAGCCGAAGCCAAGCACTTGACCATGCCTTACGAGGTTACATTGTACAATGAACCCGTAAAAGCTGACCCGAATGACACCGTAAAAAAAGCACAGCCCAGCCAGTACGATTATTTAATTCACCAGATTGCTGCTGCCTACCGCTTAAACAGCGATTACAACACCGCTGTGGTATACTACGAACTGGCCGCTAAAAAACCTGAGTTTTATCCCGAAGACAAATACTGGTACGGTGTTGCCTTAATGAATGTAAAAAAATACAAAGAAGCCATGGACCAGTTCGAAGCTGTGGCCTCCGTCCGTACAGCTTCCGATTCCTTAAAAAAACAGGCCACCCACAACCTGAGCGGCTGCTTTTACGCCCTCGACACCAACAGCACCCGTCGCTTAGTTACCGTAACCATGCTCGATTCATTTGTAAACAAAGGAACCGCCTGTTTTGCAGCCTCCTATTACGGCAGCCCCGATAAGCTTTTATTTACCAGCGCCCGCATCGGAAACGTGGTGAACGACCCCAAAACACAGCAGGCAGAATATTTATGCGATTTGTATGCAGTCGAAAAAAAAGACGATAAATGGAATGAAGCGCATCCCTTTCAAAAGCCCGTAAACTCAGCCGTTCACGATGGGGCTGGACAAATGACCCTGGAAGAAAATTTATTTTTTACCCGTTGGACAGACGTCAACCACAACGAAAGCGCCATATACCTCAGCCGTTTCATCAACAACAAATTTATGGAGCCGCTTAAACTCGGCAACAATGTGAACATACCCGGTTATAAATCGGCCCACCCCTTTGTTTCGATGGACGGAACAAAATTATTTTACTCCTCCAACCGCCCCGGTGGAAAAGGAGGAATGGATATATGGTTTTGTACCATCGACGAAAACGGAACAACCAGCAGTCCCACCTGTTTAAGCGATGTAATAAATACAGCCGGCGATGAAATTACCCCCTTTTTTCACGCCCCTTCTTCCACCCTTTTCTTTAGTTCAACAGGGCACGCAGGTTTGGGTGGTTTAGACATTTTTAAAAGCGCTTACAACATTGATGATTCCGTTTACTCAACACCCCGAAACGTGGGCGCCCCCATTAACTCAAGCAAAGACGATGCTTACCTCATCATGGACCGTATGCAGCAACACGGTTACTTCTCAAGCGACAGGGAAAATTGCCCAAGCGGACATTGCTACGATATTTACAGTTTCGACAACGAACCCATCAACTTCGATTTAAGTGGTTACGTATTTGATGCCCAAACCAACGAACCATTGCCCGGAGCTTTGGTAACCTTAAAAGATGTGCATGGAAACCAGGAACCTCAGTTTTTTACCACCGACGACAAAGGATTTTATTCCACCCCCTTAAAAGAAGGAATGGAATACTTTATTAAAGCACAAAAAAATAAATACTTTGGCGATGCCGCAACCTTTGCTACTAAAGGCTTAACCGCATCCAAACATTTTGACCAGGATTTCTTCCTCGAAAAAATTCCTGAAGGGGATATTGTAATCGAAGGGATTGAGTACGATCTGGATAAATTTACTTTACGGCCAGCCTCTAAAAAAATACTCGATAAAATTTACGAAGTCTTAAAATTAAACGAAAACTTAAGCATCGAAATTAACGCCCACACCGATACCAGGGGTAGCGATGCACACAACTGGAAACTGAGTGAAGGACGTGCGAAGTCCTGCGTAGACTATCTGGTTGAAAAAGGGATTGCTAAAGAACGTTTGGTATCGAAAGGCTTCGGAGAAACCAAACCATTGATAAGCGATGCCCAAATAGCTGCAATGCTTACTCCCGAAGAAAAAGAAGCCGCCCATCAAAAAAACAGGCGAACCGCCTTTAGGGTAACAGGTGAAGGGGCCTTAAATATTTCATCGCCGAATCAATAAGATGTGAGTATTGAGATATTAGTATTGAGATGGGTGAGCCATACATCAATTACCACCACTCTTTAACCTTAAAATAAACAGCCATACCGATCATCATAGCAACCATTACAGCGTAAACCACATACCCACTATAGGGCCACTGATACTCGGGCAACTGGTCATTAAAATTCATTCCGTATATACCGGCAATAAAAGTTACAGGTATAAAAATAGCCGAAATAGTAGTAAGGGTTTTCATTACCTCGTTCATCTTATTCGAGTTATTGGACAGGTAAACATCCATAATACCATTCAATGAATCCTGGTACTGCTCAACCGTATCGTTTACTTTTTGGATATGGTCATACACATCCCGTAAATAAATAACATTGGTTTCTGTAATTAAATCCGTCTCACTCCGCATCATGTTAAAAACCATCTCACGAACCGGCCCCATCATTTTCTTCACCTGCTGCGTTTCTTTTTTCAGGTCATGCAGCTGAACCACAATCCCTTTATTCGAATTATACAACACTTCCTCATCCAATTGCTCAATTTTTTCGCCCAGGTGCTCAAGTACAATAAAATACCGGTCTACTACCGCATCTACTAAGGCATAAGCCATGTAATCGGCGCCCATCTTTCTGATTCGTCCTTTGTTTTCGCGAAGGCGGTCGCGAATGGGATCAAAAGCATCCCCGCCGTGCGATTCCTGAAAAGAAAGGACCGTTTCCTCAAAAAGTAAAATACTTAAAAGCTCCGACCTGATCATTTTATCGAAAAACAGCATTTTAAAAATAGCCACCACATAGCGGGCATATTCTTCAAACTTGGGTCGCGAATCCAGATAAGTAATATCTTCCTGTGTAAGGGGGTGAATACTGAACAATTTCCCAAACCTCTCAATCACCTTTGGGTTGTGTATACCATCAATATTAATCCATTTCATTAGTCCGGGTCTAAATGCTTTTTGGCATTCCTCAACACTGAAAAAATCATCCTCATAATATTCAGCAGGGCTGTATTGAATAAGCGTAATCTTAACCAATTCGTTCGGATCTTTAATCGGGGGGTACAGCTCGCCCGAATCGGCGCCAATATTATTCCCTTGTTTTTTCACTTTTCGCGGAGGCTGTCTCTTGGGCCTTTTATTATTTTTGCTCAGCATAGTTTTTCTTTATATCTAAAATACGATATAATTTCATTAGTGTTGCGTTAACCAAAAATATAGTTCTTTGAAATACTTGTCAGATGAGGGTTAGAAGGCTTTTTTGAGTTCAAACGATTTGAACTGATTTTGGGTAAGCTTATGGATTTTCACCATTAGTTTATCAAAATGAATCAGGGCAAATATATTTTCTCTCAGCTCATGTCTTTTATTGACCACAATGAGTTTATCCGTTGTATCGATAAGTACAATGGCAATCACAGGGCTAAACACTTTAGTTGTTGGAAGCAATTTTTGTGCATGGCATTCGGGCAATTAACCCACCGTGAAAGTTTAAGTGATACAGTGCTATGCCTGAACAGTAATTCTGGAAAGCTCTATCACATGGGTATTGGCAGAGAGATCGTAAAGACTACTCTTTCCAGAGCCAATGAAAACAGGGATTGGCGCATTTATGCAGATTTTGCTATGTTGCTAATTGACCAGGTTCGTAAGTTATATGGCTCAGAGAGTCAGCTGGAGATAGAGTTACACAACAATGTATTCGCCATCGATGCCACTGTTATTGATTTGTGCTTGAATGTATACAGCTGGGCAAAGTTCCGTAAGGCCAAAGCAGCGGTTAAACTTCATGTACAATTGGACTTAAAGAATTCCATCCCTTGTTTTATTCATATTACTACAGGTAATGTGCATGAAATGAACGTACTTGATCTGATCGACTTTGAGGCAAATGGGTTTTATATTATGGACAGAGGATACAGGGACTTTGAACGGCTCTATAACATTACTAAAGCCAAAGCATTCTTTGTTACCCGGGCCATGAGTAATTTAAAATTCGTTCGCATACATTCTGTTCCTTGCGATAAAAAAACGGCCTTCGCTGCGATCAGATTATTCAGTTCGCAAATTTTTATGCTGCAAAGCGCTATCCTGAAAAACTCAGAAGAATTAAATATTATGATGCTGAACAAGGTCGCATACTAGTTTTTTTAACTAACAACTTCGATCTTAAAGCACTTGAAATTGCACAGCTATACAAACATCGCTGGCAAATTGAGCTGTTCTTTAAATGGATCAAGCAGCATCTTAAAATCAAATCTTTCTGGGGATATAGTGCTAATGCAGTAAAAACACAAATCTGGATTGCTGTGACTGTATATGTGATCGTGGCAATTATCAAAAAGAAACTTGCCCTATCTCAAACCATGTATGAGATTCTACAGATTTTGAGTATAAATATTTTTGATAGAATGCCCTTAAATCAACTATTTCAGACCCCTCATCTACAAAATTTCAAAGAACAAAATGATAATCAATTGAAAATGTTCTAATTATAACGCAACGCTAATGATGAGATGTTAGATATTAGTATTGAGACCTGAGATGTTAGTAGTGAGATTGGAGAAAGGTGAGGGATAAGAATTAGCCGGTAAGGGTGGCTTTTTTAATGCCTGCAAGTTCGTATACGGTTGCACATATACCTTCAACCGAAAATCCACATTCGTTCCAAAGCTCCGCTTGTTCACCGTGTTCAATAAATTTATCGGGTATACCCAGGCGTTTTACCTGCGCAGTATAAGCATGGTCGGCCATAAATTCAATGACTGCACTTCCCATTCCACCTATAATACAGCCGTCTTCAAGGGTAATTACTTTTTTGTATTTCGAAAACACTTCGTGCAACAAGGCTTCGTCAATGGGTTTTGCAAAACGCATATCGTAATGGGCTACAGCTATGCCCTGTTCTTCCAATTGCAAAATGGCTTTAGCGGCAATGTTTCCAATGTGCCCTATCGATAAAAGGGCAATGTCTTTCCCGTCTTTTAATTTGCGG
>JAHEYF010000116.1:10030-13218 GCA_023251755.1 Bacteroidota bacterium
TTCTATTTTATTGAAAGGTGTTTTCCAGTTGGGCATCACACCAGTCCCTCTTGGGTAACGTATACTGAAGGGGGCATTTGTTTCGGGCAGTTGTGCAGTATACATTAAATTACGCAGCTCCTCTTCGTTCATGGGTGCCGATACTATCATGTTGGGGATGCAACGGAAATAAGCAATGTCGAATGCTCCGTGATGGGTTGGCCCATCGGCCCCGGCTAATCCCCCACGGTCTAAACAAAACACAACGTGCAGGTTTTGTAAGGCTACATCGTGCACCACCTGGTCGTAGGCCCTTTGCATAAACGAAGAATAAATATTGCAAAACGGAATCAAACCCTGGGTGGCTAATCCGGCGCTGAAAGTAACGGCGTGCTGTTCGGCAATACCCACGTCAAAAGCCCTGTCGGGCATGGCTTTCATCATGATATTCAACGAGCAACCTGTTGGCATAGCCGGTGTAATCCCCATTATTTTCGGGTTCTTCTCCGCCAGTTCCACAATGGTATGCCCGAATACATCTTGGTATTTGGGCGCCTGTGGTTCTTTGGGAGTTACCTTGATAATTTCTCCGGTATCCTTGTTAAACAAGCCCGGCGAGTGCCACACGGTTGGATTTCCTTCTTCACTAAACTGATAACCTTTTCCTTTCTGGGTTAAAACATGTAATATTTTCGGTCCGGGAATATCTTTTAAATCGGCCAATACTTTACTCAAACGCACCACATCGTGCCCGTCAACAGGGCCAAAATAACGGAACTTCAGCGACTCAAACATATTGCTTTGTTTAAGCAGACTTGTTTTAATGGCGCTTTGTACCTTAGACACAACATCCTGCGCGGTGGGTCCAAATTTACTGATCTTACCCAGTAGCTTCCAGACCTCGTCTTTTACATTGTTGTAAGTATGCGAGGTGGTGATATCGGTTAAATATTCTTTTAAGGCCCCAACGTTGGGGTCAATACTCATGCAATTGTCGTTCAAAACAACAAGCAGGTTGGCGTTTTCAACCCCGGCGTGGTTCAAGCCTTCAAAGGCTAATCCGGCGGTCATGGCGCCATCACCAATAACGGCTATGTGTTGTTTACTTTTTTGTTGCAGGTACCTCGAAGCCACAGCCATCCCTAAGGCTGCACTGATAGAAGTAGAGGAGTGGCCCACACCAAAGGTATCGTACTCGCTTTCGCTGCGTTTCGGAAAACCACTGAGGCCTTTGTAAATACGGTTGGTATGAAATTCATCGCGCCTACCGGTTAGTATTTTATGTCCGTAAGCCTGGTGGCCAACGTCCCACACCAACTGATCGACGGGGGTATTAAAAATATAATGAAGGGCAACGGTGAGTTCAATAACACCTAAGCTGGCACCAAAATGCCCGCCTTTTACCGATACCAGATCAATAATGTATTGGCGAAGCTCCTGGCACACCTGTTCCAGCTGGTCTTCACTCAGCTTTCTTAAGTCTTCGGGTGTGTTTATTTTCGCTAACAATTCACCGGGCACAAACCCGTTTCCTTTTACTACTTCCATTGTGGTGCAAATATAAGATAAATATACTGAATCTTAACAAGTTGAGAAACGGATTCCTTCATTTCGTTCATCGCTTTAACGACGTCGGAACAGACAATAAACGAATGCAATTGATAAGGTTTTTTTGCAAAACGTTTTTAATGCCGGTTAATTGTAAGGCAAAACGTTAATAAAATATAAATCGAATTCGTAATAAAAAATGTACTCATACTAAAGACTCCGCGAAACTTCGCGTTTAACTCTGCGCACATCTGCGAGAAACCAACAAGCTTTAATCTTAACCGTAATCCTTCTTTGAATCTTAAATGTTGAATCTTGAACTTATTATTACTTCCTCTCCAAACTTATATTCTCATCACCCACCTGGTACGGCAAATAAGTAAATATAAACTGGAACATTTCTTCGGTGGTTTGCATGCTTTCATTCCCTTGTCCCTGGCTGATGGTGCGTGGCGGGCTAAAAGGATTGAAGGGGTTTTTATTGGTGTTGTCGAAAGTACCATAAACATGAATAGTAGAACCCGCCGGGATTTTGAGCATAAGTTTAAATGTGTAATAGTATTGCCACCTGAAATCCCAGCGCTTGATTTTTACCAGGCGAATGGTATCGCCTTGTGGGGTTAAGGCATAAGCCAAAAATGTTTTTCCCAACAGGTGCATGTGGGGGTTAACAGATAAGATGGAAATATCCTGGTTGCAGGTCCATTGGGTATGAAATGTTTTTACTTCGTTGGCCGGAATAATTAATTCGGGCTCAATGGGTGATATACCAAATGTACCCAGCTGTGTTTCGCGGATGGGACGTACCGGTGGCGATTTTGCATAAAACACATTGATGTAAGAGGAGTCGTACACATCTTTAGTAGCAGGCCCATAATGTATGTTCTTTAGCAGAAATACCCCGTTCTTTTTAAATAGGTAGCCTCCAATATTATTCGGGTAAACAGGAGGAACATAACCGGGTAAATAATAAACCGTGTTTGGAATCATAGGAGGGAAATCCTTGTTCCCGTCGCTATACCCCAACTTCATCTTTTCGAAAAAGCTTTTAAAATTGGATTGTACATCCGGTAAAACAGATTCTCCTTTAAAGTATTCAAACTTTCTTTTTTCATTATATGACACTAAATGACCATTCACATGATGAACTAATTTACGCTGATGCGGAACAAATTCAATAAAACGAACAAAGGTATCCCTTGGAATTTGATAGGGATATTTGATCATTAAAAAGTTGTCTGTGCCGTTCCCTTTTAAAAAAACAGGCTTTTGTAATTTTATTACTAAGTCGGGTTTGCCAAAAGAAGAGCCGGTGTAAAAGACAGGTACAGCAGGCATTTTGCCGGTATCACCCAACAGTTTACCTTGTTCCACCCATTTTTGGATCAGGTCTATTTGTTGTTGCGACAAAGTGCGCTCGCCGATAAAGTGTGTGTAACCGGGGTCGGCAGGCCAGGGTGGCATAAAGCGGGTAGCAGTAACAAATTTTATTTTGTTGGCGTTCTTCACCACATCGGCATATGTGAGTAAATTAAATGGGCCTGATTCTCCCGGCCTGTGGCACACTGTGCAATTGTTGTAAATGATGGGGGCAATGTGTTCGGCAAAAGTAACTTTATCAGGAAGGGAAGAAGTGTTGTCTGGCTGCTGCTGTTTGGGTG
>JAHEYF010000117.1 GCA_023251755.1 Bacteroidota bacterium
TTTTTCAATAATTTTTGTAAAACTCTGGCTTGTTGTTTATAGGCAGTTTTCCTGTTAATGGGTAATTTTCCCCGGATCTCAATCGCTTTTTTTAAAATGCTCCCTAATATAGTCATGGGTAAACCTTAACAGCTCAATATTATTTAATGTACCTGAAATCCTGGTTGTTTTTAATGTTCTTTAATGTTTCTAACATCAGGCGTATAACACTTTCAACATCCTTTTTATGCACAGCCTCAACAGTGGTGTGCATATAACGCAGGGGCAATGAAATTAAAGCAGAGGCCACACCGCCATTGCTGTATGCAAAGGCATCGGTATCGGTTCCTGTAGCACGTGAAGCCGCAGCCCGTTGAAAATCTATTTTATTTTTTTTCGCTGTGTCTATAATTAATTTAAGCAGGTTGTTTTGCACCGCAGGGCCGTATGTTAATACAGGGCCTTGTCCGCATGACAAGTCGCCGCTTTGCACCTTGCTCATCATCGGCGACTGTGTGTCGTGCGTTACATCGGTAATAAGGGCTACATTGGGTTTAATGCGCTGGGTAATCATTTCTGCTCCGCGTAAACCAACCTCTTCCTGCACGGAGTTTACAAAGTACAAACCAAAGGGCAGTTTTACTTTTTGTTCTTTTAACAAACGGGCCACTTCGGCTATCATAAAACCTCCTACCCTGTTGTCCAATGCGCGTCCTACATAATACGAGTTGTTTAACACCATAAATTCATCTTCGTAAGTAACCACACAGCCCACATGTATACCCAGTTCTTTCACTTCTTTATCACTGGAACAACCACAGTCGAGGAAAATATTTTTTAAGGAAGGGGCTTCTTCTTTTGCCGCATCACGCACATGAATAGCCGGCCAGCCAAAAATTGCTTTTACAATCCCTTTATCGGTGTGAATGTTGACCCGTTTTGAAGGGGCTATCATGTGATCGGAACCACCATTCCGTCGCAGGTATATAAAACCATCCTTGGTGATGTAATGCACAAACCAGCTGATTTCATCGGCATGGGCTTCCAATACAACTTTGTATTCGGCTTTCGGGTTTATAACCGCAACAGCTGTTCCGTAGGTATCGGTAAAGTGTTCGTCCACATAAGGCCTGATGTAATTCAGCCATAATTTCTGGCCTTCAGTTTCAAAACCAGTTGGTGATGAATTGTTGATGTATTTTTCTAAGAACGATATTGCAGAGGGGCTTAATATCGGTTTTTCCTTTTTGTTTCCTGACATAATAAAATTCGGCTAAAAAGGTAAATATAATTAATTTTTTTGAAGAATTTATATGTTTCGGCCTTGAAAAGGGCTTGTTCAGTTTACTTGTTCACTCGTTTATTCGTTCATTCGTTTATACGTTCATCATGAACAAAAAACTATTAAACGAGTGAACGAAAAAACGAATGAACTTTTAAAAAGAAAGTATCAGTTCCTTTTTACGATAATCAATAAGGGCTTTGTATTTCATTAATATATCATTTCCTAATACACCATCAATGGCTTTTAAACCTGCCTGTGAATAAGATTGATTAACATGTGAAAGATCAAGTAAAACAGTTGGATAGGTCTTGATGATTAAATCTCCCAATTGCAGTGTTTTTAATTCAGTTGTTTTACTTTTCATGGTGTTGGTACCCAATCCACTTGATAGTTTACTGCTTTCAACATGAGTGGTTTTGGTTTTGCCTTTAAAAAACTTATCAATCCGCTCTGTGTCAAACACACTTCTTGATGCGCCGGTATCGAGAATTAGATGAGCGACTTTTCCATTGATTTTTGCCTTTAAGGCGAGGTGTGCCCCATCGTTATCAATGCTCAGTAGTTTTAAGGGGAGAGTGGTTTTCACGTTTAATAGTTTATTCGTTCGTGGGTTTATCCGTTTAATAGTTTATTCGTTCTGAAAATTACTCATTACCTCGCGAACAAAAAAACGAATAAACAAGTAAACTATTAATCGAATATTTAGAACAAGCCCACTTCGGTAGTTTTCACCCAACCCTCATTCCCATTGTCCAATTGAATAGAAGTCCATTCATCTGTTGATTCCAGTACATTTACTTTAGTACCCTCGTGCAGACTAAACCGGGATTTACCACTTGTATTCGGGGCATTTAACACCTGCACCACCTGGGCTGTAATAATGGCCTGCGATTTTTTGTTTTTATTGTGAAGTGCGCCGAAACCAATACAAAACGATACCACCGTAGCTATTAAAGAAACACTTCCTGTCCAAAAGCCAAGGCGTTTGAACAAGGTGTTGTGTGAAAACAGGTACAACAATAAAAACAACATACCCAAAGCTGTAAGCACAATAGTGACCCAGGCCCAACCGGTGGTGGTATAAAAGGAATACATATTGGACCTGATGGAGTTCACAAAATAGTTCTCTTTCACGTCTATTTTATCGATTGTTTTGGTCGCCGCTATCCTTAAGTTATTTTTAATGTCTTCATCGGCGGGGTCTAATTTTTTAGCCAGCTCATACTGGTAAATAGCCTGTCCCAATTGATTGTTGCGGAAATAAGCATTTCCCAGGTTGTAGTGCAGGGCTGCGGAGTTTTTACCGGATGCAAGAATTTTTTCGTAATAAACCACCGAACTTTTATACTGTTGTTTTTCATAAGCAAGGCGGGCACTGTCGGCTAATTGTTGTGTAACATCCCGGGCAAAAGCCGGTGCAAGGCTTTGCAGACAAAAAGCGAGTGTTATAAAACTATATTTAAGCTTTGAGTTCATCTTCAACGGTGCTTATTAATTCAATGGTGTTGTTGTATACAGTGTTCAAATCAGCAGAGATCGTGCCAGGTGCATATTTTGCAATTTCACAATCGTTCAATGCCTGAATAAATTTATTTACAGTTTCGTTGTTTACGTTTTTAGCTGTAAGATTTTTTTGAATACTTTCTTTTGATAAATCAGCCACCGGAATATTCAGTTTATCACCGATGTAACGGTTAAGGGCAATAAATATTTCATTGTAAAATTCATCTTTCTTATTCGCCTGCATCAGTTTGTTGGCCGCAACTAATTGTTTACGGGCAATTTTAGCGGCTTGCCTTTCTTTTACCAGGCGGATATTACTATTGGCTTTTATGTAACGCTGACGGGCCATTACCACACCCGAAAACAAAAACACCGACAAAGCTACCAGGGCATAATGTTTCCAGGAAGAAAAAAATTCATCGTCTTTTGGTTTTAAGTCAAGGTCGCCTGTTTTGATATAACGAATATCATTGTCGGCCTGTTCCACTTTGTGTTTTTGTGAGTATACCTGTGCGCCGGTACTGGCTCCGGCTTCCCCCGGCTTAACACTTATTTTAAACTCAGGTGTTGGTATAGTGATGTATTGTTTTTTTGCAGGGTCGAAATAACTGAAGTTAAGGTCCTTTATTACAAATTCACCGGGCTGACGAGGGATAATTAAATAGTCGTACGTTTTACTTCCACTCACCCCTCCATTTACCGACACACTTTCATTCAGCTTAGGGTCGTATGTTTCAAAGCCTTCCGGGAAGTTAATTTTTGGAGCATCTATCAATTTAACATTACCGGTTCCGTGCAAAGTTATTTTAAGATTAATGGCTTCATTGGCCTTTACACTTGATTTATCCATCTCTGCCTTGTAACTAAAACTACCAACAGCTCCCGAAAAATTTTCAGGTTTGTTGGTTTCCGGTAAGGCCTGCACATCAACGCTGACGGGCTTACTTTTTATTTTCATTACCACATCCTGGTAACCACCGTTTCCAAAAAACTGATCAAATACACTTTGTGGTTGCCTGTTGCTGCGTTGCCTCACCACACAATCAATTTCTATCGGTTCAATCGTCAGCTTACCAGTTCGTTGGGGAAACAAATAAGTGGTATTGAAATTGGCCACGTAATAATTAATACCGTCTAAGTTTTCGGTTTGCAGGGTGATTTGTTTGGTGCGGTCTTCTTCCTGGCTCCAGAAGCCATTGTAGGCTGGAAGTTTACAATTTTGAAAACCACGCAGGGTAAGGCGCGAATAAACTTTTTGTGTAACAACAACCTGCTCGCCCAGATAACAGGATTTCTTACTGATATACGTCCGTACAAATAAATCTTCATTGGAAACAGCGCTTGCATATTCCGGGTCCTCTTCCCGCTGATTGGAATTGTTCCGGTTGTTGTTAGCATTGTTTGGGTTAGCCGCAGCATTGCCTTTGTAGACTTCTACGACAATGCTGTTCGATTCAATTTTTTTTCCGTTCACCTGTACGCTGGCCGGGCCAATGGTTAATTTACCTTCTTTGCGGGGGGCGATGAAATAGGACAATGTAATGGATTGTGATACACTTCCATTCACAATTTGCATACTGGTGCTTTGGTTGGGGCCCGAATATACATCAAAATCGGATAAGCCGGGTGCCCTGAAATTAGAGCAATTGGCATTGATGCTAAAAGCGATCTGAAACACTTCACCCACAGCAACCTTTGTTTTGGCCACCTGTGCAACTAATTTTTGAGCCTGCACCGAGTAATTGCAAATAAACAATAACAGCACAATTGCCTGCAAAGCATTACCTGTGTGTATTTTTTTATTGCTCCTCATTTTTTACTTAACAAATTTAATTCAATATTAGTTTACTTGTTCTTTTGTTTATTCATTCAATTGTTCGTTAACTATTAAACGAATAAACTGATAAACAAAAGAACTAAAGGTTACCAATCCTTTTCCACTTCCTTCTTCTCTCCTTTTACTTTTTTAATCTGGTGCATTTTCTTTTCTGCATTTTTTAAAGCGTCGAGCATACGTTGCGCTTCTTCCTTGCTCATTTGATCAGGTGCTTTTTGTTCCTGCTGATCTTTTTTGTTTTTTATATCCTTTTTCTCGTCTTTCTTTTCATCCTCTTTCTTGTCCTTGTTTTCTTTATCCTTGTCTTTATTTTTATCTTCTTTGTCCTGCTGTTCTTTTAATTTTTTTTGTGCATAGGCCAGGTTGTAACGGGTGTCTTCATCTTTGGGATTGTATTTCAGGGCTTTTTTATACGCATCTACTGCTTTCTGGTATTCTTTTCCCATCAAACAGGCATTTCCCAAATTGTGCATAGCACATTGAGCGCTGTCTTTTGAATAGGTTTTTCCATTGGCAAATACATCAAAATTAGTACCCGCCTCATCAAATACCTGCTTAATAATGGAATCGGATTTTGCACCATACTTAGCCCTGAAGTTGGCATTTTTTTTAAGGTTCATGGCTGTTTTATACTGGGCTGCCCCTAAATTATAATAAGCTTTGTTATAAGAAGGGCTCTTTTTGGTAGCGGCCTTGTAGCTCTGCGCGGCTTCTTCATATTTTCCACTGTTGTATTGTTCATTTCCGCCCCGCACAATTAATTTTTCCATTTGCGCCCTGCAGACAAAGGATGAGAATAAAGTCGTCAACAGACTTACAGCATAAAAGATATGTTTAACTATAAAACTCATTGTTTAAAAACATTTAATTTTTTCCATACAGTGCTTATTCTTTCACTAAACAGAAGTTCGATCACCAGCAACAACAATGCGGCACCAACAAACCATTGAAACTGGTCTTCGTAATCGGTGTACATTTTTGATTCGAACTGTTTTTTATCCAATTCTTTTAACTGATCCAGAATCGCATTTAAGCCCACATCATTGTTGTTGGCCCTGATGTAAACTCCGTTTCCGGCAGCAGCTATGTCTTCTAATAATTTTTCATTCAGTTTTGTAACAACGGTGTTCCCGTCTTTGTCTTTTTTATACCCCGCCTTCACTCCGTTCTGGTAATGTGGTATGGGCGAACCGTCCGGTGAACCTATGCCAATGGTATGAATACTCACTCCTTGTTTGGCTGCATCTTCCGCAATTTTTATCGCATCGTCTTCGTGGTTTTCACCATCGGTAATTACGACAATGGCTTTGTTTTTCCCTATGTCCTGTCCAAACGATTCCATTGCTTTTTCGAGTGCCGCACCAACAGCTGTTCCCTGGGTGGGAATCATATTGGGGTTTATTCCGTGCAAAAAAAGTTTGGCGGCAGTGTAGTCTGTTGTGATGGGCAACTGCACATAAGCTTCGCCTGCAAATACAATCATTCCAATCCGGTCGCCTTCTAATTTCTCAACAAACTTTTCAATGGCCTGTTTGGCACGTTCAAGGCGGTTGGGGCTCAGGTCTTCTGCCAGCATCGAGTTTGAAACGTCTAAACAAATCATTATGTCGCCGCCTTCGCGTTTTACTTCCTGCATTTTTGACCCCGTTTGTAAGTTGCATATACCCATCACCAAAAAAGAAAAAGCAAGTGTGAACAAACTAAATTTCACTATTCTTTTGGCCAATGATACATCAGGTAACATAGCCTTTACTAAGGGGTAATCACCTAAGCGGGCAAGCAGTCTTTTTTTATTGTATTGCAAAATGATAAAAATAAGTATCATCAGCGGCACTGCGCCAAAAGCCCACAAGCAGTCTGTATGTTCGAGTCTAAACACTTCGTCTTATGTTTTAAAGTGGTAGCTGGTATCAGGTAGCAAGTAGCGGGTACCACCTGCTACTTACTACCTGTTACTTACTACCAATTTTCTATTCATCACCTTCACATTTAAGGTATACTTTTAAATACAATGTACTTCAACAAAAATTCCAGCAATAACGCAATAGCAGCGGCAATGGCAAACCACAAAAATTTTTCTGCTTTGTTGCTATAACTCTTTTCACTGATGATTGTTTTTTCTAATTTATCTATCTCTTTGTATACTTTTTTTAAACTTTCATTGTCGGTTGCCCTGAAATATTTCCCTCCTGTCATGTCTGCTATTTTAGTCATGGTGGGTTCATCAATTTCCACATCCACATAATCGTACTGCATTTGCCCGTTGGGGTAAACTGCAACAGGCATCATAGCTTTACCATGTGTTCCAATTCCGATAGTATAAACCCTTACCCCAAATGTTTTGGCAATTTCACCGGCGGTAAGCGGAGCAATTTCACCCACATTGCTTACCCCGTCCGATAATAAAATAACCACTTTACTTTTTGCTGTACTTTCTTTTACCCTCGACACGGCATCGGCAATTCCCAATCCAATTGCTGTTCCTTGCTGGGATAACATACCTGCCTCAATATTATCGAACAGGTTTTTAATTACTTTGTGATCGCTGGTTAAAGGGCATTGTGTAAAGGCTTCTCCACTGAATACAACTAAACCGATACGATCATTGGGCCTTGAGTCAATAAATTCTTTGGCTACTTCTTTAGCGGCTACCAGACGGTCGGGTTTAAAATCTTTGGCCAGCATGGAGTAGGAAACGTCAAGGCTCATGACTATGTCAATCCCTTCTGTTTTAACATCCTTCCAGCTGCTGCGCGATTGCGGCCTTGCCAACACCAATACGATTAATGATACAGCGATCAAACGAAATAAAAAGCTCAGGTGGCGAAGGTTTGCTTTAGCCGATGGCCTCACCCTGCCTAAATGTTCGAAAGAGGAATAATTAAATTCAGCTTCCTGTTTTTTTAAGCGCAGTATATACCACAAGATCATCAGTGGCACTAAACAAAAGAGCCAGAAAAATTCCCTGTTGGCAAATGTTATGTCTTTTAAAAAATCTAAATACAAAATTCTAATTGCTAAATTCTAAGTACAAAATCATAAATTCTAACACAGTATCCAAATATCTTAATATCCCAATATCTCTACAACTCCAACAAACTCTATACCTTAAGCCTAATCAAATAACCGATGCTCCAGCTTTCTAACTTTCGAACTTTTCAACTTCCTCCCGCATCGTTCCCTGTATAAACATCAGTGCATTGTTCCATACTAATTCATTTTCCACATCAATGGGCTGAGCCTTCGCAAATTTTACGTAATCGGCCAGCGACAATACCTGTTGTAATTTTTCTTTGCTCATCCCATCAATCACCTGCGATTTCATCACGGTCATAATTTCATCTGTAGTCAGCTCCATGGCATGTACCTTGTAGCGGCCTTCAATGTATACACGCAGAGCATCGGTAATGGCAGTATAATACTCTTTCATTTTCCCTTCCTGCCACAAGCGCTGCTCCTTTATCCGGTTCAATTCCCTTAATGCTGTAACATGAGGCGGTTCAGCAGGTGGTGGCGGAGCAACGTATTTTGTTTTTTTCCTGGTCAAGCGGACAATAACAATAATGAGTAGTACAATAATTGCAAGTATTCCTAATCCCCAATAGATATAAGGCAAAAATTCGTGCCAGTCGATCGGCTCTGCAAAAGGGGCTTTAATGTCTTTGATGGAGGCTTCTGCGGTGTCTACCGGAACAGTTTGAACCTCCAGTAAAAAAGCCTGTGTTTCCATAGGTTTTGCCGTGTCTCCGTTAATAATAAATTTAAAAGGTTGCAGGGCCCAATAACCTGAATCGAATGAAGTTACCGTAATGGTTTGATGCTGTTGAATGTTGTTCGGATCATTTTTATCCGGCATAGTGGTATCAATTTTTGATACATCCACAATTTCAACTTCCTTGCGCAGGGTATCTTCAAATTGCGGCCACTGTATTTTCAGATTTTTCTGATCTGTTTTATAGTTTACAAACAATTGAATTTTTGTCTGTTCACCTATACGTATTTTAGTGGTGTCCATCAGGGCGTGCACAGTAATGCCCTGTGCGCTGATTTTTACAAAAGGCAATGCAATAATGCAAATCAAAAAAGCGAATATGTAGATCCTTTTGTTCATTCGGTCGGATTATCTTTTCTTAAACAGCGTCATTAAGGGTTTAATGTACGATTCATGTGTGCTTATTCTGGTGTAATCAATTCCTGCGTTATTAAAGGTCTCCTTTAATTTTTTGTCATTCGCCACTTGCGAAACCTTCATTTGTTTTTGAAAAGCTGCACTTGATGTATCCACCCACATTACTTTACCGCTTTCAGCATCACGCATTTTTAATAAACCTATAGGCGGAATAAGGGTTTCTGACTTATCATAAATATGAAGGGCTACAATATCATGTTTACGATTGGCAATTTTAATTGCGTCTTTAAAACTATTGTTGTCTACAAAGTCAGAGATCACAAATACAATGCTTTTCTTTTTAATTACATTGGTCAGGTATTTTAAGGCCAGTGTAATATCCGTTCCCTTGCTTTCGGGTTCAAAATTAATCAGCTCACGAATAATACGCAGGATATGTGTTTTTCCTTTTTTAGGCGGGATAAACTTTTCGATTTTATCACTAAAAAATATTACTCCTATTTTATCGTTATTGGTTGAAGCCGAAAATGCCAGTACAGCACATAATTCAGTAATCAGGTCCTGTTTAATTTGTTTGTGCGTTCCATAATTTCCTGATGCGCTTACGTCCACCAACAGCATCACATTTAGTTCGCGCTCTTCTTCAAAAACTTTTATATAAGGGGTGTTAAAACGAGCAGTTACGTTCCAGTCTATGGTACGTATATCATCACCGGGGGTGTATTCCCGCACTTCGCTAAAGGCCATGCCCCTTCCTTTAAAGGCGCTGTGGTATTCACCCGAAAACACCTGGCTGGATAAACCACGTGTTTTAATTTCTATTTTACGTACTTTTTTTAAAAGTTCCTGTGTATCCATTTTACTGATCTGCCAAGGGAAAGGGTCAAAAGTTAAAAGTCAAAGTTAAAAGCCAGGAGCCAAAAGAACGATTTCGGTTGGGATCAGGCTTATCGTTTAACCAAAAGTCTATGGCACTTCTACCGTGTTCAGTATTTCATTTACAATGTGTTCGCTGGTAATATTTTCGGCTTCGGCTTCGTAGGTTAAGCCTACACGGTGGCGCAATACATCTAAGCAGATCGCCCTTACATCTTCAGGTATCACATAACCCCTGCGTTTGATAAAGGCATAAGCTTTTGCTGCAAGTGCCAGGTTAATGGAGGCCCGTGGCGAACCCCCAAAACTAATGAGTGGTGCAAATTTGCTTAGTTTGTAATCGTTCGGGAAACGGGTAGCAAACACAATGTCTACAATATAACGTTCTATTTTTTCGTCCATGTATACATCACGCACTGTTTTACGTGCCTTCACGATATCATCCGGATTTAAAATAGTATTAGGAACAGGCATTCCATTGGGTGAAATATTGGCTGCAATAATTTTCCTTTCATCTTCTTTGGTGGGGTAACCAATCACCACCTTTAACATAAAACGGTCTACCTGCGCTTCGGGCAAAGGATAGGTTCCCTCCTGCTCCACCGGATTTTGTGTGGCCAGTACTAAAAAGGGATTGGGTAATTTAAATGTTTCTTCCCCAATGGTCACCTGTCTTTCCTGCATAGCTTCCAGCAAGGCGCTTTGCACTTTTGCCGGGGCACGGTTAATTTCATCGGCCAGTACAAAGTTGGCAAACACAGGGCCTTTTTTTATCGTGAATTCTTCCTTTTTCTGATTGTAAATCATTGTCCCCACCAAATCTGCAGGCAATAAATCGGGAGTAAACTGAATACGGCTAAATTGCCCGTGAACACACCTGGCTAAGGTGTTAATGGCCAATGTTTTTGCAAGGCCGGGTACACCTTCCAGCAGAATATGCCCGTTAGAAAGCAAACCGATCAATAAGCGTTCGACCATGTACTTTTGCCCTACAATTACTTTGTCCATTTCGGATGTAAGGGCGTCAACAAAAGCACTTTCCTGTTGTATACGTTCGTTTATTTCTCTGATATCAGTCGTCATAATATGTTAATGATTGGGAATGTAAAAATACAATTCGCTTGTTGTTTCTGGTTGTTAAAATTTGTTAATCACTCCTAAAGAATCCTAATAAAAACGGGCGCTAAAATAGTTAAATAGTTCATTCGTTTAATAGTTTATTCGTTTAATAGTTTTTAAACCGTGTAGATCCCGAACGTATAAACGAACGAACAAATAAACTATTAAACGAAATAACGAGGTAATGCTAATCCTTTTTCATTTTTTGTTTGAATAAGCCGGATATTAACTATAATTTCATCCGTTTTATTTATATATGATATTTGTCATAAGACACGAAAGAACCGGAGCCAACCTTTTAACTTATGACTTTTAAATTTTGACTTAGAATTATATGGAGCAGTTAAACGACAATGAAAAAAATTTAGTAAAGGCCGTAAGCCGTTTAACTCAATTGATTGTGGCCTTGTCGCTGATTGTTGGTTTTATAATGGTGGTGCAATATACGGGTATTCCAACGTTTACCCGCTGTAAAAATAAAGAAGCCGTTTGGGCAGCTGCACTGGCAAAAGCAAAAGCCGATACTCTTAAAACAAAAGTTGACGAAAAATCAAAGCTCTGGCAGGCGCCTGATACGAACCTGATTGCAGGTGAAGCCAATCATGATTTAATTACTTATGGACGTGAGTTAATTGCCAACACGGCCTATTACCTCGGCCCTAAAGGAAAAGTATATGCCGCAAGCAACGGAATGAATTGCCAGAATTGCCATTTGGATGCCGGCACCAAAGCCTTTGGCAACAATTACAGCGCAGTGGCCCCTACCTATCCTAAATTCCGTGAACGTTCGGGCTCTATCGAAAATATTTACAAACGGGTCAACGATTGTTTTGAGCGCAGCCTGAACGGTAAGGGCTTAGATACGAACAGCAAAGAGATGCAGGCCATTACCGCCTATATTAAATGGCTGGGCAAAGGTCTGAAAAAAGGAGAAAAACCAAAAGGTTCGGGCTTAACAGAACTGGCCTATCTGAACAGGGCTGCCGATACTGAAAAAGGAAAAGATGTTTACATTCAAAAATGTAAACTATGCCACGGCGATAAGGGTGAAGGCAAACTAAAACCAGATGGCTCAACCTATCAGTATCCACCCTTGTGGGGAGACCTAAGCTATAACAACGGTGCAGGTTTGTACCGCTTATCACGCTTTGCAGGTTATGTAAAATCCAATATGCCTTTGGGTGCTACTTACGAAACACCTCAACTGAGTGATGAAGAAGCCTGGGATGTTGCAGCCTTTGTTAATTCACAAGCGCGGCCTGTAAAAGATTTAAGCAAGGATTGGCCAAAGATTGCGGGCAAGCCGGTTGACCATCCTTTTGGTCCATACGCAGACAAGTTTAGCGAAACACAGCACAAGTACGGCCCTTTTGAACCTATTGCGGAATTTAAAAAGAAACAGAAAAAAGCAAACACAAAATAAACTCAACAAAATAAACAGATCATGAATATGCTTACTCAACCCTGGCCCTGGTACGTTTCCGGTATACTTATCGGATTAATGGTACCCGCCTTATTAATTATCGGTAACAAAACATTTGGTGTTTCTTCTACACTAAGGCACATCTGCGCTGCCTGTATTCCTACCAATGCAAAGTTTTTTAAGTACGACTGGAAAAAAGAATCCTGGAACCTGCTGTTTGTATTTGGTGTGGCCATTGGCGGATTGATAGCCGGTTTTTTCTGGCAAAATCCCAACCCCGTTGAGTTATCGGAAGCGGCTGTTGAAAGCATGAACCAAATGGGTGTAAAAAATTATTCGGGTTTAATCCCTTCCGATATTTTTAATTTTCAGGCGCTGCTGAGTTTAAAAGGATTTATACTCATGGTGGTCGGTGGTTTTTTTGTAGGCTTCGGTACGCGTTACGCAGGCGGCTGTACTTCGGGTCATGCCATTATGGGTTTGTCTAATTTACAATTGCCTTCGCTTATTGCCACCTGTTGTTTTTTTGCCGGAGGTTTGTTAATGACCTGGTTTATTCTTCCGTATATAATGAGTCTTTAAAATCTTAAAAAATTATCCAATGAAAAATATAAAATTCATGTTGCTCGGTATCGTCTTCGGAATTATTTTAATTAAAGCCGAAGTTATTTCCTGGTTCCGTATTCAGGAGATGTTCCGTTTTCAATCTTTTCACATGTACGGTATTATTTGCACCGCAATTGTAGTAGGCATTATATCTGTATGGCTGATTAAAAAATACAAAATCAAATCGCTTTCGGGCGAAGACATTGTAATTGCCCCAAAAGAATTCAACAAGGGAAATATTTTCGGCGGCGTCATCTTCGGATTGGGCTGGGCTATGACAGGTGCCTGCCCCGGGCCTTTGTACGCGCTTATCGGTAGTGGCCATTTAGTAATTATTGTTGTTTTACTCAGCGCTGTTTTGGGGACTTATGTGTATGGTTTATTAAGG
>JAHEYF010000118.1 GCA_023251755.1 Bacteroidota bacterium
ACCCATCACCAATTGTGGTGCCGAAACCGCTGAAAAGTCGGAATATTTATTTAACACCGAACCTGTAGCCCCTGTTGTGGAGCAGGTGCTGGTGTTGTTCAGGGTACCCAGGGTAACATTGTATATTTCTTCGTCAAGGGCAGAGCTTGCGCTGCTGGAGCAATAACAATTTAAAAAAGAATTTAAGCCCACCTGCACATTGGATGAAGTGGTGGTTTGAGCTGAGCAGGTTGCATTGCAATGGTAATAAGTAGCTGCGGTTTGTGAGGTGCTCAAAGAGGCCGATGTAGCTCCCGTAATATCCACCCAGGTAATGCCATCGGGAGAGGATTGCCACTGAAAAGTTAATCCTGAAGGCAGGATACCGGAAGCCAGGCTCAGGGTAAAGTTAACACCGCTACAGGCCATGCTTGTGCTTGACTGTGCGGCACCAATGGTTGGCGGGCCGGTGCACACCGGTACCGACCAGGTGTAGGTTTGTCCGCTGGCCGGGTAAACGGTGCTGCTTAAGGTACAGGTGCTGTTGTTGGCCGTACCTGCAACTGTAGCCGACCAATTGGTGGTTGTTTTACGGTTGTTGTAATCTGTATTGGCAGCTCCCCTCAGACCAATCTGGTTGGTTCCCGAACTTGCACCGTTGGTCATTGTACCATACACTACACTTATTTGATTTGTAGTTTCGCTCAGGCGAATTTGAAAATTGTAATTATCACCGGTAGCACTGTATTTACGGTAAGTAGCCCATTGCACAACACAGGTGCGGTTGGGTGCGGAGCCTGTTGTTTCGATCCTTAATTCTGAACCTGTTTGCCCCTGCAAATCGCGGCCCAGCGCAGCAATCACATTGTTGCTGGTGCCCGAACTAAGTGAAGAATAGGAGCTGACCGCTGTAGCTCCCATCACAATAAAACCGTTGGTGTTCACACTTAATTGTGTATAGGCTGTCCCGTTGTATGTAAAGGTAAAACCTATGTTCTGGGCATTAAAGTTATTATCGTCGTTGGCAGTGGTCCCCAGTACAGTACCACCGGTAATGGCGGTATATGTGCCTACCTGTTGGGTAAATACATAAGTTGAAACCTGGGCATCAAGGCTCAGGCAGGTACTCAAAAGACAAAAAATAAAAATCAGTGCTTTGGCTTGGTGAATTTTTTTCTTCATTATTAATGAAATATTATTTGGTTGGCGTCGCAAAATTAGGGATAAATTTTCATACAAAAAGAAAAAAAACATCGTTAATACTGAACAAAACGTCGATTATTTTACATTTCAAAAACACAATTAATACTCATATTGTAATTTAAAATCAGATACAAAAAAGACATTTTATTCACAAATTGAAAGGGATTTACCAAGATTAACCAATAGAACTAATAAAAAAATAAAATGAATTATTTTGGCATTTTCTTGATTCTCATAATAGGGAGAGAATAGCATTCCGCCAGATTAAAACGGCTACACCTGCTATGGAAATCATACAGGCAATAATGGAGGTAACGGTGATTTTTTCTTTATAAAACACAAGGTTCAGGGGTAAAATGATGACCGGCAATAAGGCAAAGATGGTTTGTGCCACTGCTACAGGAAGAATTGTTATGGTGTAAAGGGATAAACTAACCCCCAGCACCGGCCCGAAAAAGGTGCCCAAAAACATAAATTTCAAGCCTTTGTTTTGGTTCTTAAAAACAGGCTTGCTGATTTCGATTAATTTCCCTGAAAAGCTTGAAAACAGAAAGGCTGCAAAAAAAGCCGCCATCAACCTCATCCAATTGGCGTGTATGGGATGGATGTCAAGACCCTGGTTTTTAAATCCCATGGCGTATTTCGACAAGACGAGACCCAGACCCTGGCAAACAGCAGATAGCAGGGCAAATACAATTCCTTTGGTGTCCCTCACAAAGCCCCGCTCTTCGGCCACACGTTTGTCCTGTTTTGAAAGGGTAAGCCATATTACACCAATTATAGTAAGCGCAATGCCTATAACACCTATACTATTTATACTTTCGCGCAGTATTAAATACCCAAAAAACAAACTAACCCCCGGCGACAGGGTTGTATACACACTGGCCAGTTTGGGCCCCAGCATAGCAAAGGAGGACAAGCCAAAAAAATCGCCCAGCGAAAAACCAACGATGCCGGACAAACCAAACCATAAAAAATTTTCGAATACGGGGCGGGTGATTATTTCACTGAAGCTGATACCAGTAAACAATAACATAATGGTAACCATGACCCAAGCCAGCAATAAACGGTATAAATTTAAGGAAACCGCACCCAGGCGCTTAACTGCTTCAGTAAAGGGGAATATACCCAGGCTCCAACACAGGGTGGTTAATAAGGCGATCAGTTCTCCGTAAAAGCTCAATTTTTTTGTTTACTCGTTTAATAGTTTTATTGTTTACTCGTTTATTCGTTTAACAGTTTTATGGTTTACTCGTTTAATTGTTAGACGATCCTTAACAGATAAACGAATAAACTATTGAACGAATAAACTATTCTGTATAATCCCTGTACCCAAAAATACTACTCCCCACCCGCACCATGGTTGAACCTTCCTCGATGGCAATTTTATAATCGCTGCTCATGCCCATGCTTAGAGTTGAGAGTTGAGAGTTGAGAGTTGAGAGATTATTCAGGTGGTCGAAAAAGGTTTTTAAGTTTTTGAATTCTTTTCTGATCTGTTCCTGATTTTCCGTATTGGTGGCCATGCCCATTAAGCCTGTTATTTTTATGTTTTGCAAAGCCCCGAACTCCGCCGATTTCAACAAGGCTTCACATTCCTGAAAGGACAAACCAAATTTTGTTTCTTCGTCTGCAATATAAATTTGCAACAAACAGGAAATAACACGGTAGTTTTTTTTTGCCTGCCTGTCAATTTCTTTTAACAAACCCACGCTGTCTACCGAATGAATAAGTGTTACAAAAGGCGCAATGTACTTTACTTTGTTGCTTTGTAAATGCCCGATTAAATGCCATTGAATATCTTTGGGCAATTGTCCGGCTTTGGCCACAAGCTCCTGCACTTTGTTTTCCCCAAACACCCGTTGCCCTGTAGTGTATGCTTCCATTACTGCTTCAGGTGGATGTGTTTTTGAAACTGCAATCAAGATCACGTTGTCGGGTAATGTGGATTTTATTTTTCGGAGGTTTTCGGGGATGCTCATACTTAATAGGTATACTGTATATTGTAGGTTGTATTCAGACTGAGTGTGTTAGCATTCAATATCATTTTAGAATTTGAAATTTTAGAATTTAGAATTTCTCCTCCAAATCAATCCACTAATCTTCCAACGAATAAATCACCAGTCCACTTCTCATTTTTGGTTCTACCCAGGTTGATTTGGGAGGCATAATATTATTGGTATCGGCAATCCATTTTAATTGTTCCATGGTTACGGGATACAAACCAAAAGCTATTTTTGCTTTTCCTTCGTCCACTTGTTTTTTTAATTCTTTTGCGCCTTTTACTCCTGGAACAAATGCAATGCGTTTATCTGTTTTTAAATCGTGTATATTGAGTACAGGAGCTAAGATGTGTTCTGTAAGTATTGATGCGTCAAGGCTTCCAACGGGGTCTTCCGGTTTAAAGGTACCCGGTTTCGCACTTAACGAAAACCATTTACCTTCGGCATAAGCTGAGATCACGTGTTTTTTTTCCGGCTTGTATTCTGCTGCATTTATTTCTTTTACTTCAAATTTATCGGCTATTTTTTCAAGGAACTGAGCCAGTGTATACTCATTCAAATCTTTCACCACCCGGTTGTAGTCAAAAATTCTTAATTGTGTTTCCGGAAAAAATACACCGAGGTAATAATTATACGCTTCTTCACCTGTGTAATTTTTACGGGTGCTTCGTTTTAATTTACCCAACAGGGCCGATGAAGCAGAACGGTGATGTCCGTCAGCAATATAAATGAAAGGGATTTTACCAAAACGTTCGGCTATGATTTGTACATTTTTTTTATCGCTCACCACCCACAGGGTATGCCTTACTTTATCGGTGGTTGTAAAATCGTAATCTGCATACTCTTCTGTAATTTCTTTTGTTGTTAAGTCAATCACCTCGTCGTTGGGGTAACAAAACAATACAGGCTCGGCATTAAATTCACACACCTCTAAATAATCTTTCAGCTGTTCTTCCCGTGTTGTTAAAGTTTGCTCGTGTACTTTAATCACACCGTTCAAATAATCATCAATGCTTGTACAGGCAATGATACCGGTATATACATTCCCTTCTTTTATTTGACGGTAAATATAATAGCAGGGCTCAGGGTCACGCCTGAACACATGCTCTTTAACAAAGGATTTGAATTTGGATTTTATTTTACTCAGGCGTTCTCCTGAGCCTGGTTCGGTTTTTACACCATCGCTAAAATCGGGGTTGATAACGTGTAAAAAGGTAAATGGATTCGCTGCCAGTTTATCCTTCAGGTCACTGGCATTGTAGCCATCCACCGACCGGGAAGCTACAAGATGAACCTTATCGCTCTCGGGACGTATTGCTCTGAAGGGAATTACTTTTGCCATTTCTTTACCACTAAGACACTAAGGGCACTTAGGTTCACTAAGCTATTATTTTTGCACCTTAAAATGAGATTAGGTTGTTTATTTTTTTACCACTAAGACACTAATAGCACTTAGGTTCACTAAGCTTAGTATTTCTGTATCTTTATAATGAAATTAAATCGTTTATTTTATTACCACTACATATAAAAACTTAGTGTCCCTTAGTGTACTAAGTGCCTTAGTGGTAAACTCAAATTACTTTAACGAAGCGATTATCTTCTCCGCCAGCTCCACCCCTATTCTCTCCTGTGCCTCGTTGGTTGCTGCACCGATGTGCGGGGTCAATGAAATTTTAGCGTGTTTCAACAATGCTTCGCCTGGCTTGGGTTCGTTTTCAAACACATCCAAAGCAGCGTGCGCAATTTTTCCGGAATTGAGCGCTTCAATTAAATCGTTTTCATCAATTACACCACCGCGGGCTGCATTTACTAAGCAAACACCATTTTTCATGGTCGCAATTTCTTTGGCTGTAATTAATTTCCCACCCGGAACGTGTACCGAAATGAAATCGGAATGCTGCATCAGTTCTTCCATACTAATGGTGTTGAGTTTTACATCCACCCCATTGGTTCCGGCAATGTCTATGTGAAGCTTTACGTCTTTTACAAAAGGATCGAAGGCCAACACTTTCATTCCGCAACCCAGGGCTATTTTAGCCACGCTTTGTCCTATTCGGCCAAAACCAATGATGCCAATGATCTTACCTTTTAGCTCAACTCCTTTGGCGTATTTTTTCTTTAGCTCTTCAAACTTTTCAATTCCGTTGGCGGGCATTTGCCTGTTGCTGTCGTATAAAAAACGCACCATGCTAAACAAATGGGCAAACACCAGTTCGGCTACCGAATGAGAAGATGCGGCAGGTGTGTTAATGACTTCAATACCTTTTGATTTTGCATAGTCCACATCAATATTATCCATACCCACTCCACCACGGGCAATTACCTTCAGGTTGGGGCAGGCATCAATCACGTCCTTCCGTACTTTGGTTGCACTGCGCACAGTTAAAACGGTAATGTTGTTGTCGTTAATGGATTGTATCAGGTTTTCCTGCGCCACTTTATCGGTAACCACCGTAAAACCTGCATGTTCCAGTAATTCTTTTCCACCTGCGTCAATGCCGTCGTTGGCTAATATTTTTTTACTCATGGAGTATTCAATTTAAAATTCAAAGTTCAATATTCAAAGAATGATCCCGGTTGCGAGAAAATCCTCTGCTAATTTACCCCAATCGTTTTTCAAATTCCTTCATCACATCCACCAACACCTGTACACTTTCAAGCGGTAAAGCATTGTACAGGGAGGCGCGGTAACCACCCACATCGCGGTGTCCGCGGATTCCGCTGATACCTGCATCTTTCCACAGTTTATCAAATTCAGGTTCCAGTTCGGGTTTGTTTAATAAAAAGCAAAGGTTCATATTGCTTCGGTCGGCTTTTTCAACTGTGCCGTAAAACAAACTGTTGCGGTCAATTTCGTTGTACAATAAATCTGCTTTTTGCTGGTTCAGTTTTTCAATCCAGGCAATGCCTCCGTTTTTTTTCAGCCATTTCATAGTCAACAGACTCACATATATAGGAAACACCGGCGGTGTATTGTACATACTGCCTCCTTTAATGTGTACCTGGTAATCAAGCATGGACAACATTTTTCTTCCTGTTTTTCCCAGGGCATCTTTTTTCACCATCACCATGGTGCTACCCGCAGGGCCCATGTTTTTTTGTGCACCGGCATAAATCAAAGCAAAATCTTTTGCATTTACTTTGCGGCTGAATATATCCGAACTCATGTCGCACACTACTGGTATAGGGCTTTTCGGGAATTGTTTAATCTGTGTACCAAAAATGGTGTTGTTAGAGGTAATGTGCAGGTAATCTGCATCGCCTGGTATATCGTATCCTTTAGGGATGTAGTTAAAATTTTTATCTTCCGAAGAAGCGATCACTTTTGTATTGCCTATAATTTTTGCTTCTTTAATAGCTTTGCTGGCCCAAACACCGGTATTCACATAAGCCGCCGAACCATTCTCGCGCATCAGGTTGTAAGGTACCATTGCAAATTGCAGGCTCGCTCCTCCTCCCAGATATAGCACTTCATAGTCGTCGCCCACTTCAAATAATTCTTTAACTATAGCACGTGCTTCGTCCATTACCTTTTCGTAATTCTTACTGCGATGCGATATTTCGAGCAATGAAAGGTTCAGGTTATCAAAATTCAAACAGGATGCAGCTGCTTCTTTCAACACTTCCTGCGGTAAAATTCCAGGCCCGGCGCTAAAGTTGTGGACCTTTGTCGTGGTTATAGTCATTGTAATTAAGGGATTAAATTAGACTCCGAAATTAACAATAAATTAAAAGCAGCTGCCAAAAAAAAACAAGCAATTTTTAAGAATCTCAAAGAATTTATTTGCCTGGCAGGGGGTTGTGAGAGGTTTAAAAAGAATATTATGCTGGGTAATGGCGACGAATGCACAGATTATTAACAGAATTAAATAGCCACGAATGCACGAATGAATATAGGGGAATGGAATTCAGTAGTTAACTATATATACCTTGCATTTTGTTATATTTAGCCGAAGGTTGTATTAGTTTTTCTTCACAACAAATTTTCCGGCCAGGTAAGCTACCGGAATATAAGCAGCGCCTAAATCAACAATAGTAAACCAGAGTGGTGAGGGCAGCATAAGTATATTAAGGATACCTCCAATCATAAACCAGGCACCAATGCCCAGTGCAAACCTCATTTTATGGCTGGCGGCAATGGTTGCAGCCAGTAAGGCGCCGGTATAAGTTCCAATAGCATGTGCCAGAAAAGGCAGAATAAAATGTTTGGGTTCCATTAAAGGCATAGCCGCTTTTAAACCTTCCATGGTGGTAAGGTTGGCCCCGGCCGGAGGGGGAATGATGGAGCCGCTAATCATAATGATCCCCATATTAAGGGCGCCTCCTATAAATACACCGCATAATACGGCTAAACTATTTTTAAGGATTGGATGCATTATTTTGATTTTTATTCATAACAATGATACGCCTTTCAATTGTATTTTTAAAATCGTTAATTACAATTCATCCCATCAGTTAATAAACGGCTGTTTTTTGTATATTTAATATTTATGAGGAAAATAAAAAGCAAAATATTTGTTGCGATTGGGTTCAGCCGGGGGTATACATTAAAATTGTTTGTGCTGCTGATTCTTGCCTCGCAGGTTTGTAAAGCCCAGACAATATGGACGGCAGGCCCTATGCTTCATCTGAACATTGGCGGGGGAAAAACAAGGGTTTCGTACGGACTGGAATTTGCTTACTGGAATTTTTCGCATTTTCCTTACAGCATTGATTTTGCTACTGAATTTGAACGCAAGCGGGTTCGCCTGTATAGCGAAATGCAAACCGGTATAGGAGTGGCCGGCATTTCTGCAGGCCCTGTTTTAGAAATTCATACCGATACCCTGTCTTTTAAAGCCGGCTTTCAACTGTCTGTCTGGGGAAATTATTTCTGGGGTTTTGATTTGCGCGCAAGGTTTATCGATAAAAAGACCTTGTTTTGCCCGGGCACTTATTTAAAAACAGGCTTTAACGGCCGCGATGAAAATGGAAACAAAACTTCTTCTTCCTTTCATTCCAGCCACCATTACGATCATCATCATTAGGGTACAAAGTCTATAGTCTATAGTTTAGAGTCTATAGTTTAATAAAACCGATCACGGCAGTGTATGCATCCACTTCCTTCTTCCTGCTCTTTGTAAAATAAGCCCCCGTTTAATTATCAACTACAAGTAGTTTGTGACTAACGATTGTTTTATTTTTTTGACTGAGTTGCAACAAGTAAATGCCGCCGGGTAAATTGTCGCGTTGCAGTAGTATACTTTGCCCCGAAATATTTTTTACTTGTTTTACTGTCTGGCCCAAACTGTTCAGCACGGTTAATGTTGCATTGTACACTTCCTTATCGGTGTACAAAACTGTTTGATACGAGCAGGGGTTTGGATAAAGCCGGGCACTTATTTTATCTTCGTTTTGCTGTACAGAGGATGTGGAGCAGGGCAATAAAACAGAATCCATGGAAAGGCTAATTGGAGCGGTGGTTGCACTCGTGTTTGTTATGTCGAAAGAGATTTTTATCCAGCCCACTTGCCCCAAAAGGCGGTAGGCAATGTATACATTACTTTCTGAAGCCGGGCCGGTACAGGTAATGCAACCGCCGTAATCGCCCAGGGTATAAATAGTGTCGCTTGCCCACAGGGCACTGTTTGGGCAAACAAGAGCAACGCCGGGGTTAAAATAATGAGGCCTTCCGAAATAGCTGGTAAAATTACCCGCTGTGTCTTTGCACAGTTCCAGGGCCTGGTTGTGTATGATAAGGTTGGCACTGTTGGCCCCGCATACAGCTGCAAGTCCTTTACGTATTTTTGCCGTGATATCCGGTACACCATCACAATTCATATCGCAATGGGCCAAACTGGACTGACCATCGCCTGTGACCGATAAATTAATATGCACACTGCTTATGGTCATACCTGTACTGCCCGCAGCTGCAATGATTTGCGCATGGGAAACAGAGGAAGATAAAATGAGAAGGGCTGTTGCAAAAAGTAAAATCTTTTTCATTTGTAGTATTGTCTTAAAAACACCAGGGCATCTATTAATGAATAAATATAAGGCATTCGTTGGCATTTAGGCTTGGTAAAATTAAAATTTCTTTACTGGAAAGTGGAATACTTCGACAGGCTCAGTGAAAGGATGTGGGGCAAAGGGTGTGCACGGGCCAGCACACCCTCACCCCGGCCCTCTCTTGAAGGAGAGGGGGTTGAGGTTCCAAACTTCGTTTTTATAAAACGATTGGCATTATACATCTTCTTATTTTAGACCATCTTCATTCGGAGGAAAGCTCACCTCTCAATTGGTGAGGAGCCGGGGGTGAGGGTGCGTTGGCCACCTCCTGGTGCGTGAGATTACTTTTCATTCACCCGGAACGACTTAAATCCTTAACGAGCCCCTAAAGCCCCGGGCAGCGTAATAAGATTCTGCACCGTTGTGATATACAAATATGGTGTTGTAGCGCCTGTCACAAAAAATTGCTCCTCCAAGTTTTCTAATATCAGCGGGTGTTTTCACCCAGCTCGAAGTTTTCAAATCGAAGCTCCCGGGTTTTTGAAATTCCCGGTATTGCTCTTCAGTTAAAATTTCAATGCCCATAGAGGCAGCCATATTCATTGCGCTGTTTTTCGGTTTATTCTCTTTTCTTGACTTCAGTGCTTCATCGTCGTAACATAAGCTCCGACGGCCTGTTGGGCTCTCTGCCGAACAATCGCAAAAAATGTATTCACCTGTCTTTTTATCATAAGCAACCACATCCGGCTCGCCACCTGTTTGTTCCATTTCATTGAGCGACCAAAGTTTTCCGGAATTGGGTTCCAGCTTTGCCTGTACTTTTGCCCATTCAAACCCTTTATGCCGGTTCAGGTTTTTCTCAAAACGAGCTTTTAATGTTTTGAGTAAGTCTTCGCATTGTTTTGATGATAGCTCCTTTTTCATTCTATTCATTTTTAATCGTATGGAGATTGTGGGTACTTAGGCCACCGGACATAGTTTTTCAATCGTGTCCGCAAGAACAGTGTTTGTCCGATTTTGCTTTTTCAAAACACTCTTGTCCTTCCCGAAATGATAAATAAGCTAAAACCAAAGCCCCGATACTATCTGTGTAAGGAAGCTTTAGAAAACAATAAAGTCCGCTTGAAATAAGGAGAACAACCGACATATAAATACACACTTTTGTGCATTCTGCGTCTGCCATAATGGCGTCTGAGTTTAAGGCTTTACCAACTTTTGTTTTCAAGATTGCAAGCCCCCACATTATTGCGATGGAAATAACAGAAATTATTACTCCCCAAAATGTGGTTGCCGGTTGTTGTCCGCTTACAATATTGTATATGCTTGTCACCACGAGCATGAAAACAAGAATATAAAAGGAAAAGCCAGTGATTTTTAGTGCTGTCTGTTCATATTTATCACGGTTGCTGTTTGGGTCTGCCTGGATTCTTATCACCATGTGAAGAATACCGATACCTGAAATTGTCTCAATAAAACTGTCTGCACCGAAGCCAAACAGGGTTAAACTTTCGTCTGTGAAACCGAGAAAAGTACAAAGAAGTCCTTCGGTAATGTTATAGATTATTGTAAAAACGGAAAGTCCAAATGCTATTTTGAAAAAGTGCTTGCTATTATTGTCGGGCGTCATTGTTGTTGTCATGTTCTATGTCCCGGCGGCTTAGTATTTACTTATACAACCACCATGTTCAGCACTTATCTCTTAAATTTGAACAGATAAGCGAGCCTTTCCCTGACTTTCTGCCCAAAAATCCCATACAATAATACGGTTTTTTAGCCTATGCCAAAAACAATTGCAATGTTACCAACACAAGCCAGTTGTATTGCGCAAATAAATGTATTTACCCGCTTAATAACAAATTACTGAAGCAAACATCTTTTCAGGCTAAATTTTAGCTGCTAAAACCCAAGCCTGAACCCAAACCTATAAAACAAATTCATCTTTTGGTTGCTTTGTATGGCCGAGCCCACATCAAAACGGAAGGCCTGGAATATTTTATCGAAACCTATAAAGGCTTCGGTGTAATTGCTACCGGGGGTATACAGGGCATTCAACCCTGCAATTTCATAAAACTTGGTCTTGCGAAGCAAAGGTATTTTGCCAACAAAAAAGCCCCGGAAGTTGTGTGTGGCGTGCAGCTCAATGTATTTATTATTGGTGCTGTACTTGTAATAACCGAGGGCATGAAATTCGGTAATGGCTTCACGGGTGCGTACAGCCGGGATGTCCGTGTTGTCTTTGTTCATCAGGAAAAAAGTCTGGTTGCCGTTAAAATGTTTGTAGTCGATAAAGTTCATGTTTTGGTTGTTCATAAACATACCGGCGCACACATCAAAACTAAAGGCACCGAGGCTGCGCAGTTCAATGTCTTTGCCCAGACCGGCTTCAATGTAATCGTAATTGAAGGAAGCATTTTTAGTAGCTATGCCCTTGCGGTACATAAAGCTGAACTCGGGCCATTTGGAAGGCAGCATGCGTTTAAAGGTGGGGTAGGTTTCGTATTTGGCAAAAGGGATGAACTTAAAACTTAGCTGTACTTGCACAGCCTGGTGCGTGACAAAAGCGACGGTATCGTTGTAAGGTGTATTGTTTTGAGGATTGTTGCTGTTAAAATGCCTGTCTTTGGGCCCGGTCCAGTAATAAAAACTTTTATTAACGAGGGCCTGCCTTTGCTGGTACTGGGTGTTGAGGCCGACAAAAAAGCCGTTGAACAATTCCTGGCTGTAGGCGGCTTCCAGCATATCCTTTTGGTACAGCTTCATGTAGTTTTGTTTATCCAATAGGGTATAACCGAGGTTTAAAAAGCTACCGATGGGTTCGTGCGAGTTGTATTGTTTCATGTAGCGCCCGGCACGTATTAAAAAGTTCTGGCTCTTTTTTGGGTTGAACAAACGGTAATACTTAAGGCCCCCGCTCCAGCGTTCATTATCCATACCGTAATGGGCAAAGGCAGACAAAGCGGTGAGTTGCCGGGTTTCTTTGTTGCGTTTTTGATAAGCACCCAGTAACTGAAAATTGGTTCCTTCCACTGTGTTGTAACTAACCATGTTAAAAGGGGAATTGGTTCCAACGCTTTCTCCTGTTAACTGGTTGTTCCAGTGAAAGCCAGCGGGGCCAAAACGGGGTTTGCGGCTGGCTTTGGCAACAGAGTCTTTGTACTCTTTGGTATCCTTGCGTTTAAGCAGGCTGTCGCCTTTGTTGTAATACTTCGATTCATCGCTGCTGAGGATGGAAGGGCGGGTAGTAACCCAGAAACTGCTGTCTTTTTTATTGGCCTGCTCCTCGATACGGAACACCTCGTTGCTGAAGAATTTTTTGGTATAGCCCCTGTTCACCTGGTAATTGGAGATGGAAGCAGAGCTGAGGTCGTTGGCCGCAAAACCAAATAGTTTTATATGGCTGTATATCTGCAATTGCAGGGGCATCCATATACTGTCGTTGACCTTTACCATTTCCTGTTTAATGTGTACGGTATCGGCAAAGTCTATTTGCGCGTCTTTGGTTACAAACAGGTCGCAGGAATAAATCTGGTAGTTTTCTTCAATAATATAAATTTCCCCGTGAAACAAAGGATCACCTTTGCGGCGGGGGATGATTTGTATTTTATGCACGGGTTTGTTGTCTACATAAAAAGTACCGAGGTATTTGTATTTATAACTGAGCAGGGAACCGCTTGCCAATGGCGATACAAAAGGCCTTTCGGAATAATAACTGGCATCAACCGAGGGTTCGTAAAAATTCATGAACACATCTTCGACCCGGTTGAAACTAAAACCTGTTTTGGTACCGGCTACTTTGCTGGCCATCATCTCTTCCTTTTTTTTATCGGGCCGCTGAAAATAG
>JAHEYF010000024.1 GCA_023251755.1 Bacteroidota bacterium
TTAGTTTTCCCTGATCGCCGCGCATCCCAAACACCCCTTCGGTAATCACCAGTATACAACCACCGGTTTGTTCGGCTAATTTAGTGGCGCGTTGCAATTGTTTTTCGCAATCTTCAATATCGTTGTGCTTAAATACAAAACGTTTACCCATGTGTAAGCGCACACCGTCTAAAATACAGGCGTGTGATTCCGCATCGTACACAATTACATCGTGTCTGTCCACCAAACAATCGATGGCCGAAACCATGGCCTGGTAACCAAAATTACAAAGTATAGTATCCTGTTTATTTACAAAAGCAGAAAGTTCGGCTTCCAATTGTTCGTGGTAATTCGAGTTCCCGCTCATCATACGGGCGCCCATGGGCAGGGCAAACCCAAATTCAGCAGCTGCATCGGCATCGGCCTTGCGCACTTCAGGATGGTTGGCTAAACCGAGGTAATTGTTTAAACTCCAGTTCAGTCGTTTTTTTCCTCGGAAAACCATGTGAGGGGTAATATCGCCTTCTAATTTCGGGAAAGTAAAATACCCATGCGATTCTTTTGCGTGCATTCCAATAGGCCCACGATTGGCCTTGATTTTCTCAAATAAATCTTTCATACAATCTTATTACATTTAACAAACAACTCATAAAAACCCTAAAAAAAGAAAAGGACCTAATCGCAACCGCAATTAGCCTTTTGGCTTACTTAAGGAAAAGCCATAAGCTATAAAAATTAAGCCATAAAGGGTTTTATATAACCGAAATCCCTTTTGGGCTTTTGGCTTTTTACTTTTGGCTTCTTTTAATAAGCTGCAAATTTAATTCAATATCCTTAACAATACAATTCAGAATACTTCGTTTATCAACAGGCCCTGTTTATTACTAATAAAATTGTATCTTTGCCCGTTTTATGCGATTTATTGTCAAAACACTACTCTTTGTACTGGTAATTTCTGCCTTTTCATGCAGTAAATTCGATAAATTAGTGAAAAGCTCGGACTATGAGCTGAAATACAAAAAAGCCCTCGAATACTTTCACAAAGGCAATTACACCAATGCCCAGACCTTGCTGGAAGAGTTGATCCCCGTATTTAAAGGCACCGACAGGGCCGAAGAGGTTTATTATTATTACGCCTATTGCAGTTATTACCAAACCGATTACGGCCTGGCGGCTTATCATTTTAAAACATTTGCCCGTACATTTTCGCGAAGCAAACACGCCGAAGAATGCTCTTTTTTAAATGCCTATTGTTATTACAAGAACTCTCCGGGTTATTCATTAGACCAGGCCGATACAAAAAACGCCATACAGGAAATGCAGCAGTTTATTAACGATTACAGCGACAGCTGGATGGTGGACAGCTGCAACCTTGTTATTGACGGCTTAAGGGCAAAATTAGAAAAAAAGACTTATGAAATTTGTAAACAGTATTTTTTTATTGACGACTGGAAAGCCGCTATTGTAGAATGTTCTAATTTTTTGAAGGATTTTCCGGATTCCAAAAGCCAGGAAGAAGTGCATTTTATCATTATCAAATCCTATTACCTGCTGGCGATAAACAGTATTGAATCAAAAAAGCAGGAAAGATTGATAAAAGGTATGGAAACTTACTTAAAATTCGTAGATTTGTACCCTCAAAGTATTTATTTGAAAGAAGCTGAAAAAATTTACAGCGAATTCCAAAATTTGAAAAACGATAAAATAAACAATTAATAAAGATGGATTTCAAAAAAACAAACGCCGAGCTGAGTACTGTAACACGCGACATTCGTCAGATTGACGGGCCAACCGACAATATTTACGAATCAGTTGCTATTATAGCTAAAAGATCCAATCAGATCAGTATTGAAATAAAAGAAGAACTTCAGTCTAAACTACAGGAGTTTGCATCGCACAACGATAACTTAGAAGAGATTTTTGAAAACCGTGAACAAATAGAAATTTCTAAATTTTACGAAAAACTTCCTAAATCAACACTTATTGCTGTTCAGGAATTTTTAGAAGGTAAAATTTATTACCGCAATCCGGCAAAAGAAAGCGGGACTAAATAATTAAACTCCTTTTGATTATTAACTGGCAGTTGGCATTTATGCAAACTGCCTTTTTGTTTTTATTACAAAGCAGGTATGTTAAAAGGTAAAAAAATAGTCCTGGGTGTAACAGGCAGTATAGCTGCGTACAAAAGTGCAATCCTTGTACGCCTCCTCGTTAAAAAAGGGGCCGAAGTAAAAGTACTGATGACCCATGATGCCGAAAATTTTATTACGGCCAACACCCTTGCTGTTTTATCAAAAAATCCGGTTGAAAAAGATTTTTTTGATGCGGATAAAAACTGGAACAACCATGTAAAATTGGGCTTGTGGGCCGATGCCCTGCTGATAGCCCCTGCTACAGCCAATACCCTTGCTAAAATGGCCAATGGCCTTTGCGATAATTTATTATTAGCCTGTTACCTGTCTGCCCGCTGCAAAACCTACCTTGCCCCGGCCATGGACCTGGACATGTACAAACACCCGGCTACCCTCAACAACCTCCGTATCCTTCAATCCTTTGGCAATAGTGTGATTGCTGCCGAAGAGGGCGAATTGGCCAGCGGTTTACACGGGGAAGGAAGAATGGCCGAACCGGAAACAATTGTTGAATTTCTTGAAAACGAATTTTCAAATCAACCGGCACCAAAAGCTTTTCATAAAAAAAAAGTGCTCATTAGTGCCGGGCCCACTTACGAAGCCATTGACCCGGTAAGGTTTATCGGCAACCGTTCTTCCGGTAAAATGGGCATTGCCTTAGCTGAAGCCTTTGCGCAACAGGGGGCTGAAGTTACCTTGGTGCTTGGGCCAACACATTTAAAACCTCAAGACCAAAATATCAACTGCATGGCTGTTGAATCGGCAGCCGAAATGCGAAAGGCCTGCCTGGAGTTTTTTCCGGCCAGTGATATTGTTGTTATGGCGGCTGCTGTGGCCGATTACAGGCCGGAAACCATTGCCCCGGAAAAAATAAAAAAAACAGAAGACCAGTTTCAACTCAGCTTAGTGAAGAACAAGGATATTTTATTTGAACTGGGCACTCAGAAAAAACAGCAATGCCTGATTGGTTTTGCCCTTGAAAGTACAAACCTGATAGAATACGCCAGTCAAAAATTACAAAAAAAGAACCTGGATTTTATAATTGCCAATCCCGCAACAGAAGCCGGGGCCGGATTTGGAAGCGATACCAACAGAATAAGTATTGTTGACCGGCACAATAAAATAACTAATTTTGAGTTAAAGCAAAAAAACGAACTTGCTGTTGATATTGTTAATTTTACAAAGGATTATTTAGGCTTAAAATAGTTTATTTGTGCTCTCGTTTATTTGTTCATTTGTTAGGAGTAAGGTCTAAACGGGTAAACAAAAGAACGAATAAACTAGTAAACGAATAAACTAAAGAACGAATACCATGAAATACCTTAAACATATACCCATCTTTATTTTTTGTTTGTTAATGATTCCGGTACGCGCACAGGAACTCAATTGCCAGGTGCAGGTGTTATCGCAACAGGTACAGGGAACCGACGCCAAACGTATATTCGACAATATGCAAAAACAGGTGTTTGAGTTTATGAACAACCGTAAATGGACAAACGATGTCTTTTCAATGAATGAACGCATTGAATGCACCATCCTCATTAATGTGACCGAAAAAGTTTCTACTTCCGAGTTCAAGGCCACTATCCAGGTGCAAAGCCGCAGGCCCATTTTTAAATCTTCTTATGGTTCGCCTTTATTCAATTACAACGATCAGAATTTTCAGTTTACCTATGTGGAGTTCCAGCCTTTTGATTTTAATGTGAATACCTATAGCTCCAACATCACTTCGGTGCTGGCATACTATGCTTATGTGATACTGGCACTCGATTACGATTCCTTTTCGAATTTAGGGGGTACCGAATACTGGCAAAAAGCCCAGCAAATAGTTACCAATGCCCAAAACGGATCGGATGCAGGTACCGGCTGGAAATCGTTTGAAAGCAATAAAAACCGGTACTGGCTGACTGAAAACATCTTAAACCCTGTATTTGCCCCCATCCGCGAAACCTATTACAATTACCACCGCAAGGGCTTAGACATCATGGTGGATAAACCGGACGACGGAAGAGCCCTTGTACTTGAAGCCGTGAATAAATTAAAGGAACTGCACAAAAACCGCCCGAGTTCGTACAATATGCAGCTTTTTTTTAATGCCAAAGGCGATGAAATTATTAATGTTTTTTCACAGGGAAGCCAGCAGGAAAAACAAACCGTTACCGAAACCCTCAACCTTATTGATGCAGCCAATAGCAACAAGTATTCAAAAATTCTGACCCCTCCCAATTAAGAAGGTTTTCCTAAAAACTGATTAAAATCAGTTGTGCTACTTATTTAATTGCAGGAAATAAGCCCGTATAAATTATGTTGTTCAATAAAAAAATATATATTTGTTCGTGTAATGAATGGGTTACATCAAAACTAATATTCATGTTGTTTCCATTAACAACTCCCTCAAAAAATGAAAAAATGAAAAAAATTTTCTTATCTGCAGCAGCATTATTAATGATTGCTTCGTTAACTGTGAATGCTCAACAACAAGAACCAAAAAAAGAAGCTAAAAAAGAAGAAAAGAAAGAAGTTAAAAAAGAAGAGCACAAAGCTGAACACAAGGCTGAGAACAAAGGTGAACACAAAGGCGAGCAAAAAGGTGAGCACAAAGGTGAGCACAAAGATCAACCTAAAAAATAATAAATTCCTTATTATACAGAAAAGCCGGTGCATGCCGGCTTTTTTTTTGTTGTAGCCGCTCAGAACGAATAAACTATTAAACTAAAAAACGAATAAAAAATGCCTTCCTTAATTCTTCTCCGTGGACTGCCCGGCAGTGGGAAATCTACCTTAGCACGGGTATTGAGCGAAAACAACAAATACCCGGTATTGTCAATCGACAGCTACTTTACCAATGCACAAAGCGGAGAATACCAGTTTAAATTTGATGAAAATTACCTCGCCTATCAGCAATGCGAAGAACAAACAAAAGCCAGTATGCTAAAGGCCTGCGAAAAAATTTTTGTCGACAATACCTTTACCCTCGAATGGGAATTGGAGCCTTATTTTAAATTAGCCGCTGAGTTTGATTACAGCCTTTTTGTTGTTACTGTTGAGAATTACCACGGGCAACACAATATACACGGCGTTAGCGAAGAACAACTACTAAAAATGGCCGCTAAATACAAAGTGAAACTCATCCCTTAGTTTTACTTCTTCTCCTATAAGAAATAAGCCATAAAACGATCATGGTTGAACTAATTCGTAAAACTCACCTTCACCCATTTATTACTTATGACTTATTCCTTATGGCTTCTATCAACCCTTAAGGCTTATCCTGAAATTTAATTTACAGACTTATTCACCCAATTTTCCTACCACCTGAAACACTCCCAAAATTTCCCGGTTAATAGCCGTTTTTTAAGGCTGATTTTCCCTCCATTTTAAAATGGCTTATGAACATTTTTATTAAATAGTTCTCTTTTTCATTTTTCAGGCTCTAAAATTAATATGAACCTTCTGTAAACTGAAGTGTTAGTTCATTAAACAATGACTATTAAAGACATACACTGCCCATCCAATTCTGTATAGTCAATAAATACAGGATATACAGAGTATTAACAAGTTTCAAACAATTAACAATCAAATGTTAATTACTTATTAATTTACTGTTTAAAACTATTTAAGCTGTGTAGTAATTTTATATAAACAAAAAGGCTTTGTTATGAGAACAGGCCCGGAAATAACAAAGCAGCTAAACAACCGGGTTGTCATTTGGTACTTAATGGGAAAAAGCAAACAGGTTAAACAATTAAAACAAAACAACATGAAAAAAACGCTCCATTCATTTCTGCTGCTATTGCTAATAGTGTTCAGAAGCGCCAACCTGATGTACGGAAACGACAACAAAGGCGAAAAAATCGTTTCTACTTTCGAATTAAAATCTTTGTCGGTTTCAAAAGCGGGTATGCTTTGCTGGACTTCTATGAATGAAAGGGGGACACTTAATTTTATTGTTGAACAGTTTATATACAACAAATGGGTAAAGGTGGGTGAAATATCAGGCATAGGTACCCCCAACAACAATTCCTACTCGGTGCCTGTTGCTTTGTGTTATGGAGAGAATAAATTCAGGATAGGTCAAAAAAATTACGATAAAACAACCCGCTTTTCAACACCGGTTTCTTATTTCTCAACCAAAGAGAGCATCTATTTAAAAGTTGAAGGCCGCAACCAGACACTTTCTTTTTCGGGTACTACCTATTACATGATATACGATATGTATGGCATAGCCATAAAACAGGGCTACGGGAATTCGCTTGATATTTCGGGTTTTACCAAAGGAAGGTATTTCGTTATTTTCGATAACAAGGCGGTAAAGTTTGAGAAGAAAAGGGTTTTATTTAAAAATACACCTTTTTCAATTGTAATACCGTGAAGGATTTAAGGTGAGGGTTTGAAGTTACAGGGGAGCGTATTGTTCCCCTTTTTTTATTGCAAAAAAAATTAAACAATGGCCACGAATGGTTCTTGGTTAGTTAATAGCGAATAGTAGTTTATCTTCCTGTTAACTATTCACTATTAACTATTAACTAATTCCTGTTAACTAATCGCTATTCGCTAAAAGGTTTAGTCTTTGAATTTTGAATCCTGAACTTTGAATTTATTCTTAAACACATTTTTCCTGTCTGCATTTTTGGGTTCTTCTTTACTTTCTGTAGCAGGTGTAAAACGGTTCAATACCTTGCTCATTGCACTTAATTCTTTTTCGAGAATACTCAGCTCATCCAAAAAGCGATTAAGTATGGGATCATTAAAATCCAACTCTTCCGATAATTGAATAATCTTTTCGCGTTGCTCATCGAGCTTTTCAAGCAGGGCTATCTTTTCCTTTTTCAGGAAATCATTGGCCTTGTTTATTTCATGAAACAGGTCCTGATTTTCAACTGAATTTTTTTCATGATCCAGTATCTGTTGATAATATGCTGCATTCATAGCTTAATAGTTTACATTAAAAATAGAACTAAGCCCGGCAATTCTTACATCAATAAAGATTAGATTTCAACAATGGGTTTTTAATATCGTCTTTTATAGTTCTTTCGTTCAATAGTTTATTCGTTCATTCGTTGGACTAACGGATAAACGAGTAAACGAATAAACTATTAAACGGGTAAACTATTTAAGCAGTTCGGCTAATTTGGCCTCTAAATCTTCGCCCCGGAGGTTTTTGGCGATGATCTTTCCGTCTTTGTCCAATAATAAATTCGAGGGTATGCTCCTTATTCCATACAATACAGCAACTTCATTGCTCCAACCTTTTAAATCAGAGACCTGGGTCCAGGCCAACTGGTCTTTTTCAATAGCCTTTAACCAGTTTTCTTTTTTGCTGTCGAGTGATACACCGAGAATATCAAAGCCCTTGTCTTTAAAACTATTGTAAGCTTTTACCACGTTGGGGTTCTCGGCCCTGCAGGGACCGCACCAGCTGGCCCAAAAATCAACCAGCACATATTTACCCTTAAAAGCCGAAAGGGCAACAGGTTTATCGTTTACATCGTTTTGGGTAAAAGCCATGGCTTCAAAACCAACGCTGGTGCTTTTTGCACGGGCAATTTTTTCGGCGGCCACTTTACCGTATTTGGTTTCTTTTATTTCAGAAGAAAGTAAACTATATAAACTATCCAATTTTGTATATGCTGTTTCAGGTGGAAAATAAGCAAAAATGGCATAACCACTCACTGCTGAATAGGCATGGGTTTTAATAAAATTTTCTACCTGCCCGGTCTCTTCTTTGTCTACCTTTTCGTACAACTTTTGGTTTTCGTCCATTGACCTGCCATTACCCACTGCCTGAGCTTTGTTGTAGGCCTCCACAATTTCTTTTTTTTGTACATCGGCTTTTTTAATAATTGAAAGGTAGGCCATGTAATCGTTTTGTGTAGCGCCTCCTTTTACTGTTGCTTCGGCTAATGAGTCCACCTTGCCTGTAATATGAACGCTTCCTTTGTCTATAAAAAACAACAACATGTTTTTAGGCTGATCGGCCAATTGTATCCAATACATATTGGGTTCGGGTGTGGTATTTTTAAAGGTAAATTTCCCATCAGCGGCCACTGTTGTATCGGTAAAGGTTTTATTGTCGTATTTATGCGACAGGGTTAACTTAGTGCCTTTGGTTAAGCCTTTAAGGTTAGCATCAATGGTAAAGCTTCCGCCTTTGTATTCATGGTTTTTTTTTTGTGCCTGAACCGAAAAATGAAGAAGAAGTATAAATAGGAAAAAATGTGACTTTTGCATGGGATTGGTTTTAGAGCGACAAATATAATAATTAGTTCATAGTTCTTTGTTCTTAGTTGGTAAATGGTCAGTATAAGGATATCAGATAGCTAAGAACTATGAACTTTTAGAATACGTGTTGCCCTCCGTTAATAGCATAATTGGCTCCTGTAATAAAACTTGTTTCTTCACTGGCCAGAAAACTCACCAGGTGAGCTACTTCGTGGGTTCCTCCCAAACGGCCTAAGGGCACCTGGGCTACAATTTGCGTAAGTACCTTTTCGGGAACAGCCATTACCATATCGGTGGCAATATAACCCGGAGAGATGGTGTTTACGGTTACCCCGTATTTGGCTACTTCCATGGCCAATGATTTGGTGAAACCATGCATACCGGCTTTGGCAGCCGAATAATTGGTTTGCCCAAACTGGCCCCGTTGTCCGTTAACAGACGATATATTGATGACCCGCCCGAATTTACGGGCCACCATGCCTTCAATAACATTGCGAGTGCAGTTAAATACGCTGCTCAGGTTGGTGTTAATAACAGCGTACCAGTCTTCCGGACTCATGTTCACCAATCTTGTATCGCGGGTAATACCGGCATTGTTAACTAAGGTATCAATGGGGCCAATTTTTTCTTCAATTAATTTCACCATATCACCGGCCGATTTAAAATCTGCCACATCCCCATAAAATAAATCGAAATGATAGCCTTCGTGGTGCCGTTCTTCCATCCACTTATCGGCTTTTTCTTTGGTGTGAAAATTCCCTACAACGTGAAAACCATCGTCGTGTAATTTTTTACATATTGCAGTGCCTAAACCTCCGGTAGCCCCGGTTACCAATACAATGCGCTTGTTCTGTTTATCCATATCCCGAAGTAATTAGTCTTATAGTGTCTACTAAAATTACTGCTTTCGTAGTATATATTCAACTTTTTCAGGATATATTTTGATTATTTTAATGTTATCAGGACATACCCCCTGCTCCACTTTTATTTTTGTCTTCGCCTGATTTAGCTTGCTATAATCAATTGTCATTTTAAAATCTTTCGCTGCTATTTTTTCATACAGGCCCATGGCCACCTGGTATTTAACCTGCACCTTGTCCGGGAATGTTTTTACCTGATACCCCCGGGGTAAATTAACAACGCTCACCGGCACTTCGATAACAGACTCGGTGTATTTGTCTATGCTCAGGTTAAGGGTTACTTTACTAATAGAAACAGCTACCCGTGAAGCCAGTTCTTCGGGCAAAACCAAGTCTGTTACCTGCGAAATATTTTTATTTAATTTGTTCAATACAATCTTTTCGGTGCTGATGCTGTCTATTTTACTGATTAAAGCGCTGTCGCCTGTAATGGTAACAAAAGCGGGGGTAATTTTTACCTTGTCGGTGTAATTGTACAGGGGGTTAAAATTTACATGCAGGTCGGGTTTTACAGGAATAATTTTCTGGCAGGATTTTCCAAAATTAAAATAAATGGAATCGGGTTTTATTTTTAACAGTTCAACTTCTGAGTTCAGACGCTTCGACATGTTTCCAATCATGGATTGTGCATTAATGGCCACCATGTTCATTTTCTTTTTCTTCGTCAGGGCTTCTACATCAATTACAATTTCATTCAGGTTTTTTTTCAATAATATGAAAGCTAATTTTGCGCCGGAAGTTTTTATATCGGCCAGGATATACCGGGGCAGCTCCCCTGATATTACCCTGTCTTTGGGTAGATTAACATACCTTACAGGAATGGCGATGGTGCGGGTGTAATTGTGATTTAAAGCATTTATAATCCAGAGAAATGAGGCAATAAGCAAACACACAATAAATGTGAGTATTTTTTTACTGAATAATTTCTGTTGGATGAGTTGAAAAAGTTTGTTCTTCAAGAAAATGCTTTTTTAAAATTTATCTAATTTAATGCTTTATTCATAAAAAAAGCCGGGAGCATCCCGACTTTTCTTTAAAAGTTCTTTGGTTTATTCGTTTATACGTTCCGGTACTATCATCAAAGTGTCCAACGAACAAATGAACAAATAAACGAGTAAACTGTATTAAGTATTCTGATTCAGCGTTGCCGAATTCTCCTGCGAAATAGCCGTTTTAAGGATCTTTAATTTGTTGCCACCTTCTACTTCTATTAAATAAGAATTGTCGTTTACTTCCAGTATTTTCCCGAAAATACCACCTATGGTTACTATTTTATCTCCCTTTTTAATGTTCTCTAAAAACTTTTTTCCCTCTTTTTGTTTTTTCATCTGAGGGCGGATCATAAAGAAATAAAACACGACTATAATTAATACCAAAGGAAGAAAGCTCATTATTCCACCACCTTGCCCACCTGCCGGAGGGGCCATTAATAAAACTGACATTGTATTCATAATTTAATTGTATTTGTTAGGGTTATATTATTTTGATTTATTCTGATTCGGTTCTGTTTCGGTAGGTACTACCACATCGGCATAAATAGTTAATATTTTTGTATTGGGCTCGCAATTGGTTAGCACCGTAACTGTTTTATCTACCTTCCCCGATTTTCCATCGCTGTTAAACACCACATCAATGCTTCCTTCTTTTCCCGGAGCAATAGGTTCTTTGGGTGGCTGTGCCACTGTACAACCGCAACTTCCCTGTGCCGATGAAATGATAAGATTTGATTTCCCCTCGTTTTTAAATTTAAAACTGAAAGATACTTTTTCTCCCTGGGTGATTCTTCCAAAATCATGTTTATCTTCGGCAAACACCATTACAGGCAAATTGCTTTTATCGCCGCTTCCTTCGGCGCTTTCACTAATTTTAATATCATCGGTACTAATGCCTTCTTTTTTTGGGTTTCCACACGCAACAAAGAGCGCTGAAGCCAGTATGAAAAGAAAAAAATTGTTCATGGTGTATCTTTTTTAGATCGCAAATTTACTATTATTCTTATTATAAAGAAGTGCTGAATTTAGCTTTCCAATAAACCCCTGCCGGTTTTAACAATTTTATTCTGCTGCTTCAGGTCCATTACTATTTTATCCAGAATACCGTTGATAAACAGTTTACTTTTAGGGGTGCTGTATTGTTTGGATACCTCAATGTATTCGTTTAAAGAAACTTTTATGGGAATGTTTTCAAAGTACATAATTTCAGTAAGGGCCATTTTCATCAGTAAAATATCCATTACGGCTATACGTTCCACTTCCCAGTTTTTTGTTTTATCTGAGATAAGTTCTGAAAACGCATCGTTGTGAATTACACATTTGGTTAACAAATCGCATACAAATTGTTTGTCTTCCACTACGTCTTTATACAGGGGCATCAGGGTGATGTTGCCGTTGGTGTCCACCGCTTCAATTGTTTTAATTAAAGAGGTAACAGCAATGTACACATCATCCGACCAGTGTATGTTTTTTTCTTCGAACCAGTAGTTCAATAATTCGTGGTCGCCAATAAGGTTGCGGGTAATGTCGATCAGAAAATTCTTTTCTTCCTGTGCGCTTTTCCTGTCCGAAAGCATATAACTTTTATACTCCTCAGTGTTTCTGATTTCACCAAAAACTTTGCGGATGATGTCCTGGTCGTTTTGCCAGGAAACTTTACGGCTGCTGATTTCTTTGGCAATCTGTTTGTTTTCGGCGAAACCAACAAGAATAGAATTGTCTATAAATTTTGTATTGGGGGCCAGGTCTTCTTTGGTGGGCAACCTTTTTACTTTGGCATCTTCAATCACCATGTAAGCCGTGTGGCGAACATCAATAAACAAAGCAAAAAGATAAATGTAGAGATCGTATATCTTTTCTATGTTCGCAAGCAGTTCTTTCTCTGTTTTCCCCAAATCGTTTTTTTCGGATTGAAAAAAACCATACAGCGCCTGCATTACTTTTATTCTTAAAAACCTCCTGTTTACCATATAAAGAACGTTATTTCGTTTATTCGTTTACTTGTTCGTTCGTTTATCTGTGCATTCGTTTTCCTGTTTAGTTGTTTATTCGTTCGGGTGCTCGTGAACGAGTGAACAGATAAACGAATGAACTAATTTTAAAACGATAATTTAACCTTACCTATCTGTTCAATTCTTTTTTCGGCCAAACGGTTGGCTGCTGCATAGGTAGGTATATTTTCAGCCTTGGCTGTCTGTATAACATTCCAGGTGGTGTTGTATATCCCCTCAGCGTGTTTCATAGCCCGTTCGCGTACATAACCTTCCAGTTCGTAATACACATTAATTATTCCTCCTGCATTTACTACAAAATCAGGGGCGTATAAAATTCCTTTTTCCCTTACTATTTCACCGTGGCGTTTTTCTTCGGCCAATTGGTTATTGGCGGCACCACAAATAATCACACATTTCAACCTGCTTAAAGTTTCATCGTTTACAGTGGCTCCTAAAGCACAGGGCGCATAAATATCAATATCAAGGTCAAACATGGTGTTGGCGGGTACTATCTCTGCTTTAAATTTATCGGCCACCATTTTCAGGCGTTCTTCATTAATATCGTTGATGTATACTTTAGCCCCTTCTTTACTAAGGTGTTCCACTAAGTGCATACCTACATTACCGATGCCCTGCACCAGTACTTTTTTTCCATTCAGCGAATCATTTCCCCAGGTTTCTTTGGCTGATGCTTTCATCGATACATATACCCCGTAAGCTGTAACCGGGCTTGGATCTCCACTACCGCCCATGTTTTCGGGTAAGCCGCTTACAAATTCAGTTTCCATGCGGATAATTTCCATGTCCCTGCTGCTCATGGCTACATCTTCAGCAGTAATGTATTTACCACCCAGGCTGTTTACAAATTTACCGAAACGGCGCAAGAGGGCTTCGCTTTTCAGTTTTTTTGCATCACCAATAATTACTGCTTTTCCACCACCAAGGTTCAATCCGGCCACCGACGATTTGTAGGTCATCCCACGCGAAAGGCGCAGTACATCGTTCAGGGCTTCCATTTCGTTGCTGTAGTTCCACATGCGGGTCCCACCCAGGCTGGGGCCAAGTATAGTGTTGTGAATAGCTATAATGGCTTTAAGGCCGGTATCGTTGTCGTTACAAAATACAATTTGTTCGTGGTTGTACTGGAGCATTTGTCCAATTACAGGGTTTTGTGCCAGTGCGGTTTCTTTAATATCTTTCACTTCCATCTTACGGATTTTTTGGGAGCCCCAAAATTAGGGTATTTTTTGTATATGGCAAAAATTCGTTCTTATGTTCAATCGTTTATTCGTTCAATAGTTAGCGAACGTGTAAACAAATAAACGAATAAACGTGTAAACTATTTCTGTCTTAAAAGAATAACAACAGGAACACCACTAAAATCAAACTCTTCGCGCAGTTTATTTTCTAAGAAACGTTTGTAACTTTCGTTTACATACTGCGGTAAGTTGCAAAAGAAAACAATAGCCGTGGTACGTATTTTTAATTGTGTAACGTATTTTATTTTTACGAATTTACTTTTAACAGCCGGTGGCGGATAATTTTCAATCAGCGGTAAAAAGAATTCATTGAGTTTGTGTGTAGGGATTTTTTGAGTTTTGTTTTTATACACCTGCATAGCCGTTTCAACGGCTTTTAAAATCCGTTGTTTGTTTAAGGCCGAAATAAAAACGATAGGCACGTCACGGAAAGGGGCTATTTTCTCGCGGATGCGTTCTTCAAATTCTTTGGTGCTGTTGGTCTCCTTTTCAACCAGGTCCCATTTGTTAACCAAAATAACAATGCCTTTGTTGTTTTTTTCAGCCAGACTAAATATAGCCAGGTCCTGACTTTCCAAACCTTGTGTAGCATCAATCATGACCATCACCACATCGCAGCTTTCAATGGCATTGATGGAACGCATAACAGAGTAAAACTCCAGGTCTTCGTTTACTTTTGATTTTTTACGGATACCGGCCGTATCAATCAGCCAAAAATCGTGGCCAAAGGCTTTGTAACGGGTGTTGATGGTATCCCTGGTGGTTCCGGCAACAGGGGTAACAATGTTTCGTTCCTGTCCCAGCAAAGCATTGGTAAGAGATGATTTCCCCACATTCGGCCTTCCAACAATTGCAATTTTTGGTAAACCATCGTTGTCTTCCACTTCTTCTTCGTGCAGTTTTTTCACCACTTCGTCCAATAAGTCACCGGTACCACTACCGTTTATTGCAGAGATATTGTATACCTCACCAAGCCCCAGGGCATAAAATTCCGCTGAATAGGCTTCGCGCTGGCTGTTGTCCACTTTATTGGCCACCAGCAATACACTTTTTTTACTTTTTCTCAGGACATTGGCTACTTCTTTATCAAATTCGGTAACGCCGTCCACCACATCTACCACAAAAATCACGGCAATGGATTCGCTGATGGCAATTTGCACCTGTTTGCGTATTTCGGCTTCAAATACGTCCTCGCTTCCTTTAATGTACCCGCCTGTATCAATCACAGTGAATTCACGCCCGTTCCACTCGCACTTTCCGTAATGACGGTCGCGTGTAACCCCTGCTACGGGGTCAACAATGGCTTTACGCGATTCGGTAAGCCTGTTGAACAAGGTTGATTTACCAACATTCGGGCGACCTACTATAGCAACAATGTTTGACATTTGTATATAAAATTACCAGGTTACTTTTAGTATAACCGGGCGCAAAGATACTAAATTTTAGGAGAATTGGGATTGACAAAGTACGAAGGACAATTGGCGAATGTGCAGCCTGTATATTGTATACTGTATCAGTCCGGGTACAAAATACAAGATACGGTGTCCACTGTTAACTATTCGCTAATCCCTGTTCAATAAAACCACTTCATTATTCTAATTTATTTCCTGAACAAATTCGCAAGTCTATAAATTATATTTTGAGCGCATTGTTTTTTAATCTTATGTTCAGCAAAAGCTCTGTTTTATATGGTATTTCAATATGCAGAGGTTAAAACTCCGAAAAGCTAAAAATTATCAGACAACAAAAATAATTGCCATAATCTTAGTTACCCATCACAGCTTCTTCATCCTTTTTTCTATTTTTACCGCGTTCTGTTTTTATGTATCAAAAATTTTTGAATGAATAATTTTAAACGCAGTCTTGGATTCAGCACCACATTGGCCGTTGTGATAGGGGGGGTAATTGGTTCAGGTATTTTTATGAAACCGGCCTTAATGGCTTCTCAGTTGGGTTCGCCCTGGCTGTTGCTTAGTGTATGGGTAGTAGCGGGTTGCATCACCATGTTCGGTGCCTTGTCCAATGCCGAAGTGGCCTGTATGTTTCCTGAAACAGGGGGGCAATATGTTTTCTTTAAAAAAATGTACGGCGATGCTTTTGCTTTTTTTTACGGCTGGGCTTCCTTCACTGTTTTTAATACAGCCGGCAATGCTTCCATTGCTTATGTGTGTTCGCAGTACACCAATTATTTTATCCACCTGCCCCGCTTCTCTTTATTAACAGAGCATTCGGTTGTGTTTCACATCCCCTGCATCGGTACTATTTTTCCATTGGAAAACATTGGTGTAAAAACACTGACTGTTTTTTTAGTGGTGGTGTTAAGCCTGCTCAATTCCATCAGCCTGAAAGGAAGTGGTACTTTGCAGCGTTTGCTCACCCTGCTGAAAGCCGTGGCAATTGTACTTTTAATAGGCGGTATTTTATTTTCTTCCAAAGGTTCTTTTCAACACCTCGGTTCTTCTTCTGCCACCATGCCACAAGGCTGGGCTTTGCTGGGTGCCTACATGGCTGCTATAGGAGGGGCCTTCTGGGCTTACGACGGATGGAACAGCATTACTTTTATTGCAGGTGAAATCAAAGACCCTCAGCGGAACATCCCCAAAAGTCTATTTACAGGCCTTTTGTTTTGTATACTTGTCTATGTCCTCATCAACCTCGCTTACATATACGTATTGCCCCTTCAATCCATGGCTTCCTCTTCTTTTGTGGCTTCCGACGCTGCAAGTGTAACCTGGGGACTTATGGGCGGAACCATCATTACACTCCTGGTCATTCTTTCTACACTGGGTGCGGCCAATGCCAACATCATGTCCAATGCCAGGGTAACCTTTGCACTGAAGGAAGGCAACAGGCTGTTTACCTGGGCGGGTAAAATCCATCCGCGTTTTCAGACACCCGCGAATGCACTTGTTTTAAATGCAGTATGGAGCACCATTTTAATTTTCAGCGGCTCCTTTGATATGCTAACCGATATGCTCATCTTTGTGAGCTGGTTCTTTTATGCGATGAGCGCCCTGGGGGTCTTTATTCTCCGGCGTAAATTAAAAGATGTACACCGTCCTTACAAGGTCTGGGGATATCCGGTTGTTCCATTTTTGTTTGTAAGCTTCGCGGCTTTCTTTTTGCTCACTACGCTTTACAACGACATTAGTAATTACAGGAACGGGACAACGCATGTTATTAATTCGCTTTTAGGGGTACTTATTACCTGTGTGGGGATACCGGTTTATTATTTTCAGAAAAGTAAGAAAGTGAGAGAGAGTGTGTGAGAGTGAGAATGTGAGAGAGTGAGAAACAAAAAAAATCGTTCGAAGATTTTTTTAATTGAAAAAAATGTTTTTTATTTGCACTGTTGTGTTCTTCATCTTAAACCACACAAAAGAATGTACCTTATAACTACAAAAACAAAAAAGGTAGCCTGCAAATACTGGCAGGATAATATATTCTTCTAAATATTCCCTTCATTCCGGTATAACACTATACCCATTTTCATTTTACTATTTCTAATCATACCTGATCATTCAGGGTTTTATTGTTTTACAATTTTAACATTTTCAATTATGGAGAATCAATCATCCCAATACCTTACAAGGGGTAAAGACTACGAATTAAAAGAACAACTTTTTACATTGCCCGGAAAGTATTATACCTCGGAAGATATTTACAAAGAAGAATTAGACAAAATATTTTACAAGCGATGGATACTGGTTGGACGTGAAGAACAAATTCCCCATGCAGGCGATTACTTTTTATACAACATCGAGAATGAAAGCCTGATTGTTACAAGGGATGCAGGCAATAAGGTGAACGCGCATTTTAATGTGTGCCGCCACAGGGGAACACGTATGTGCACAGAAAGCAAAGGCCACTTTGCCGGAAAAAGTATACAATGCCCTTATCACGCATGGACCTACAACCTGAAAGGCGAATTAGCCGGCGCCCCTCTGATGAATGAATTAAAACAATTTGATAAAAAGAATTATTCTTTACACAGTGCCAAAGTACAGACCTGGGAAGGCTTTATTTTTATCAACATGGACGAGAACCCTACTCCCTTTGAAAAAGAATTTGCACCACTCATCGGGAAATGGACCGATAGAAAGTTTCCGGAATTAAGAATTGCACACACCATTGAATACAACCTGAAATGCAACTGGAAACTCATCCTACAGAATTACCAGGAATGTTACCACTGTCCGGGGGTTCATCCCCTGTTGGCCGAGTTGACGCCTTTTCGCGGGGCCAGTCACGATTGTATGCACGGTGGAATACTCGGTGGGTTCATGAACATTACAAAGGAAGGTGGAAGCATGACGATGAACGGAGAAGCCGCAGGCCCTGCCTTACCAGGTGTTGCAGGAAATGAAAAACAACGAATTTATTATTATTCTATTTACCCCAATATGTTGCTGACCCCGCACCCGGATTTTGTATTGTACCATGTCATCACTCCCAAAGGCCCGCACAATGTACAATTGATGTGCAACTGGTTGTTCCGGCCCGAAGTGATCAATGATCCCAACTATAAAGAGAGCATCGACTCCGCCATAAAATTCTGGGACCTCACCAACCAACAGGACTGGCAGGTGTGCGAACAGATGCAATTGGGCGTGGGCTCTAAAAAATTCGGCACCGGGCATTATTCAGGAATGGAAGATGTGCTTTCTGAAATTGACAAAGAAACACTCAGGTCACTCGGGCACAGTATTTAGTGCCTGTACACTGTATGCTGTATATTGTATTCAGACTGTGTGTTTAATTGTATGTTGTACCCTGTACATTGTATCAAGATTGGGCGTATACACAGTACAATACACAAAGACTTGATACATGGTACAATGTACAGCCTACAATCTTTAACATTTCGCTAAGAACTAAGAACTTCTACAAATGAAACACAGGGAAAGTCTTTTTCAACTGATCCGCTCGCTGAACAAAAACGAAAAAGGGTATTTTAAAAAATTTGTTTCCAGCTACAGTTCTACTGAAAAAAGTAATTACATCAGGCTGTTTGACAGTATCGGCAAGCAAGAGGTATACGATGAACGGAAGATTAAAAAACAATTCGCCCATTCCAATCTGAGTAAAAATTTATCTGTTGCTAAAAATTACCTTTACAATGCCATTCTAAAAAGTCTGCGTTCGTATTACAAGGAAGATTCTGTAGATGCCGTCGTCAACGATTTATTAAAAGATGTGGGGGTTCTGCAAAAAAAAGCACTTTACGATCATTGTGGAGAGTTGTTGGAAAAGGCCCGTTTGCTTGCATTAAAACACGAAAAACATTTATTGTTATTGGAAATACACAGCCAGCAATTCAAATTAGAACGGCTTGGATTAAAGGAAAAAAAGTTCAGCAGGGAATCTGCTGTGGAAAAACACAGGGAGGAAACCCGTATACTTGACCAGTACAAAAACATACTGGATTATCGTCTGCTGATGAGTAAACTGATAACGATTGACCCCGGCCTGACCAATCAGCATAAAACCACCTTTGATGAAATTGTTCAATCACCTCTCCTCGCTAATGATATCATCCCTTTAACTTACCAGGCCGGAACACTCTATTACAGCCTGCAAAGCAGGATTCATAATTTTTATCTGTACAAGCTCGAAAAAGGTTATGACCTGAACAAACAACAGATTGCATTTATGGAATCGCACGGGGCAATGATGAAGGAAGACACGAACGAGTATTGTACTGTGTTGTATAGTATATTGTTAAGTCAGCTGGATTTAAAAAAGTACGATGATTTCAAAAGCTCTCTTCCAAAATTAAAAAATTTCGCCTGCAGCTCTCCCGATATGGAAATAAGGATATTTCAACGGGTAGTAACAGTGGAATTGATGTATTTTATACAAAGCGTTCACCTTCAGGAGGGCCTGCTTTATGTTGAAAGCATTCTGAAAAAACTTAAAAAAAATGAGGAGCTCTTAAGCAAAGGCTATTTATTGGCCATTTACGACAGCATTTCACTGTTGTATTTTTACAATAAAAACTATTGGCGCTCACTTTATTATGTCAATCAAATCCTCAACAGTAAAGCAGACCTTTTAATTGACCTGAAATGTTTTTCTCATGTTTTTTTTATGATCATACATTATGAAACGGGCAACATTGATGAGATTGAACGAATGCATAAAAAAGCAGAAAAATTTATTAAAGACAACAGGGGAACCGGGGGTTTTGAATGGCCTGTGCTTAAATTTATGGAAACGCTTCCTTCCATTAAAAGTGAATTAAAATTAAAAGAAGCCTTTCGCCAGTTAAAACTTGAAACCAGGAAATTCACAACATCTCCGCAGGACAAGGTCATCCTTGATTTTTTTGATGTTTCGCTGTGGGCCCAAAGCAAAGAGGAAGCCGTGGAATTAAGTACATTAATGAGAGCAAAAAGCAGCATTTTATTCGTTCAATAGTTCACTCGTTTATTCGTTTAATAGTTCAAACGAAACAGCTCAACAAAAGAACAAATAAACGAGTGAACTATTAAACAAACCTGCGTTTGTACAAACCCGCTAAAAACAACAGGGGCGCTGCTGCTGCGCAAATATGTTTGATGCTGTGACCACTAAGGATGTTCCCACACCCAAAAACAGGGTGGTCAAAGGTTTCGAATAGTTTTGAAATTAAATAAGCCAGTAACAGCAACCAGGTGTATTTATTGGTGTTGAACTTTGACTTAAAAAGTAGCATAATTAGGGGGGGTCAGCAACATGGGCAAAAATTGTACGAGCCCGTATAAACGAAGGTCGCCCCTGCCCTTGCCCTCGGTTATGTGCCAGTACAACACCGACACAATTCCGATCACAAGCAATGGAACTAAAAAAGCCTTCCCTGCTTTTAAGCTTATCATCTCTCCGATGATAATTGAAAAAAAAGCCATAAACGAAATCGTCATCGGCAGGCGGTCCCACAACAAGGTTTCATTAGCAGGATGAAGATGGTAATAAGACGAACCGATACCGGTAAGAAAAATACCCAGAAAAAAGGTCAGCTTATTGATAAAAAGTTCCTGAAACATGCCTTGCGGTTTTCTTTTTACAAGACAATACAGGGCCAATATTCCAACCACAACAAATGGGAAATTGGAGATTACATTCCAGAAATTGGGTATACCAGCGTATTGCCTGCTGTCTGCAAAGTGGTGATAAACGGGGTCCTGTGCAATGGGTTGAAAAAGAAAGACTGAAAGAATCCCGCTTACACTTAGCAATAAAAGCAAAGCTATTTTTTTATTCTCCTTAGCCGGTTTGTTCATCTCAATTTGAGTCAATAGGATATTAGCCGATTCTTATCACTTGTTTATTTAAAGATATAAAACTTTGTGGCCTTCAAAAGGTGTTTTGTATACAATTTTTGTTTCTTTGTATACTTTGTTTTACCACACAGGTAAAATTTTGTATTATGCAAAACGGGATGTATAATTGTATTAACATCCAAATGAGTACAAACCAACCCTTATAACCATGAAAAAAAGATTACTCCTGACAGTTTTGGTATTGATCAGCGTTCATTTCTTAAATGCTCAAACAAATCAAACTGCTCCTGCAACCCGCCTTAGCCATATAATGAGCAATGAAGAAAAATTATTGTTCAGTAAAATGGGCAACAACCTGGTGGCCTCTGTTGCGCCACAATCACCAGTAAGGAACATTGCTGAGTTTGAACCCAACGAAGCGGCTATCATTTCCTATTCGGGTGAGTTTGGAATACCCACCTCTTTAATAAAGGATTTATCCATTGATACCAAACTGATTGTTGTAACTTCCAGTTCCGATCAGTCTTCATGCAACAGTACACTCCAGGCCATTTCGGGCATTAACATGTCCAATGTTCAGCTGTTGGTAGCCAATGTTGATTCATACTGGGCCAGGGATTACACCGGCTGGTTTATTGCCGATGGAAACAACCACGTTGGCATTGTTGATTTTAAATACAACCGGCCAAGGCCAAACGATGATGCGATTCCTGTGAAAGAAGGCACTCTTTTAAACCTTTCGGTATACGCCATGCCTGTTACCCACACCGGTGGAAACTGGATGTGTGATGGAATGGGCATTGCCACTTCAACCGACCTGGTATGGGACGAAAACACCAGTCTTACACATGCCCAGGTCGACCAAAATGTATCCACTTATTTAGGTATCAGCAATTACATGGTGATCAACGATCCCCAGGGCCAGTACATCAAACACATGGATTGTTTTGGTAAATTTTTAGCTGTCGACAAAATCCTGATCGATTCCGTTCCTTCATCCGATCCTCAGTTCAGTGCTTACCAGGCCACCGCCGCCTATTATGCCAACACCAATTGTTCGTATGGCTATAAATACAAGGTGATCCGCCCCTATACATCGGGCAGTGCGAACGGAGAGCCCTATTCCAATTCATTTATCTGCAACAATAAAGTATACATTGCTTTAAAAGGAACATCGCACGACAATGCCGCACTAAGTACCTACCAAAATGCCATGCCGGGTTATACCATTAAAGGTTACCTGGGCTCAAGCGCCACCCCCTGGGAGTCTACCGATGCCCTGCATTGCCGTGTGCATGAAATTCCAGACAGGGGCATGTTGTACATTAATCATATCCCGCTTCATGGTAAAGTGTGTTCAACTACCGGATATACCATTAATGCAAGCGCAGTTTCTTATTCCAGCACCAATCTTAAAGCCGGATATCCCCTCATCAAATTCAGGTTCAATGGCGGAGCCTGGGATTCTGTAGCCATGACTCTTACTTCAGGAAACAATTACCAGGGCATTATCCCCAGTCAGGTCAATGGTACCCAGATTCAGTATTATATTAAAGCTATGGATGTTTCCAACAAAATTGCAAATCATCCTTTTATTGGAGCTCCCGATCCACACGTTTTCACAGCCGAATGTACAGTGGGCATTGAAAACGCGCCGGAGTTTGAAACTTATTTTAACACCTATCCGAATCCAAGCGATGGTAATTTTTATGTATACCTCGATTCAAAAAGAAATTGCACAGCAAGTATAAAAGTGTCTAATGTGCTGGGACAAGCTGTATACAACGAAATCATACACCCGGCTATTGGCGTTAACTTAATGAACGTCAACATCTGCAACAAGGTAAGTGAAGGGATTTATTTTATTGAATTTAAAACAGACAGGGAAAGCATTACTAAGCAGATCATTATCCGGTAGATTAGAGGGTTCGAAAGTTAGAAGGTTCGAAAGTTAGAAAGTTGAAACGTTGCAAAGCTATTCAATCGTTTAACTAACTTTCTAACCTTCGAACTTTCAAACTTTTCAACTTTCAAACTTACTACTAATTGTATTTTCTGAACACAGGTTTTATGGCCTTACCAACTAAATAATGCTGAATTCCTTTTTCAAGTGCCTGCCTGTATACCTTTAAAGCACTCCGGGCAGCGTCAAGGCTTTGATTTAATTCTGTATCTGTATGGGAATAGGAAAGTGCCACCCAGGGAATCAACACTCCTTTTTTTATCATTTCCTGGCTAAACAAGGTTCTGAATTCCAGGGATGCATTATTGTCTTTGTCTTTTGTAAAATAATAAGGGGAACAGGCAAAACCTCCGGCGCTAAAATAATCACTGATTCCTTCTTCAGCGGCGATGTTGTTCATGCCTTCGATTAATTTTTTTCCATAAGCCCATAAGTGATCGGTCACCTTTTTATTTTGATACACTTCTATCGTTTTAATAAAAGCGCCCAGGGAGCTCATTTCACAACCATGTGTAGTCGAAATTAAAAACACCCTTTCGGCACCTTCTTTCAAAATGCCACCCAGGTCCATTATTTCGCGTTTTCCAATCAGTGCAGCTAAGGGAAAACCATTGGCCATGCCTTTTCCAAAGGTGGCTAAATCAGGTTCAATGTCGTAAACTTTTTGAGCCCCCTGTAAATCCCAGCGAAAACCGGTTATCATTTCATCTAAAATAAACACAGCACCGTTTTTATTGCACAGTTGTTTTACCTGGTGTAAAAAATTTTGTTGTTTGTTTTTGCAGGAAGAGCAGGCCATTTTATCTGCTATATTACATTCACAAGCTTCTGTACAAGGCGAAACAGCAGTGGCCGGCTCAAGTATAACACAGGCAATCTGATGGGGGTAACGTGCGAACAATTCTTCCAGTGATTGAATATTGTTGTAGTGAAACTTTAAACTCAGGCTTTTATTTTCTTCAGGAATACCCTTGTCCATTGGCGTTGTTCCAATAAACCAGTCGTCGAATGTAAAGAAAGGGTGTTCGGCACAAATGGCCACATACTTGCGCCCTGTATATGCACGGGATAATTTAACAGCAGCAGTTGTTACAGTTGATCCGTTTTTAGCAAATTTCACCATATCTGCCCAGGGGAAAAGCCCGGTCATTAGTTCTGCGGCCCGAAGCTCAGTAACAGAGGCGCGGGTCAGGTTGTTCCCTTTTTTAATTTCAGCAATGGCGGCATCCGATACTTCCTCATTATCATATCCTAAAGTAACAGAACGAAGCCCCATTCCATAATCAATAAATTTGTTTCCATCCGGGTCCCATACATAAGCACCCTTGCCTCTTTCCAGTATTGCAGGTGCATTTGAAGGGTATTGATCATCACCACGACTATATGTATGCGCCCCACCCGGAATAAGGCTGTGTAATTTTTCGCTGTAGTTCATTTTATAAAATATAAATAGGACAATTACTGTATTGTTCCGTTTTCCCTCGCTTTTAGAAGGCTTTCAATAACAAGAAAATCTGTGATGTCATCTATCTCAAACGATTTCCATTTGGGCATTTTAAAACCCAGTGTTTTTTCGTGGTAAAAACTTTTCCTTGTTTTCAGGCTGGCTGTTTTCGATATATACATACTTCCTTCATAAAAATAAACCTGGTCAATCTCTTGCCTGCGGTAAAAAGTAAAGGTTTTATTTTCGTAAGGGTCGAGGAAATTATTTTTTAATTTGGTAAGAAACATAGGGTGGCAGCTATCCGTTTGACTAAGGCCCACAAGGCTTTCTGCACCGTCCGTATTTTTTAAAAGAGTATAGGCCTCAAATAAATCATCGCCGGTGCGTTGAGGCGAAGTTGGTTCAACCATAACGAGGTAATCAAATTTACCACCTGCTGCTTCCATTGTTTCCAGGGCATGCAGCATTACATCTATGTGCCCGATATGGTCCTGTGCAAGTGCTGAAGGCCGCATAAACGGTACCTCTGCTCCAAATTGCCGGGCTACTCCCGCTATCTCTTCGCTATCGGTGCTTACAATGACCTGTGCGTTTTCAATACGCGAAGCTGCTGATTTTGCGGCTTCAATTGACCAGACGATCAATGGTTTTCCGCAAATTTCCCTGATGTTTTTTCCAGGCAGGCCTTTGCTTCCACCACGGGCAGGTATCACAAATAAAACACTCACATTAGTTTGTTTTTAATTCTTTACTTCTCACTATGGTTTGCAATGCCTGCTTTATATTCTGTATTTCATCATCAGTTATGTTTACCGACGAAGGGAAACTGATTCCCTGTTTTGAAATAAACTTTGAATTTTCAAACGTACTTTTTGTTGGGTATTGTTTATAGGGCGGCATTTCATGTAGCGGATAAAACACCGGTCTTGTTTCAACTCCATTCTTCAGCATTTTCTCTATCAGGGAATCCCTCGACATATCTTCGTTTTTATTCAGAATAGCCGTATACAACCAATACCCGCTCTTAGCCCAGGCTTCTTCGGGAGGCAACTCAAAACATTTCAGATCAGACAGAATTGCATTGTAAGCTTTGGCTAATTTTTGTTTGCTTTCCACAAATTCATTGATTCTTTCCAATTGGGCACAACCCAGGGCTCCCTGTAAATTGGTCATTCTGTAATTAAACCCAACGTATTCGTGCCAGTACTTTTTTTGTTTACTCATGCCGTGGTCGCGCAGCACAACAGCCTTTTCGTATGCTTCCTGAGTTTTAAAAAACACCATCCCCCCTTCTCCGGTAGTAATTGTTTTATTTCCAAAAAAACTATAGGTGGATGAATCCCCGTGATACCCCACATGTTTTCCCTTGTAATGAGAACCTATTGCTTCCGCACAATCTTCTACCACCAATAAATTATGTTGCTCAGCAATTTGCATAATTTCATCCATGTGACAAGGGTGCCCGTACAAATGAACCGGCATAATAGCTTTGGTGCGGGGTGTAATATTTTTTATTATATCGTCTACACTTATAGTCCATGTTACACGGTCAACATCTACAACAACGGGTGTAGCACCGGTATATATTATTGCATTAATTGAAGCTGCAAAGGTAAGGTCCGGTACAATTACTTCATCTCCCGGTCCGATGTCCAAAGCTGCTAAAGCAAGGTGCAATGCAACTGTACCATTACTAACGGCAACAGCGTATTTGGCCCCGCAATAGTCTGCAAATTCCTTTTCAAATCTTTTCACATAAGCTCCCTGCGAAGATATCCAGCCTGTTTTTATGCAATCCGATAAATAAGCCAATTCATTTCCATTTAACAAAGGTTGCATAATCGGTGTTCTGTGCAATCTCGAAAAACAGGCGTAATCAACCGGTATATTGTTATCATCAACCAATGGAATATGCCTTATTACATTGGTTAAACTTTCCTGAATAATATTTTGAGGGGTATTTATATTTAAAAACACAAAAGCGGTGTTCATTACTTTTGCTATAAGAGAATCCAGTGTTGCCCCCTTTATCATTAGGTTACGAATATCCCCGTCCGTTAATACTCCTGCTAATTTACCATCGTCATCCACAACAAAACATACACCCTGTGTATTTTCATTGATTACAATAAGTGCTTCCTTTAAAGTTAATTTTTGATTAACCAGTAATTCCGATATATCAGGTAAATGACTCATTCTTTTTTGTATTAACTTTTTCTTTTATATCCTCCACCATACACATAACCACCATATTCGTAACCATAACCGTAGCCATAGCCGTATTTATTGTAATAGCTGACCTTGGTTCGCCTTACTCCGTTTATGACATACGCAAAGTGCTGAATCCTGTTATTTTCAATTAATTCGTTGATAATGGTTAAAATCCGTTTGTTGGCCGTTTTAACGTTTAATACAAACAGGGATATATCGCTGTATTGCATTAAATAAAATGCGTCTGAAATTAATCCTGCCGGCGGGGTATCAATAATTACATAATCGAAATGGTTTTTCCCATACTCAATAATTTCCCTCAGTTCATTTGATAAAATCATTTCAGAAGGGTTGGGCGGAATAGGGCCGGATAACATGACATATAAATTTTCGATCCGGGTTGCTTTAATACTTTCAGAAATGGTGGTGCTTCCTATTACCACTGTACTGATTCCTATATCTGCTTCCATTTCCAATGCCTTTTGAACCCTGGGCTTGTGAAGGTCCAATTCAAGCACCAGTGTTTTTTTACCCGCCTTGGCCAAGATACCTGCAAGGTTAATGGAGCAAAATGTTTTGCCTTCGCCCGGGCCATTGGAAGTAATCAGTATAACTTTTGAACCTTTGTTTACATTCAGGTATTGCAGATTTGTTCTTAAAGACCTGAAGCTTTCTGCTATTCTCGACCTTGAATCAGAATCAACAATTAAGCCAATAGGAGATATTTTTTTCACCCAGGGCAAATCTCCCAAAACCGGAAATTTGGTATTTTCCTTAAGTTCATCAATAGTTTGTATGGTCGTGAAGAATACAACCTTAATAATAATTAAGATTAAACTCACCGCTAAACCCACAAATGAAAATGTGGTTAACAACTTGTTTTTATCCGGCCACACCACACCTGTCGACCGTGGTGCTTCAATTACTTTTGTTTCGGGGGCAATAGTGGCCCTGGCAATGAATGTAGTTGCTCTTTTCTCTAAAAGAAAAGTATATAAATTTTCATTTACGCTTACTTTTCTTTGAATCCCCAGTAATTCCCTTTGTTTTTGCGGGATGGTCTGAATATCGCTAACATAATTGCTTATTTCCTGGTTAATATTTTCGATTATTTTTTTTGTTGCATTTCTTGAATTATTAATATAAACCAACAGGTTTTTCTTTGTTTTTTTAATGGTGTTTTCTATTTCCTGAATATGGAAATTCTGAGCCGTAGCCACATTGGATTGTTCATTGTATTTAATTTGCAACTGATAAAGCTCAGTGGCCTCTTTTACCAAAAACTGATCTCCCTGAGCGATGTAAACAGAAGGTGGTAAAAACTGGGGGTCCTTGTCTTCAATAATATATTTTTCCAGGTCATTTAATGCTTCAATCTGGAGGGTAAGCTGGGTTTTTTGCTGATCGTAACTGCTTAATTTTGCAAAATAATCCGCCTCTTCTTTCGTCAGGTCAAGAATCCTTTTTTGACTTTTGTAGTTCTGCATGGTATCTTCAATACTCTTTAAAACAGAAGATACTTCATGCATTTGTTTATCAATAAAGTCAAGGGTTCTTTTATTAATATCAAAACGGGATTCGACTGTGTTCTGCATATACAAAACAGACAAGGTATCTAAAAACAACTTGGCCCTTTCCGGTACAATGTCCTGGTAAGATATTTCGAGGATATTCGTAAAATCAGGATTTTCAATATTCATTCCGCTTTGAAACTGTGATACCAAACCGTCAATAGAATGTATCTCAATCAGGTACTGAATTTGGTTCAGGTCCGCAATTGCTTCTTTAGAAATTGCAGTGGATTTTGTAACCAATAAGTTAAAATCCAGGTCAATAAATTCGGTGTTAAATTTTCCTACTTTTGTTTGTTCTATACCTTCGTTCAAATAACGCAATTCATACCTATTGGTGTCCAGTACTTTAAAATAAATCTTTTTGTTGTACAGGGCCGGATTCACACTGTTCACATTAATTTCAAAGGGGGTTCCTGAAAACTGTTCAGTTGTACGCACCCTGCCCACTATAAAATACGAAACCTGCAACCTGTCTTTTAGTTTATTGACAGCTCTTTTTACCAGGTCATACGACTTTATAACCTGCATTTCAGTAGTATTGTCTACAAAAGCACTATATTTATCTCCTCCTCCTCCTCCGCTCCCCATTTCATTAATAACATTTTGTCGATAATAAAGGCTGTTATTTCTTAACATTATCTGGGTGGAAACCTTGTAAATATTTGTAAGTCTGTACGTGTAAAAATACCCCAGGACATAAAAAATTAAAATGAAAATGGGCGGGATGTACCAATTCCTGTATATTATACGCCACAATACCTTCAGGTCATTTATGTCAATTATTGCCGTATTCTTTTTTGTTCCTTCCAAAATCGATCAATTTTTTTATTGAACTACAAAACTATGAATTTTCTTGAATTATATTCGTCGATTAATTCCAATTATCTGCTTTTTAAGTCCTACTTTTGCTGTAAGGTTTGCCATGAAGAAGCTGATAGCCGCACTTTTGATCTATTTTACTGCTTCCGTTTATAACAATTTATACGCAGCAGGAAGTCCACCACCACCACCCGGAGGAGGAGGAGGCCCACCGTGCTGGCCCCCCGGAACCTGTATCCCCATTGATGGTGGAGTGGTTTTTTTAGGATTGGCCGGGCTTGTTTATGCTTATAAAAAATTTCAGGACCTGAAAAAGAAATGCTAATTATTTATACATTTATAAGACCTTAGGCCCACATTGAGTATGTGGGTTTTGTTTTTTATGCCCGAAAAACTATTCTATAAAAATACCATTACACGTTTTTTCATAAGCGCCGCTGCTCTTTACTTTTTGTGGTTTATACTCTACAACTTTGTAATAAAACCCTATACCCTCCTGGATGAAAAAGTAATTAAAAACATTATTCAACTCAGTGCTTCAGTGCTTTCATTGTTCAACCAAAACATTTATTCTTCTTCTGCAAACATAGATGTTCAAATGATAGGTATAGATGGTGCGCACCCGGTTTGGATTGGTGAGCCCTGCAACGCTGTTACCATCATGGCTTTGTTTTCCATTTTTATTGTTTCGTTTCCGGGAGCTGTAAAAAACAAGTGGTGGTTCATCCCTTCCGGTATTTTGATTATACACTTTGTAAACGTAATGCGTGTTTGTGCATTGGCCCTTATTCAGTACAGGGCTCCCGAATACCTTGACTTTAACCACAATTACACTTTTACAATTATTGTATACGCCTGTGTTTTTGGTTTGTGGATGTTGTGGGTCAACCGTTTTTCAAAAATTAAGGATGGCCAAACGAAGTAAAATTCAAATTTCCCTGCTTGTTGCCATTTTAGTGTTAATGGGTTTTTTTCGTGAATTCATGTTTAAAAACATCAATGTATTGTTGTTCAACTCTCTGCACAAACGTGATTACAAAGTGCCGTCTTTCTTTGATTTTATGCAGCATTGGTCGTATTACAGCCTGTATACTTTTAAATGGGTCTTAACATTTTTGTTTTGCAGCCTCTTCTTCTGGAACCAGTGGCTATTGCTTAAAAAGATATTTGGCGAAAAAAATATCAGGATTTGGTTGATATATTTTTATTTAATTCTACTTTTACTTTCTATTTTTGCGTTCGCAACAGGCTACTTAATTCACAACCCTGAAGAAGGTTATCTGTTTAGCCGGAAATTTATGGGACTATTACAATCACCGGTTCCGGTAATGTTTTTGATCCCGGTAGGTATATTAAAACTTAAATTAGAAAAAAGACAATGAAAAAAGACACTGCTATCTTTAAACTGATCAAAGACGAACAAAACCGTCAAACCCGCGGAATTGAACTGATTGCTTCCGAAAACTATGTAAGCGACCAGGTGATGAAAGCCATGGGATCGGTATTAACCAATAAGTACGCCGAAGGCCTTCCGGGTAAACGGTATTATGGTGGTTGCGAAGTGGTTGATCAGGTTGAACAAATAGCCATAGACAGGGCAAAGGAATTGTTTGGGGCAGCCTGGGTAAATGTACAACCCCACTCGGGCGCACAAGCCAATGCAGCTGTGATGCTGGGCTGTTTAAAACCCGGAGATACTATTTTAGGTTTTGACCTTTCGCACGGTGGACATCTTACACACGGCTCACCGGTTAATTTTAGTGGTAAATTATACCGGGCTACTTTTTATGGTGTAGAAGAAAAAACCGGGAAAATAAATTACGATACTGTTGAAGCCACGGCAAAAAAAGAAAAACCGAAAATGCTTATTTGCGGAGCTTCTGCTTATTCGCGCGACTGGGATTATAAACGCTTAAGGGAAATTGCTGATTCAGTTGGCGCTTTGTTACTGGCTGATATTTCGCACCCATCCGGACTTATTGCCAAAGGTATTTTAAACGATCCTTTGCCGCATTGTCATATTGTTACCACCACCACACACAAAACCCTGCGCGGGCCACGTGGAGGAATGATTATGATGGGAAAAGACTTCTTAAATCCTTGGGGAGAAAAAACCTTAAAAGGTGAAGTTAAAATGATGAGCGCTGTGCTTGATGCAGCTGTGTTCCCAGGTACACAAGGAGGCCCGCTGGAACATGTTATCGCTGCAAAAGCCGTCTCTTATGGCGAAGCCTTGTCGGATGAATACATGCATTATTGTGTGCAGGTAATTAAAAATGCCCAGACTTTAGCCAAAGCTTTGGTTGGTAAAGGCTATAAAATTATTTCAGGAGGCACAGACAACCATTGTATGCTGATTGATTTACGCAATAAAAAAATTACCGGTAAGGAAGCGGAGAAAGCACTTGGCGAAGCAGACATTACAGTGAACAAAAACATGGTTCCTTTTGATGATAAATCCCCTTTTGTTACTTCAGGCATCCGCATTGGCTCTCCAGCCATTACTTCGCGTGGTTTAGCAGAAAAAGACTGCGTTAAAATAGTAGACCTGATTGATGCAGCCCTTATGAATAAAGACAATGCTAAGGAATTAGCAAAAATCAAAAAGAAAGTAAATACAATGATGGAAAAATATCCATTGTTTGCACAATAAGCATTGGGTAGCAGGTAGTAAGTAGTTGGTAGCAGGTAATCTAACAACTTACGACCTACGACTTACTACCTGCTACTAATTTAAAACACTATGAACAACGGATACATCAAATCTGAAATTGAAAACGGAACGGGTTACATTACCTTTTTTCATCCGCAAAGCAATTCAATGCCCGGCGATTTATTGCGGCAATTGGCCCTTGAAATTGAAAAGTTAGGGAAAGATGAACAGGCAAAAGTAATTGTGCTTAAAAGTGAAGGGGATAAAGCTTTTTGTGCCGGGGCCTCTTTTGATGAACTCATCTCTATCAAAGACCTGGAAACCGGCAAGAGATTTTTTTCGGGATTTGCCGGTGTAATCAATGCCATGCGCAAAGCCCCTAAATTCGTTATTGCCCGTGTGCAGGGAAAAGCCGTAGGTGGTGGTGTTGGTATAGCCTCGGCTGCCGATTATACTTTTGCGATTGAGAGTGCTTCTATAAAACTAAGCGAATTGGCTGTAGGCATAGGGCCCTTTGTGGTTGGCCCGGCTGTTGAAAGAAAAATAGGAAGCTCTGCTTTTTGCCAGCTTACAATTAATGCAAGCGAATGGCAAAGTGCCGAATGGGGCAGGCAAAAAGGCTTATACGCCGAAGTGTTTAAATCTGTCGAAGAAATGGACAAAGCTGTTCATTCACTCACCGAAAAATTAGCCGGTAGCAATCCTGAAGCAATGATGATGCTGAAAAAAATCATGTGGCAGGGAACTGAAAACTGGGATACCCTGTTGATTGAAAGGGCCGAAATGAGTGGCAAATTAGTACTCAGCGAGTTTACAGTAAATGCCATTAATAAATTCAAACAAAAAGCTTAACAGACTACCCCTTACTGAACAACTAATTTTCTGGATATCAGATTGGTCTTAGTGCTTGCCTTAATGGTGTAGGCTCCTCTGCTAAACTCACTAAACTGCCCTATGGGGAAACTAATAAAATGACTGGAACCCATTTCAATGGATTTATTGTAAATTGTCTGCCCAAGCATATTAACAATTTCAACATGAATCACCTCCCCCTCTTTTGCTGAAAGTATAATATTTCCGTGTTTTCCATCCGATGGATTGGGGAAAATATTTACATTAAAACCTTCGTCAAAATTTACAGGTACAATTTGAGAATAAGAATAATTTCCGTCAAAATCAGTTTGTTTAAGGCGGTAGTACGACAGGCCGTGCAGGGGCTGATGATCGCTTTCAACATAACTTAAAGCACCGTTGCTGTTCCCTGCCCCCTTAACCTGGCCTATAGGGCTAAAACTAAATCCTTCGTCCGACCGTTCAATCGTAAAATAATCATTGTTCACTTCATGTGCCGTTTCCCATTTAAGATCAACTGCTTTTCCATTTGGATCTGCCGTAAACTCAAGTAATTCAATAGGCAGCGTAGACTGGGTTTTATTTTTTGTCCCGATGTACCAGTCGTTATCAATAGATGGGCTGGAACTTAAAGTCCGGTTTACTTCAACAGCAACAACCGAATTGGTTGCCGCGGAAAAAGTACCAACGGCTGATGATGCAGCCTGACCCGCATTAAGGTCGGTAAGCGTTGCAGCGCCAAAACCAGTACCACCAAAACGTATAGCCCTGGCTGAAGTTACCCAGGTTCTTGAAGCTGTCCAATAGGAATTGGAAACACCCTGCAAGGTGGTTCCTCCCGACCAGGTTGCATCACTATGACTGGCAGCCGTATAAGTTGGAGGCAGGGTAAAGGTATACGACACATCCATGTATAAATCAGTGGATGTCGTAATATTGGTAGCCCCTATCCAAAACGGGCTGTAAAAAGTGGTGGACCCCGGTGCAAAATAAGAAGAACCCAATGGAAACAAGCCCGCATCTGTTCCAATAACAGGACTGGAGCCACTTGTAAAATACCTCCTGAAAGTACCTGTGTAAAAATGCCCGGATGTACGTGTTAAGGTACCGGAGGTTCCCGCAGGGTTGCCCAGCGTTAACCTGTTGCTGTTCATATTCGTTACTCCGCTTGTTAAAGTTAAAGCATTGTAAACACTAATATTACCGGCCATTGTAAACTGAGGGTAAGTAGTATATGTATTGTTCAGGGTTAAATTATAATAATTGCTGGTGGCTCCGGAGCTGTAATTTTTTGGAATCGGAATGGCCTGTGTTGCCGAAGTGGAATTCAGATTAACTGTATTTGTGGCATCATCCACATCCATACGAACAGAGCTATGAACCGAAGCTCCTGAATAATTTAAGGTGGCTCCATTGTTCCCGTAATAAAACAGCATATTTCCACTGGAAGTAGAGGTGGTTATATTACCCAGGGTCATTGTACCATAATTATCCAGATAAGCCCGTGCATCACTTGTATAACTATTGTTTAAATTCACGGTGGTGCCGGTAACAGTCCCTGCATCATTTTCCAGTCCTATCCAGCTGTCCCAGGAGGTATTCAGGTTTTCAACAGTAATGTTTGTACAATTAACGGTGCTCGAAAAATTCTGACCATTGTAAAAATAAACATCATTTCCGGAGGTGTTGCGGATAATCAGGTTTGTAGAGGTAATTGTTCCTGCGGCGTCCATCCCGTTAACAAAACTAATATCTTCAAAAGAAGCCGCAGTCATTCCATTGTTAAGGGTCAGGTTGGTAACAGAAATGGTGCCGTTGTTTTCGTAATTGGGGGTAGAACCTGCACTATTACTGGTATTTATATAAAACGTGCCGGCCCCGCTTATCGTTCCTTTATTATCATAAGCATTTGCAGCCGATATGCCCACATTGGTACAGCTTGTTGGGGCACAGGTTAAGGTAATCCCCGTGTTGATGGTTAGAGTGGCACCCGACTGAACATAATAATTACAACAGGTGGCATTGGCCGTTACAGTAACCGTGTGGCCGCTTGCAATCACCACTTCATCGGTAGAGGAAGGGGCTGTGCCTCCCCAGGTACTTCCCGTACTCCAGTTGCCGGATTGGGTAGAGGTTTTTTGTGCAAAAGAATACTGATTTGCACAAAACATTATAAACAATATAAAGTAAAAATAATTCTTCATCTTTCCCGGCTGATTATTTCAACTAAAGGCCTCCTTAAAGCTAATACAAATAAAGTCAATCTGGCCTGACTTAACACAAACATAATCAATATTCATCGTTTTTTTAGATGAATGACCGCTAATTATCTGATAAGAAGGCAAAGTTTAGAGTTCCATCAAATCAGTTTGTTTAAATACCGGCTTCCCATTTTTATAAATAACTTAATTAGTGTTATAAAATGACAGAATTATACCTTCTGTTATTTTAATAGCAGGGGCAATTCAAAGCCCGTTTTGTCTTAATTCCATATTTCACAAATTTTGGGCTTACATTCTTCAGAAAGAGTAAAACAATTTATGAGAACTGGATTATGTTCCCTTGTCAAAACAATTGTCTATTTTAAAAAGCCTTACATTTGTTCACCATTTTTAACAGGATGCAATGAACAAATTATTATTATTACACGGTGCTTTAGGGGCTTCTGAACAATTTCTCCCTATAAAAGAAGCATTGAAAGAACAATACGAGCTGCACAGCATTGATTTTTACGGGCATGGTACAAGTGCTTTCTCCTCAGCCGGATTCGCCATCCCTGTATTTGCAAAACAGGTGATTGAATACCTTGACAAAAACAACATGGCCTCCATCAATATATTTGGCTACAGCATGGGTGGTTATGTGGCCCTGTATCTTGCCAAACACTACCCCCTGCGTGTAAATAAAATTATGACCCTGGCCACTAAATTTGTCTGGACCCCTGAAATTGCAGCTTCCGAAACAAAAATGCTGAACCCGGAACTGATTGAATCAAAAGTCCCGGATTTTGCCCAACAACTAAAAGCAAGGCACGGGGAACACAAATGGAAAGAACTGTTGCAGCACACAGCTGAAATGATGGTGGACATGGGAAATAATGCTGTTTTAAACAGTAAGGATTACAGCACTATAGAACAAGCCGTTTTACTTGGTTTAGGCGACAGGGATAAAATGGTGAGCCTGCAGGAAAGCCAGGAGGTGTTCAAATCCCTTAAAAATTCAGGTTTTTATATATTGCCGTATACCAAACACCCTTTGGAAAGCGTTGATACAAAAAGATTAAGCACGGAAATAATCCGTTTTGTTCAATGATAAAAATGCAGGGTATACATAGGATTTGTCTGCTTATAAGTCTGTATTTATTTTCATTTAAAACCTTTTCACAGGGCAGTATTCAATTTCAGGCCATTAACAGCGATCGTGCTGCTGTTTTCAAAAACATTAAATTTAAGTCTGCTTATTCTTCTTTGGCCGAAATACAATCAGACTTAAAAAGCACGCTTACCTCGCTGCACAACAACGGTTATATTTTGGCTTCACTGGACAGCAGCCTTCAGGATGCTGTAAGCTACAAAGCTTATATAGTTATAGGGAACAACTACAAATGGGGGCATTTGAGCCCGGCTAAAGGAAGCGAAAACATTTTAGCCGAAACTGGGTACCGCGAACGTTTTTACACTAAAACAGCCTTTTCGCCAAAGGAAATAAGCAGGTTGTTTGATAAAATTTTATCCTGGTGCGAAAACAACGGCTATCCTTTTGCTACAGTTAAATTAGATAGCGTAAGGGTGCAGGACGAATCAGTTTATGCGCTGCTGAACATTCATACAAACAAATTTATCCGCTTAGACAGTATCATTGTTAGCGGCACTGCCACCATCAGTAAAAATTTCATTCAGCATTATTTTCAGGTAAAAGAAGGGATGCCCTACAATGAACAAAACTTAAAAAAAATAGGGCAAAAAGTAAAACAATTGCCTTTTATAAAAGAAACCAAAGCTCAGTTGGTGCGCATTACAGATAAACACACCAAACTTTACCTTTTTTTCGATAAAAAAAATGCTTCCCAGTTTGATGGTATTATAGGTTTGTTGCCCAATGCAACAGGGCAAACCATATTTACCGGGGATGTAAGAATTAAATTGCAGAACACTATTTTTAAAGCCGGTGAGTTGGTGGATTTAAACTGGAGAAGGCTGCAAAGCCAGACACAGGATTTAAAGTTGCAGATGGCTTATCCATACCTGTTCAATAGCCCTGTGGGTACCGATTATACCTTGAAAATTTACAGGCGCGACACTTCGTTTGTAGATATTCAAAACAACATTGGCCTGCAATATATTTTTAACGGCCTGAACAACATCAAAGTGTTTTACAAACAACGCAACGCCAACCTGCTTTCTACCAGCGGGCTCGAAACAGCCACTACCCTGCCCGATTACGCAGACATCTTCACCACCTCCTACGGACTTGGTGTGAATTATGAAAAACTCGATTATAAATTCAACCCCCGACGGGGAATAAGTATTGCCATAAGTGCAAGTGCGGGTAACCGGCAAATTAAAAAAAACGCCCGCTTAAATCCGGCCATTTACTCTAACTTAAAATTAAATTCACCCCAATACCAGTCCGAGGCTATAGTTAATGCTTACATCCCTTTATTTAAACGAAGTGCGGTAAAATTAGGCGCTCAGTTTGGAAGTGTATACAGCAACCAGATTTTTAAAAACGAATTGTTTCGGATGGGTGGTTTAAAAACATTAAGAGGGGTGGATGAAGAGAGTATTTTTGCAAGTACCTATACTATTACCAGCATTGAATACCGTTTTTTATTCGAACAAAACTCGGCTATTTATTTATTTTCGGATGCGGCCTGGTACGAAAACAACAGCGTAAAAACCTATATTACAGATGTGCCTTACAGCCTTGGAGCCGGGATCAGCTTTGAAACCAAGGCCGGTATTTTTTCGCTGAATTATGCCCTGGGCAAACAGTTTAACAATTCATTGGACATCAGGGCCGGTAAAATACACTTTGGAATTGTAAATAGTTTTTAAGCCAAATGAATGCTACAAAAAACAAAAATCCCCCGCAATCGCGGGGGATTTTTACGTACAATTTAAACTAAATACTAGGCTTCTTCTTCTACACTTTCTTCTTTTGAAGCCATTAAACGCTCGTATTCTTCTTTGCTGCCCACTACTAATTTCTCGTACTGACGGATACCTGTACCAGCTGGTATTAAGTGTCCTACAATTACGTTTTCTTTTAAGCCTTGCAGCAAATCTATTTTACCATTTACAGCAGCTTCGTTCAGTACTTTTGTTGTTTCCTGGAACGATGCAGCAGAGATAAAGCTACTTGTTTGTAAAGAGGCTTTGGTAATACCCTGTAACATAGACTCGGAAGTTGCAGGAACCGCATCGCGCGACTCGATTAATTTCAAGGCCTTGCGTTTAAGTGTTGAATTGATGTCGCGAAGTCTGCGGGCAGTTAATATTTGTCCGGCTTTTACCTCAGTGGTATCGCCCGGATCAACTACTACTTTTTTACCGTACAGTTCATCGTTTTCGGCCATAAATTCAATTTTGTTCACCAATTGTTTCTCAAGGAAAATAGTATCGCCCGGATCAACAATCTCTACTTTACGCATCATCTGGCGTACAATCACCTCAAAGTGTTTGTCGTTCAGTTTCTGTCCTTGTAAGCGGTAAACCTCCTGTATTTCATTCACAATGTATTCCTGAACAGCGGTTGGGCCTTTAATGGCGAGGATGTCGCCAGGACTTGTAGCACCGTCTGATAAGGCATTACCTGCTTTAATAAAGTCGTTTTCCTGAACCAGTATGTGTTTTGATAAAGCAACTAAGTAAGTTCTGCGTTCGCCGGTTTTGGCTTCCACAATTACCTCGCGGTTACCGCGTTTAATTTTACCAAAGCTTACTATACCGTCAATTTCAGCAACTACCGCAGGATTACTTGGGTTACGTGCCTCGAACAATTCGGTAACACGGGGTAAACCACCGGTGATATCACCTGTTTTACCTGTAACGCGTGGTATTTTTACTAAAGTTTGTCCCGGTTCAATTTTATCCTGTTCGTTCACTACTACATGAGCGCCTACCGGAATGTTGTATGTTTTTAATACATCGCCTGTTTTGCTAACGATTTTAATCATCGGGTTCATCGTTTTGTCTTTACTTTCGATGATTACCTTTTCTTTAAATCCTGTTTGCTCATCGGCTTCTTCGCGGAAGGTGATGTTTTCTTTGATGTGTTCGTATTCAACTTTACCACCAAATTCAGAAACGATAACGGCGTTGTATGGATCCCAGTCGCAGATCATATCGCCTTTTTTCACTTTTGAACCTGATTTTACATAAAGCATTGAACCATAAGGGATGTTACCGGTTGTAAGGGTAATGCCTGTGTTAGGGTCAACGATACGCATTTCAGTAGAACGGCCAATTACAATGTTTGATTTTTTACCATCAGGCATTATTTTTTCAACCGTACGTAATTCTTCAATTTCGATGTTACCATCGTACTTGCTGATTAAGTTAGACGATGCCGCAATGTTAGATGCGGTACCACCCACGTGGAAGGTACGCAGTGTAAGCTGTGTACCCGGCTCACCGATGGACTGCGCTGCAATAACACCTACTGCCTCGCCCAATTGTACCAGGCGACCGTTAGCAAGATTTCGTCCGTAACATTTTGAACAAACACCTTTGCGTGATTCGCAGGTTAATACCGAACGGATTTCAACTGCTTCAATCGGAGATTTAGAAATTAAATCGCAAACATTTTCGTCAATGATTTCACCTCCTGTAACAACTAATTCTCCGGTTATCGGGTGATACACATCGTTGAGGGCTACACGGCCTAAAATACGGTCCTGCAGACTTTCAACTATTTCATCGTTATTTTTAAGTGCTGTAGCTGTTAATCCGCGTAAAGTACCACAGTCTGCTTCAGTAATAATCACATCCTGTGCAACGTCTACCAGCCTACGTGTTAAGTAACCGGCATCGGCTGTTTTAAGGGCGGTATCGGCCAAACCTTTACGCGCACCGTGGGTAGAAATAAAGTACTCAAGGATGGACAGACCTTCACGGAAGTTACTTAATACAGGGTTTTCAATGATCTCAGATCCTGATGAACCTGCTTTTTGAGGCTTAGCCATCAAACCGCGCATACCACTCAGCTGTTTAATCTGTTCTTTCGATCCCCTTGCACCGGAGTCAAGCATCATGTACACAGGGTTGAATCCTTGCCTGTCTGAGCTTAATTTATCCAATACCTTTTTAGTTACTTTAGAGTTGGTGTGTGTCCAGATATCAATGATTTGGTTGTAACGTTCGTTGTTGGTAATAAAGCCCATGTTGTAGTTGCCCATTACCTCTTCTACCTGAACATTCGCATCCACAATCAGTTTGGCTTTTTCATCCGGTGTTTGAATATCGCCTAAGTTGAAAGATAAACCACCACGGAAAGCTGTCTGGAAACCAAGTGTTTTAATATCATCTAAGAACTTGGCTGTTTTAGCCATACCGGTTTTCTTAACGATGAAACCGATAATGTCCCTTAATGATTTTTTGGTCAATAATTCGTTGATGTAACCTACTTCAAACGGAACTACCTGGTTAAAGATAACGCGTCCTACAGTGGTCTCAATTATTTTAGAAACTAATTTTTCTCCTTCAACAAAATTATTGATTTTTACTTTAATATGGGCGTGTAAGTTCACACGTTTTTCATTTAAAGCAACTACCACTTCTTCTGCCGAATAAAATACCATTCCTTCTCCTTTCACTACATCATTCGGCAGGTTCTTTTTACCTTTTGTAAGGTAATAAAGGCCCAACACCATGTCTTGCGATGGAACCGCTACCGGCGCACCGTTTGAAGGGTTCAAAATATTGTGAGAAGCCAGCATCAATACCTGTGCCTCAAGAATAGCAGCGTTACCCAATGGAACGTGAACAGCCATCTGGTCACCGTCAAAGTCGGCGTTGAAGGCAGTACACACCAATGGATGCAACTGAATTGCTTTACCTTCGATTAGTTTAGGTTGAAAAGCCTGTATACCTAAACGGTGAAGGGTTGGGGCACGGTTCAATAAGATTGGATGCCCGCGTAATACATTTTCTAAAATATCCCAAACAATTGGTTCTTTACGGTCGACAATTTTCTTAGCCGATTTAACTGTTTTCACAATTCCGCGTTCAATCATTTTACGGATAATAAATGGCTTGAACAACTCTGCCGCCATTTCTTTTGGAATACCGCATTCGTGTAGTTTCAATTCAGGCCCTACAACAATTACGGAACGAGCCGAGTAATCCACACGTTTACCCAATAAGTTCTGACGGAAACGGCCTTGTTTACCTTTCAGTGAATCGGAAAGGGATTTAAGGGCGCGGTTACTCTCCGTTTTAACGGCATTGGATTTACGTGAGTTATCAAATAAGGAGTCAACAGCTTCCTGTAACATACGTTTTTCGTTACGTAAGATTACATCGGGAGCTTTGATTTCGATTAAGCGTTTTAAACGGTTGTTACGGATAATTACACGACGGTACAAATCGTTTAGATCGGAGGTAGCAAAACGGCCTCCATCCAGTGGAACTAAAGGACGCAACTCAGGTGGGATAACCGGAACAACTTTAATGATCATCCATTCAGGGCGGTTTTCGATATGCCCATTTGCCTGGCGGAAAGCTTCAATTACCTGTAACCGTTTCAGCGCTTCGTTTTTACGTTGCTGTGATGTTTCGTTATTGGCTTTGTGGCGCAATTCAAATGAAAGTGTGTCTAAATCCAAACGTTTCAGCAATTCATTTAATGCCTCGGCACCCATTTTTGCAACAAACTTATTTGGATCATTTTCGTCTAAGGCAATGTTTTCTTTAGGCAGGTTGTCTACAATGTTCAGGTACTCTTCTTCAGTTAAGAAGTCTAAGTATGAAACACCGTCGTCTGCTTTAATACCTGCATTAATTACTACGTAACGTTCGTAGTAAATAATCATGTCTAATTTTTTAGTAGGCAGGCCTAATAAATAACCTATTTTATTTGGTAAGGAACGGAAATACCAGATGTGTGCAACAGGAACAACTAAGTTGATGTGCCCCATACGTTCGCGGCGTACTTTTTTCTCGGTTACTTCAACACCGCAACGGTCGCAGATAATGCCTTTGTAACGGATGCGTTTGTATTTACCACAATGACATTCGTAATCTTTTACCGGGCCAAAAATACGTTCACAAAATAAACCGTCACGTTCAGGTTTATAAGTACGGTAATTAATGGTTTCAGGCTTTAATACTTCTCCGCTCGACCGGTTAAGGATAGCCTCGGGAGAAGCAAGGCTGATAATTATTTTGGAAAAGTTACTTTTTACTTTGTTTTCTTTTCTGAAAGCCATGTTAATGATTTGTTTGTTTAAGTATATACTTGCCTTCGTCTCTTTACTTATTTTTCTCCGGAGTTTAGGACTCCGGAGAAAAAAGAAGTTTATTCCATTGTGATGTCTAATGCTAAGCCGCGTAACTCGTGCAACAATACATTAAAGGATTCAGGAATACCCGGAGTTGGCATATTCTCTCCTTTAACAATTGCTTCGTAAGCTTTGGCACGACCAACCACATCATCGGATTTAATGGTAAGCATTTCCTGAAGGATGTTTGCTGCACCGAATGCTTCGAGTGCCCAAACCTCCATTTCACCAAAACGCTGACCACCGAACTGTGCTTTACCACCCAAGGGTTGTTGTGTAATAAGCGAGTAAGGCCCGATAGAACGTGCATGCATTTTATCATCAACCATGTGACCCAGTTTAAGCATATAAATGATCCCAACTGTTGCCGGCTGATCAAATTTCTCCCCTGTTCCACCGTCGTATAAGAAAGTACGACCGAACTGAGGTAAACCTGCTTTAGCGGTGTAGTCATCAATTTCCTGCATGGTGGCACCATCAAAAATAGGTGTAGCGAACTTCATTCCTAATTTTTGTCCGGCCCAGCCCAACACCGTTTCGTAAATCTGTCCAAGGTTCATACGCGAAGGTACACCCAATGGATTCAACACGATGTCTACTGGTGTTCCATCTTCAAGGAAAGGCATATCTTCCTCTTTTACAATACGGGCCACAATACCTTTGTTACCGTGACGACCGGCCATTTTATCACCCACTTTCAACTTACGTTTCATAGCGATGTAGACTTTGGCTAATTGTACAATACCTGCAGGTAATTCATCCCCAACTGTAATCTGGAATTTTTCGCGTTTGTATTTACCCAGTATGTCGTTGAACTTAATCATGAAGTTGTGCAACAACATACGGATCTGATCATTCTTGTCTTTATCAGTAGTCCAGTTACTTGGATTTACTTCAGAGTAATCAATTTTCTCTAATAATTTCTGAGTAAACTTGGTTCCTTTGGTGATGATTTCTTCTTTCAGGCTATTGAACACACCCTGAGAAGTTTTACCATTTACCAATAAAAACAATTTGTCTACCAGTTTATTTTTCAGTTCTGATACTTCTGCATCATGGTCACGATCTAATTTTTCAAGAACCGGTTTCTCTTCGGCTTTCGCTTTTTTATCTTTGATAGCACGTGAGAATAGTTTTTTATCGATCACCACACCTTTGGTTGAAGGCGGAACTTTTAATGAAGCATCTTTCACATCACCGGCTTTATCACCGAAGATAGCACGAAGTAATTTTTCTTCGGGAGAAGGATCGGTTTCACCTTTAGGGGTAATTTTACCAATCAGGATATCTCCTTCTTTTACTTCAGCACCAACGCGGATCAAACCATTGTCATCCAGGTCTTTTGTAGCATCTTCACTTACGTTCGGAATATCAGAAGTTAATTCTTCCAAACCACGTTTGGTATCCCTTACTTCAAGGGTGTACTCATCAATGTGGATGGAGGTGAATATATCTTCACGAACAATACGTTCAGAAATTACGATAGCATCCTCAAAGTTATACCCTTTCCAAGGCATGAATGCTACTTTAAGGTTTCTACCTAAAGCAAGCTCACCTTTTTGTGTGGCATAACCCTCGCACAATACCTGTCCTTTACTAACTTTTTCTCCTCTTTTAACAGTAGGCCTAAGGTTAATACAAGTATTCTGGTTGGTTTTTTTGAATTTGGTTAATTTGTATGATTTTAAATCGCCGTCAAAGCTTACTGCTTTTTCATCGTCGTTACGGTTGTAACGGATAACTATTTCATTGGCATCCACAAATTCAACCGAACCTTCAGCTTCTGCAGTAATTAATACGCGTGAATCCTGCGCAACAGAGGCTTCAATACCTGTACCTACTATTGGTGATTCGGGGCGTAACAATGGAACTGCCTGACGTTGCATGTTCGAACCCATCAGGGCACGGTTGGCATCGTCATGCTCAAGGAAGGGAATCAATGAAGCTGCAATAGAAGCAATCTGATTCGGAGCAACGTCCATCAAATTAATTTTATCGGGATCAGCTACCGGGAAGTCACCTTCGTAACGTGATTTAACTTTGGATCCGATCAGGGAACCTTTATCGTCCATGGGCTCATTGGCCTGGGCAATGGTTTTTTGATCTTCTTCTTCGGCGCTTAAGTAAAGTACGCCTTTGTTCACATCTACCCTCGAGTTGGCAACTGTACGGTAAGGTGTTTCAATAAAGCCGAGTTTATTTACTTTAGCATATACACAAAGTGAGGAGATCAGACCGATATTCGGACCTTCAGGAGTTTCGATGGTACACAAACGACCGTAGTGGGTGTAGTGAACGTCACGAACCTCGAAACCTGCACGCTCACGACTTAAACCTCCTGGCCCGAGTGCCGATAGACGACGCTTGTGCGTAATCTCTGCAAGGGGATTGGTTTGATCCATGAACTGCGATAGCTGGTTGGTACCGAAGAAAGAGTTGATCACCGAAGACAATGTTTTAGCATTGATCAGATCGGTTGGTGTAAACACCTCGTTGTCGCGTACATTCATACGTTCGCGGATGGTACGGGCCATACGGGCCAAACCAACACCGAACTGAGCATATAACTGCTCACCTACTGTACGAACACGACGGTTACTCAAGTGATCGATATCATCCACATCTGTTTTTGAGTTGATTAACTCAATCAGGTATTTAATGATCAGGATGATGTCTTCTTTGGTAAGAACACGAACATCCATCGGGGTATCGATACCTAATTTTTTGTTGATACGGAAACGACCTACTTCTCCTAAATCATAACGTTTGTCAGAGAAGAATAATTTATCGATCACGCCACGTGCTGTTTCCTCATCAGGTGGTTCAGCGTTACGCAACTGCCGGTAAATGTGCTCTACCGCTTCTTTTTCAGAGTTGGTAGGGTCTTTTTGTAAAGTATTATAAATAATAGCAAAATCTGCTGTATTAATATCCTGTTTGTGCAGAATAATTACTTTAACACCAGCGTCCACTATCATGTCAATGTGATCATCTTCAAGAACGGTTTCACGCTCAATCAGCACTTCGTTACGCTCAATAGACACAACCTCGCCGGTATCTTCATCCACAAAGTCTTCCAACCATGTTTTGAGTACCCTTGCGGCTAATTTACGGCCTACTTCACGTTTAAGTCCGGCTTTAGAAACTTTCACTTCGTCTGCCAAACCGAAAATTTCGAGAATTGATTTATCGCTTTCAAAACCAATAGCACGCAATAAAGTTGTTACCGGTAATTTTTTCTTACGGTCGATGTAAGCATACATCACGTTGTTGATATCGGTTGCAAACTCAATCCACGATCCTTTGAAAGGGATCACACGGGCCGAATATAACTTGGTACCATTTGCGTGACGGCTTTGGCCAAAGAATACACCCGGTGAACGGTGCAATTGCGAAACCACTACCCTTTCGGCACCGTTGATTACAAACGAGCCTTTGGGGGTCATATAAGGGATTGTTCCCAGGTAAACGTCCTGAACGATTGTTTCAAAATCTTCGTGTTCAGGATCGGTACAATACAATTTTAATTTTGCCTTCAGCGGAACGCTGTAGGTTAATCCACGCGAAATACACTCGTCAAGAGCATACCTGGGCGGATCGATGTAATAATCCAAAAACTCAAGCACAAAGTTATTCCTTGCGTCAGAGATGGGGAAGTTTTCTGAAAACACTTTAAAAAGACCTTCGTCTTGTCTGTTTTCTGCTGTTGTTTCCAACTGGAAGAAATCCTGGAAGGATTTCAATTGGATGTCCAAAAAATCCGGGTATTCAACCGGGAATTTGTTTTTAGAGAAGTTAATTCTCTGAGATTTTTTTATTGATGCCAAAACTAATAATTTAAAGTTGAACGTTAGTTAATTGGTAAACATGAAACCTTGCCGGTTTCATTTTTATCATCAGGATGTTCCTGAGATAATTCAATAACAAATGGGAAATGGCCTCTACCAACGGATCGAGGCCTTTTCCCAGATGTATCAAGTTAATTACTTAACTTCAACTTTAGCGCCTGCTTCTTCAAGAGTTTTCTTGATAGATTCGGCTTCTTCTTTAGATATTCCTTCTTTAACTGGTTTCGGAGCTCCGTCAACTAAGTCTTTTGCTTCTTTCAAACCAAGTCCTGTTAAGTCTTTTACAACTTTAACAACACCTAATTTTGCAGCACCTGCTTCTAACAATACAACATCAAATGATGTTTTTGCAGCAGCGGCATCTCCACCACCACCAGCAGCTACAACTACTGCAGCAGCAGCAGGTTCAATACCATGCTCGTCTTTTAAAATTTGAGCTAATTCCTGTACTTCTTTCACGGTTAAGTTTACTAATGTTTCCGCGATTGCTTTTACGTCTGCCATTTTATTTTTGATTTAATAAGTTAATAATTTAATTTTTCTGTTTTTAACAGTAGTTTACGCAGCGGCTACTTCTTCGCCACCTTTTTTGTTTTCCAAACCTGAAATAACGCGACGGATTGGAGATTGCAGCAAGGATACAACATCAGCAATAAGCTCATTTTTAGATTTAAGCGATGCTAATGTGTCTAACTGGTTATCACCAATAAACACGATTTCTTCAACAAATGCTCCTTTTAATACAGGCTTGTCACCTTTACCCCTGAACTGTTTAATCAGTTTTGCAGGTAAATTAGAAGTGTCTGTAAAAATTAAAGCGGTTGCTCCTTTAATGGCCGGGATAAGTTCAGCCAGGCGGCTGTCGTTAGCACGTTCGATGGCTTTTTTCAATAAGGTGTTTTTTACAACGGTTACTGAAACTTTTTTCTCGAAGCAGGATTTGCGGAACTGGTTTACTTTCTCTACTGTTAAAGAAGAACAATCAGCCAGGTAAATCTTGTTGTTGTTATTCAACTTCTCTACCAAAGCGTCAATTACAAGTGTTTTTTCCTCTTTTGTCATTTTTGATATGATTTAATGATTAGCTGCTAAATGCTTTTGTTTCAATAGTAATGCCGGCACTCATGGTGCTTGACATAAAAATACTTCTAACATAAGCCCCTTTAGCGGATGATGGCTTCAGTTTTACAATTGTGTTTAGTAATTCATTTGCATTCTCAGCTAATTTATCAGCTGTAAATGAAGCCTTACCAACTGAAGCATGGATGATACCTGCTTTGTCTACCTTAAAATCAATTTTACCACCCTTTGAATCGGTAACTGCTTTACCTACATCCATTGTAACGGTACCTGTTTTAGGGTTAGGCATTAAACCACGTGGACCCAATATACGACCCAAAGCACCAACTTTACCCATAACTGAAGGCATAGTGATGATTACGTCTACATCTGTCCAACCATTTTTAATTTTGTCGATATACTCGTCCAATCCAACGTAATCGGCGCCTGCTGCTTTGGCTTCGGCTTCCTTATCAGGAGTAACCAGGGCTAAAACACGCAAAACTTTACCTGTACCGTGAGGCAAAGTAACTGTACCGCGTACCATTTGATTAGCTTTACGAGGATCAACTCCTAAACGGATCGCAAGATCCACAGCTGCATCAAACTTCGTAGTTGTGATTTCTTTCACAATTTTAGAAGCCTCCGCAACTGTATAAGCTTTGCTCTGGTCAAATTTGGCCTCAGCAGCTTTTCTTTTTTTAGTTAACGTTGCCATTCTTTAAAGCGTTGTTTTTGATTAATAATTAATTTTTTACAGGAGCGTCTCCGGTAACACTAACCCCCATACTGCGGGCTGTTCCGGCAACCATACTCATTGCTGATTCAATAGTAAAGCAGTTCATGTCTACAATTTTATCCTGAGCGATTGTACGAATCTGATCCCAGGAAATAGAACCTACTTTTTTACGATTGCTTTCAGCCGAACCCAATTTGATTTTTGCAAAATCCATGATCTGTACTGCAACAGGCGGACGTTTGATAATAAAATCAAACGATTTATCATTATACACGTTAATGATAACAGGCAATACTTTACCTGGCTGTTCCTGCGTACGGGCATTGAATTGCTTGCAAAACTCCATGATGTTCACACCTTTGGCACCCAATGCAGGACCAATAGGCGGAGACGGGTTGGCCGCCCCTCCTTTAATTTGCAATTTTACAATTGCGGATAATTCTTTTGCCATTTTCTGTTTTTGTTTTTATATCACAGGCCTTGTTTTACCCCGAGCTCATTCGGGAGAGTTTAACCGGGTTTGGAAGCAGCAAAGCGCATCCCATTTCAACTCTCAACTTAACCTGTAATTCGTTTATTCGCGCTCAACTTCCCCGAAACCAAGTTCCACAGGGGTTTTACGTCCGAAAATTTTAACTGTAACTTTAATTTTCTTTTTCTCTTCGTTAATTTCTTCAATAACACCATTAAATCCATTGAATGGCCCGTTGATTACTTTTACCGATTCACCAACAACGTAAGAAACACTTAATGTTCCTTCTGCTTCCGATAACTCATCTACTTTACCAAGTATGCGGTTCACTTCAGCAATACGCATAGGAACAGGGTCTCCGCCTTTTGTTTCTCCTAAGAAACCAATAACACCTGTGATGTTTTTGATGATGTGAGGAATTTCTCCCACCAATAACGCTTCTATTAATACATAACCCGGGTAAAAAGAGCGTTCTTTCGCTATTTTTTTACCGTTACGTATCTGGAATATTTTTTCAGTCGGGATCAATACCTGAGAGACATGGTCATTCAGGCCTAAACGGTTGATCTCAACTTCGATGTATTGTTTTACCTTTTTTTCCTGACCGCTGATGGCTCGCACAACATACCATCTCTTCACTTGCGGCTCATTTTTCACTTGTTCGCTCATAGTAAAATTGCTTGAATTTGTTATAAATTATTCAATAATGAATAGGCCATTTGCATCAGCTTGTTAAAGCTGGTGTCCATGCCCCATACGAGTATTGCTATAATAAATGAAGCCACTAAAACCAACGATGCGCTGCCTTGCAACTCCTGCCAGGTCGGCCACGAAGTTTTGTGAACCAACTCATCAGTCGTTTCCTCAAAATATGTTCTGATTTTACTCATGTCTTTTTAGTTTAGAGTTTAGAGTCAGGAGTTTAGAGTGAGCAATTGCTTTAATCAAAACCTTAACACTAAGCTGTTAATTTTATTTTAGTCTTCTGTTCAGGCTCTTGCTTAACTAAGAACTAAGAACATTGAACTTTTGCGCACGGGTGGAGAGATTCGAACTCCCATCAACGGTTTTGGAGACCGCTATTCTACCCTTGAACTACACCCGTATCTTGTTTAGTTTAGAGTTGAGAGTCTATAGTTTAGAGTTTATGGTTTATGGTTTATAGTTGGGAGTTTATAGTTGAAAGTTTTTAGTGAGAAATTATCGGTGTAAACCTCTAAACTCATGACTCTAAACTCTCAACCAGCGACTCTAAACTATAGACTATTAGCTCTCAACTATGGACTCTAAACTATAGACTCTACTAAACGGCAAAATGGCTTTGCTATATGAAAGCCATTTTTACCGTATAATTATTATCTATTATTTGATCACTTCAGTTACCTGACCAGCACCAACTGTACGTCCACCTTCGCGGATAGCGAAACGTAAACCTTTGTCCATTGCTACAGGAACGATCAATTTAACAGTAATAGTAACGTTATCGCCAGGCATAACCATTTCGCGTCCTTCTGGTAATTCAATTTCTCCTGTTACGTCAGTTGTACGTAAGTAGAATTGAGGACGGTATTTGTTATGGAATGGAGTGTGACGTCCACCTTCTTCTTTTTTCAGGATATACACCTCAGCTTTGAATTCAGTGTGAGGAGTAATTGAACCTGGTTTCGCGATAACCATACCACGACGGATATCTTTTTTCTCGATACCACGCAACAGGATACCTACGTTATCTCCAGCTTCACCGTAATCAAGGATTTTACGGAACATTTCTACCCCGGTAACTGTAGATGATAATTTTTCATCCTGCATACCTAAGATATCAACGCTATCACCGGTGTTGATTACACCTGTTTCAATACGGCCGGTAGCAACAGTACCACGACCAGTAATGGTGAACACGTCTTCAACCGGCATCAGGAATGGTTTTTCTTTATCACGTGGAGGAAGTGGAATGAAGGTATCAACCGCATCCATTAATTCCATGATTTTGTCCACCCATTTTGGATCGTTGTTTAATCCACCCAAAGCTGATCCACGGATAATTGGAGTATTATCGCCATCAAATTTATAGAAAGACAATAATTCACGGATTTCCATTTCAACAAGGTCAAGAAGCTCAGCATCTTCAACCATGTCAACTTTATTCATAAATACAACAATTTTAGGCACACCTACCTGACGTGCAAGAAGGATATGCTCACGTGTTTGTGGCATTGGTCCGTCTGTTGCAGCAACCACAAGGATAGCACCGTCCATTTGGGCAGCACCTGTAACCATGTTTTTTACGTAATCCGCGTGACCTGGACAGTCAACGTGAGCGTAGTGACGGTTAACAGTTGCATATTCAACGTGAGAAGTATTAATGGTAATACCGCGTTCTTTTTCTTCAGGAGCATTATCAATTGAAGAGAAATCGCGAACTTCTGCTAAACCTTTAGAAGCTAATACTGAAGTAATAGCAGCAGTTAAGGTAGTTTTACCGTGGTCAACGTGACCGATGGTCCCAATATTTACGTGGGGTTTCGAACGGTCGAATTTTTCTTTAGCCATAGCTTTTTTTGTTTATCGGTTATTGTTTATTATTTAATTTACTGGTCCTGTTTTTAAATTAATGAGCCGTTTTAAGGCCTGTGCAAATCCTATTGACCTGATTTGCTTTCTGTATGTACAGATGAGCTGTTGAGCAGGATTGAACTGCCGACCTCTTCCTTACCAAGGAAGTGCTCTACCACTGAGCTACAACAGCTAAAAAGTTTAAGTAAGGGTACCACTATTCACTATTAACTAATCTCTGTTAAATTCCCCTATACTGCTCAACAATTTTTTAAAGAACAATTTCACTTTTACATGCACGAAAAGTCCCGGCTTTGGGGACATCCTAAAAGTCAATTTCGCCGGTAAACCTTGCTACTCTTGACTTTGACTGCTTTTTTCTTTCGAAAAAAGCTATTTTGGAGCGGAAGACGGGGCTCGAACCCGCCACCCCTAGCTTGGAAGGCTAGCGCTCTACCAAATGAGCTACTTCCGCTTGAGATTTTTGATGGACAAAATATCAGAAACCAACAACATCCAGTGGGGCAAGGAGGATTCGAACCTCCGAAGTCGAAACAACAGATTTACAGTCTGTCCCATTTGGCCACTCTGGTATTGCCCCAAAAATATTATAAAAGAGCCGAAGAAGGGACTCGAACCCCCGACCTACTGATTACAAATCAGTGGCTCTACCAGCTGAGCTACTTCGGCTAATATTTTCAGTTATTTTAAAGAACTTTTTTTCGTTATAATCAACCCCTCAAAAAGGGATTGCAAATTTAATAAAAGATTTTAAACTATACGCCAATTTATTCAAAAAAAAATATTTTATTTTCTTCCTTTAAATAAATAATTGAAAACAAGGATTTTATACCAGGTACTCTTCAATGTTTTTAAGTATTCTCCACTCCTTTGGCAGGTAATTGTTTACCCGGTTGGGTAAAATTTTGACCCAGCCCAGCCCATAACCCTGAAATTTTACTAAGTGAAAACCATTTTCAGGGGCTGTTATTTTTAAGTCTTCCTTTTTTAAAAACTGAAGGGCCTGGGTTTTATCAAGGCTGATGGACGGAACCTCAGCACTGAGGTAAGTGGACAAGGCTAATTGATGGTGCGGGATAAAATCTTTTCCCTTTATTTGCCCCACCTCAACTCCCGATTTCTTAATGTACAAATGCCCCGAAAGCCTTTGCAATTCATCAATATGAGCGCTGTGCATCAGGTAAATGTTCTCTCCCTGTTTAAACAATTCGTACGGTTTATCTAATTTTAACCAGGCAGGAATTAAAGCCGATTCCTGTTTACTTAATCGTGTAACTGTATTTTTTGATGGTTTTAACCTGTATTCGGCTGAAGCTTTTTTGGTAAAACAAGCCATAAAAAAACCTTCTCCTTTTACTTTATGCGGATAAAACCTGTATCCCTTGGCTTTATGTTGAATGGAAAGGGTCTCTTCAATGCCCCAATCTTCGGGAACCGGGCAGGATTGGGAAGTCAGGGCTTCATGTTCACACAGCCAGTCACATATGGCCTCATTTTCTTCTGAAGAATAAGAGCAGGTGGAATATATCAAGAGTCCGTTTTCTTTTAACGCAGGTAATACATCGGCCAGTATACGCTCCTGGCGCTGGCTGCATTTATTCACCGCTTCTTCGCTCCACTCCCCTATTGCCTCCGGCTGTTTGCGAAACAAACCCGAACCCGAACAAGGCGCATCCACCACTATTACATCAAAATAACCGGGTAAAGACGCAAAATGTTTAGGGTCGCTATTGGTTGCAATTACATTGGCCCTGCCCCATTTACTCAGGTTTTCGGCCAATACATGTACCCGCGTTTTAATCACTTCGTTGGCCACCAATAAACTATCGTCACTAATCAGCGAAGTAAGCAAGGTACTCTTACCTCCCGGAGCAGCACATAAATCAAGTACTTTCAAGGGTTTGCTCAAATCGAGATGGCTTTTTAATACCTGTTCCAAAAACATACTGGATGCTTCCTGCACATAATAACAACCCGCGTGAAATAAGGGATCTGTTATAAAAGAAGGACGTTCGGGTAAATAATACCCGGATGGGTTCCATTTTACTTTTTCATAATTATTGTAACTATCAATCGGCTTAAATGGGTTCATGCGAAGGGATGTAAGCTTTTCGCTTTCGGCATGCGCGGCAATGAATTTTTCAGGTTCAAAACCCGGGAATAATGTAAGGGAAGCTAATAAAGAGGATGGAAGTTGATTCAATGTGTTAATATTTAAATGGTGCAGGGAAAGAAAAATGCAAAAGTATTAAAATGATGGGGATTTTTAAGAAATAGAAAAAAGGGGGGTGAGTTTAGGGAAGGAAACAGTATGAGTGTGAGTTCAGAGAAGGGTTTCACTCCCGCCTCTCACACTCACTCTGTTTTTGTGATCCCGACTGGATTCGAACCAGTCACCTACTGCTTAGAAGGCAGTTGCTCTATCCAAATGAGCTACGGGACCCTATCGAAAACAGGTTAAGTATCAAATCACCTGTTTTCAGGGCACA